>JAAXJC010000190.1 GCA_012270045.1 Luminiphilus sp.
ACCGCCGGTTACAACGTGTACCCTGCAGAGTTTGAACGTGTAGTTGCGTGGCATCTGGATGTTTCTCTGGTTGGGGTCGGCAGCGTTCCAGACGAGGAGAAGGGCGAATTGGCGAAGGCTTACATCGTGCCCAAAGCCGGCGCGCAGCCTGATTCTGACGACATCATTAACTATTGCAGAGAGCATCTGGCGGCGTACAAAGTGCCGCGTGCGGTGCAGTTCGTCGATGATTTACCCAAAACCAGCACCGGAAAAATCATGCGAAGAGAGTTGCATACATTGGACTGACAGTGCCGGCAGGTCACTTTTTTCGGCTACGTGATTTTCCGTCGTTAGCTTCAAGTGGTTCGGCGATCTTTTGCCAAGGTAGAGGTAACTTAGAACATGAAAATAGTCGCCTCGCAGGCGCATCACCTGCACGCACCATCCTGGGAACTTGGCCCGGGCAGGTTTCTGCCAGCTTTTGAAAAGCCCGAGCGCGCGGAAATCGTTCTGAAAAGCCTTGAGGGCAGCCAGCTGGGTTCGGTCATCACTCCCGTGTCATTTGGCGAGGACACTGCTCTTGCGGTCCACGACGCAGACTATCTCGACTTTCTTAAGACCGCTCATGCTGGGTTTCAGGAACTGGGCTTGGAGGGTGATCCGACGGCCTGTGTCTGGCCAAGGGGCAGGATGCGGGCAGACAGTTCAGATTCTATTGTGGCCAAATTTGGCCGCTACTGTTTTGATGGCGTGGCAATCACGCAGACCACCTACGAAGCCATTGTTGCCTCCCGCGATATCGCGCTCACAGCAGCGCAGTTGGTTGAACAGGGCGATCGGGCGGCCTTTGCACTCTGCCGACCGCCGGGGCACCATGCCGGTCCGAATTACGCAGGGGGCTACTGTTTTCTGAATAACGCAGCCATCGCCGCACAATGGCTGAGGAATGCTGGTGCGAAGCGAGTGGGCATTCTGGATATCGATTACCACCATGGTAACGGCACCCAGGAAATCTTTTTTGACCGCAGTGATGTGGTTTTCGCATCCCTACACGGCGACCCGCAATTTGAGTACCCGTTCTATGCCGGGCACGCTGACGAAGTCGGCGAAGGCGAAGGACATGGGTTCAATCTGAATTTGCCTTTGCCCGCGGGTACCACATACGCAACCTGGAGCGAGGCCTTGTCGCAGGCCATTGCATTTGTAATTCGATGTGAGCTCGATTGTCTCGTGGTGTCTGCAGGGATGGACACTTTCCTTGAAGATCCGATCTCTTCCTTTTGCTTGCAGACCGAGGACTACCTCAAAGTGGGTGCGCAAATCGAGGCTATGGGCATGCCCACTGTCTTCGTCTTCGAAGGGGGGTATGCGGTCTCAGCACTGGGGGAGAATGTCGCGGCGTTGCTGCGAGGATTCACTACCGGCGCTGACAGCAGACTGTAGCGGCCGATCCAGAGCCCACTTATGGGCCTGCAAACATCGCCCTGCTAAAGTTGCGCGATGCGTGGATCGTTGGGGTAGATCCATTCTTCCCCGATGACCTGCTGTACGCGCAGCTCCTCAGGAATATTGTCTGGGCCAATCATTTTATCTGCCGCCTGGTTCCAGTGGTAAATACGTGCCTCCTGGTAGCTCAGGGGAACCCCCTCAAAACCGTAGGACTCCATCGACTGCTGGATCTTTTCACCGAATTGGGTGTCCTCAACAAGCACCTGGCAGAGTTCGCTGCCCTCGTTAACCGTCCACAAATCCGGTTTATGGCCCTCCGGCCATTGCGGCGCCATGGTCCAGGTTTCCATGCGGCATCTGTTGATGCCGTTGGGCCAGAATAAAAGGGGCGGAATAACGTATTGGCTGAGTGGGGACACCCAATTTGGGAACAAGCCATATGACTGGGTGCAGGTGCGCGCGATCTCACCGACCGTGGCTATTTCCACGATGTTATCCGGGACAGCGACAGCATCAAGACTGGACTTGCCCTGGGGTGTCGGGGCAATCATTCGGCCATGGCCATTGGGGTAGAGGGTATTTACATTGCGCCGATCGTCGAGGATGGGGGCTATGGTAGTAGGATGAATACTGCGCACATGGTAGACCTCGGTATTGGCCTCCATGGCGATTTTCCAGTTGCAATCCAAATCGAAAATGGCTCTGGCCGCCAGACGACAGTTGTCAAACTGGAACTCAGCCCATTCGTCAGCGATTGGCCCCAGCCATTCCAGCAAGCTGATCGCCTCAGGGTCGAAGTTGACAAAAATCAGGTTGCCAAACTGTTCGCAGCGCACCTTCCGTAGGCCGCGGCAGGACATGTCAAAGTCACGGAAGTCCTGCGGATCGCGGATGCCCCTGAGTTCACCTTCATGATCGTAGCTCCAGCCATGATATTTGCAGGTCAGGCGACGGGATTTTCCGCGCTCATCAGTGACTACTGGTGCGCCCCGATGACTACAGGTGTTGTAAAACGCATTGATGGTCCCGGTATCAGCATGAACGATAACGACTGGCTGCCCGGCATTGTCCCAGAGCATGTAGCAGCCCGGCTCCGGTATTTCGTCGATATGCGCGGCCAGCAGCCAGGATTTCCGCCAGATATATTCCCGCTCCAGTTGGTAGAAGCGGGGGTCTGTATACCGGCCGGCAGGAATGTCGGGTAACGCGGGGAAGCCCTCAGGGGGCTCTTTGCGTGAAGCCTCAAATTCCATCAACCGCCGCAAGGTCTGAATGTATTCGGGTGTCATCATGTCCGTATTTCTGGTGGCACAGGGAGTTGCTTGAATTATCTATCGAAGCGGCGGGAGCAGTACATTACTGACACAATGTGGGTGTTGAATCTGTGACCAACGGGTAGGCTATGGGCCACCAGCCTCTGGCTCGTCCCGCATGAATTCAGTATCCACGACAATCAGTTCGCGGTAGCGCTCAGGCATTTCCCACCCGCCTCGATAGCCCTTGGGTACGACCAGCGAATCACCCGCCTTGTACTCATATTCGCCACCCACGTCGGGCGTCAAGATCAACCTGCCCTCAAGGATGGTAATGAATTCGTCGTAAACCGAGCCTTCGATTCTGACTTTTCCGGGTCCTGCTTCGTAAACAGACACCATAATGCTGCCCGTGTGAACATTGTGCATCTGGAAATCTGCCGCCGGGTCCTCGGGAGAGATATCCTCATCGTCAAACTCGGAGAGATCGCCGGCACTCAGACCTTCACCCGCAAGCAGTCTTCGATCAACAGCAATCGGTACGGCTGCACCTGATGATTTGCCACTGTCTTCGCTCATATCCACCACCTTGCATGTCATATGACATGCTAGCGTTCGTCAGGTCCGATGTAAACGCCAACCGTGTGTGAGGCCCGACGCCGACCTGGCTGAACATTCTCTGCGTCAACAGAAACAAAGTGAACGGGGCGTGCGTGGGCTGGCGGAGAAATCGGAGTCACGGCTTAAACTCGCGCCGTTCCCAATTCATTGCAGACGCCATGTTGCCAGAATACCTTCTGCGCTCCAGTCTATTACTGAGGCCGGTAAATGTTCTGTGGAGAATTGGCTTAACTCTGTCACTCCCGCCGGTCCGAACTGATCGTAACCCGCTGCATATGCCGTCTATGGGGCAGGTAGTCACAGACGGCATAGTGCTGGGTAATGCGGTTGTCCCAGATGGCTATGGAGTTGTTACGCCACCTGAAGCGCACCTGGAACTCCGGTTTGCGCACTTGCTGAAACAGATACTGAAGCATTTCATCGCTGGGGCCCTGGTTCAGGTCAACGATGTGTCGGGTGAAGGACTGGTTCACGTTCAGGTACTTCAAGCCCGAGACCGGATGCACGCCAACCACCGGATGCACTGCCGAGCCGGTTTCACTCAGTCCGGCGTTGACCGCATCAATGCCACCTCGACGGAGATAATCGTTGCGGAAGGTACCCATGTCATGGATAGCCATGCGGCTCTCCAGATCTGCTTTCCAGCCTGCCGACAGGCTGTCGTAGACTGCACTCATGCTCGCCCATAGGGTGTCACCCCCAACAGCGGGTACCTCGACCGCTCGAAGGATACTGGCGAAGGCCGGCTCAGCACGGAACGTGAGGTCCTTGTGCCAGTCCTCGGTGTCGGGAATATGATCCGCATCGGCGAGGAGTTTCACGATACTCGGGTAGCCCTCGACGTGGGGATAAACCGGGTGCCCGGGATCAACCTCGCCAAGAGCTTCCGCCAGGGCCAGGTGCGCACTCGGGCTGAGGTCCTGATCCCGAAAGAATAGCACCTGGTGTTGTACCAGTCCGGCGTGCAGAGCGTCGGCAGTTGGTGTGTCCAGGGGCTGCGCCAAGTCTATACCGGAGACCTCGGCGCCCAGGGCGGCGGTGACAGGGTGGAACTCCAAGAGGGCTCTCCAGCGGAACCAATGCTGCCGTTGTTGTAAAACAAAACCAGCGCCTGCGGAAGCTTTTTCGCTGCTGACAAACCGACCTGTAGCGTTAGGGACAAAAGCGCCGGCAGGCCAGGGCGTTTACCGGCGGTGTTAGCGTCTATTCGGCCTGTGCTGGATACCCGGGAGATTGGCGCGCCCAAGTTCGGCTTGAATGCCGGACATTATTCGCAGGGATGCCGAAGGGCTTAGTCTATCCAAATACCGGTGGCCCCTGCGTCGCCTCGTGGCGATAACCGCCAGTCTGCTGCCAGCCACAAAAAAGGGGAGTGGCTCCAATCTCTGCTAATCTATGGCCCCGTTTGTCGCCACCTTCTGCCAATGACCGAACGCAGCACAATTTGGACCTGGGATGTCCTGACCCACACCATTGCGGGCCTCGTGGCACTTGTCGCGGGCGCTTTGATGTTTGCTTACGAGCCTGCCCTCTGGCTGTTTTCCGGGCTGATGCTGGTTTCGGCGGTCAGTGCCCTGTTGATTTCCTGGCAGCACGGCGCCTGGGTGACGGGTCACTGGCTCGCCATGCTGCCCGTGCTGGGGGTCGTGTGGGGTGTTTGGGTAGATAGCTCAGGGTTCACCTTTGCCTACCTGTTGTTGTGGCTTGCCTTTGGCCATTTTGTTTACCGGGGTATCCAGGCGAGCCGAGCGTCTCGCTAATGCCAAGGGGGTAGGGGGTTTCGTTCCGGTTGGCCTGGGTCTCCAGGCCTAATAAGCGTCTCGCCAGATCAGCCAAACGACCTTCAGTCGTATGGACGCGTTACCGAGCTTGCCAACGGTGGGCTCGGTATTCACCTCGTGAAGGGCGGCAAGGCAGCGCTGCCATCTTAGCCACCCGCATTGGGGTAGGCCTCTGACACTGTGCGACGCAAATTGTGGTGACAGCGGCGAAACGGGGGATAAGGCCGACTAATGGGGTGGATATCGCGCTTTTTTTCTGTACCTTAAGAGGCATAACAAATAACGATACAGGGGTATCACCTGCATGAAAGCACGCACTGTTTTGGCGCCCGTGGTTGGCGGTTTTGCTGTAAGCCTGAGCCTTGCTGGCCACCTGGCCGCACAGGATCTGGACCGCACCTCCTTACCCATCCAGCCACCCGTGGCTGAGCCCATTACCGAGTTGGATGCCCGCAATGTAACGGCGCCGCCACCTTTCAATGTCACTGCCCCAGAGGGTGCCCCCAACGTGGTCATCGTACTGATCGACGATATTGGCTTTGGCGCAACGGAGCCCTTCGGCGGTGCGATTGAGACGCCGACTTTTACCCAGCTGGCGGAAAATGGTTTGCGCTTTAACCAGTTCCATACCAC
>JAAXJC010000098.1 GCA_012270045.1 Luminiphilus sp.
TGAGCATCGCCTCGCCGTTTTTTAACGCCGCCTACGCCGGCTATGAGGTCGATGGCGGTCGATGGCCCGCGCTCGCTGCCCTGATCACGGCGGTGCGGGAACACCCCCCGGTCGCTGCGGTGTTGGCAAAAGAGGCCAAGGCCCTGGGGCTGGGCTGAGACAATTCACAACAGCGCAGTACCCGCGAACGCCACCCGTCCATCTATCAATTCCCCAACCGGAGGTCGTCCATGCCCTCAACACTCTCCTTCACCCAGCAGGATGGGATCGGCGTCGTTACCCTCGAAGACCCGCCCTACAACCGGATGTCCCTGGAGTTCATCGACGAACTGGAGGTCGTGGTCAACGAGATAGCCGCCGATAACGCGATCAGAAGCTGGGTCCTGACCGGCGCCGGGGAAGACAACTTTTCCGTGGGTATGAACCTGAAACAGATGGGTGAAGGCATCGCCCGGGCCGGTGGCCCGGAGGCGCTGTTTGCCCAGCGCCACAGGGTCATCGCTGCCATCGAACACATGGGTAAGCCCTCGGTGGTCACCCTGTACGGTTACTGCCTGGGCGGCGGACTGGAGATACCCCTGGGCTGTCACTTCCGGCTGGCGGCGGAAACCGGTGCCCAGATCGGTTTGCCGGAGATGGACCTGGGCGCCGTGCCCGCCTGGGGTGGCAGCGCCCGACTGGTGCGCTGTGTCGGTCGGGACCACGCCCTGGACATGATCCTCAGGGCCAAGAAAATCTCTGGCCCGGAGGCCCTGCGTATCGGCCTCGTGCAGGAGATCTGGCCCCTGGCTGAACTGAAAGACCGGGCCATCGCCCTGGCACAGGAACTGGCCCGTCAGCCCGCCGGTGCAGTGCGCAGTATGCTGGATGTGCTGATTGGCAGTGAGGAGCGCAGCTTCAGCGACCTGTTGGCGGCGGAATCCCAGGCCGTCATGGACAACATGGGCACGGCGGATGCCACTGAAGGCATGAATGCGTTTCTTGAGAAACGTCCGCCGGTATTCAACCGCGAACAGTAAGCTGAAACCGCTGTGAATCATTCCTGGGCCAACGTGCTACGGTGGCCGGTAGAGTCGCAGCTCAACACCCAAACGGGGTCTGGAACATGAAGGTAAACGGAAAGATTGTAGTGGTCACCGGCGCCGGCAGCGGTATTGGCCGGGCCCTGGTGCAGCGGTTCGTCACAGAGGGGGCAGGTCGGGTTGTTGCGGTGGACATCAACGCCGACCACGTTGCCGAAACCGCGGCCATGAGTGACTGTCTTGCCATGACCGCGGATGTCAGCCGTGAAGCCGATATCCAAAGGGTCATCGCAGAGACCGAAGATCAGGTCGGGGCCATCGACCTGTTTTGCAGTAACGCCGGGGTGGGTCTGGGCCCCAGCGAGCAGTCGCCCGACGAGGAGTGGCTCGCCAGCTGGGAGGTCAACGTCATGTCCCATGTCTATGCGGCGCGTCATCTCATTCCGCGAATGACCGAGCGCGGCGGCGGCTACTTTCTGCATACCGCTTCGGCAGCCGGACTGCTCAACCAGATCGGCGGCGCCGCCTATGGGGTAACCAAGCACGCAGCGGTTGGCTTTGGTGAATGGCTGGCCCTGACTTACGGCCATCGGGGCATCAGGGTGTCGATGTTGTGCCCCCAGGCCGTGCGGACCGCGATGACCGCTGTGGCCGATGACGATCCCGGCAGTGAACAGATCAAGGCAGCCGCCGGTGACGGCATGCTGGAGCCCGAAGATGTCGCCCAGGCGGTGGTAGAGGGCCTGGACGAGGAGACGTTCCTGATCCTGCCCCACCCGGAAGTCGTCGACTACATGCAGCGCAAAACCGCCGACTACGATCGCTGGATTCGCGGCATGAACCGGTGGCACTGCAGCTTGACCGGCGAGAGCTGAAAGCAGGCACCGTATGGCCAGCCTCTGATGCCCGCGGGGCCGGTCACTGATGCCACTGGCCGCCGCGTTTTGCCAACCAGTTCACATTTTAATTAAGCTACGCTCTTGGTTGCCCGGGCCTCCAGGACCGGCTGACACTGTTTTTTATTTACGGAGAACACCAATATGCAGAATAAGAGGTTACCTTCCAGCATCCTACGCCAGCGCTTGCTCGGCTTTGCCGCAGCGCCCCTGTGCCTGGCGGTCAGTAACGCCGTGCTGGCCCAGGACAACGTGGTTGAGGAGGTCGTTGTCACAGGTAGTTACATCGCCTCCACCAGCGAAGACGAGGCCTCGCCCGTTGAAGTGCTCTCCAACGACTACATCGTCAATTCCGGCGCCGTCGATGTCGGCGAATTGACCAGTAAGCTCTCGGTAAGCTCCGGCACCGAGAATAACCCCGACTCCTTCACCTCGGGTGAAACCCAGGGCACCAGCAACGTCAACCTGCGGGGCCTGGGCCTGACCTCAACCCTGGTGCTGGTGAACGGCAAGCGCCAGACCATCACGGCCGCGACTGCAAACGACGGCAGCGTGTTCGTGGACACCAGCACCATCCCCATGGCGGCACTGGAGCGGGTCGAAATCCTGAAAGAAGGGGCGACCGCAACCTACGGTTCTGACGCGGTTGCTGGCGTGGTCAACTTCATTCTGCGAGATGACTTTGAGGGCGTGGAATTTTCCACCGGCTATGAAGAGATCAGTGATGGCGGCGCAGGTAAGTATGACGTCAACATCCTGGCGGGCTTCGGCACGGACCGCACCCGGGTCACCCTGGCCGGTACCTACATCAGCCAGGATCCCCTGAGTTCCGCAGAGCGTCCCTATACCACCGAAAACGCCATCAGCTCACTGGGCAGGAGCTTCCTGACCCTGGGCCCCGGAGCGACCGGTACCGGCGCTTACGCGGGCAACTATGGCTTTCTCGAGACCGTACCGGACCCCGCCTGCAGCGCCAACGGCGGTGCCCCGGGCACCCCCTTTGTGCCTGAGGGAGCATTCGGACCGGGCACCGGTGGTGGCGGCAAATGCGGCTTCCTGTATGGCCCGCGCTTCAACATCGTCAACAAGGAAGAAAAGCAGCAGCTGTACGGCAACCTGACCCACGATTTTTCCGACACCCTGTCACTGACCGCGGAACTGGGCTGGACCCACCACGAGGTGAAGGACAACCCACAGTCGCCCTCTTACCCGGCGCTGACCTTTCCCACCATTCTGCCCGGCAACGCCGGCAGCCCCTTCAACGTGCCAGTGCGCTGGTATGGTCGCCCCCTGGGCGCCGAGGCCCCCTCGCCCCTGGCTCCCCGGGATAGCGACACCCTGCGTGCCTCCCTGCAACTCGACGGTGAGTTTGGCAGTGGCTGGAGCTGGATGGGCGCACTGACCTACTCGGAGAATGACCGGGAGGTGTATCAGCCCGATACCATCGCGTCACGACTGAATGCGGCCCTGGCTGGCAATGGCGGTCCCAGCGGCACGGAATCCTTCAGTCCCTTTGATCCCAGCTCGAACTCGCCTGAGTTGATCGACTGGTTCAGCTACCAGACCTTCACCAACAAAAAGACCGACCTGACGGTCGCGGACTTCGTGGTCAGTGGCGACCTGTTTGAGATGAATGCCGGTCCGGTCGGCTTCGCCGCCGGCGCCCAATGGCGGGAGGAGAGCTACTCGGCCACCCGCAACGAGCTGTATACCCAGAGCATTGATCCCGCCACCGGCGAGACCATCCCTGTGGACCTGATCTTCCTGGGGGGTGGCCTGCCCATCGACGAATCCAGGGACTCCTACGCCCTGTTCGCCGAAGCCAACTTCCCGCTGACCTCATCGCTGGAAGCCAACATAGCGGTACGTTACGAGGACCTGAGCTCCGACAGCAGTCTCGATCCCAAGCTGGCCCTGCGCTGGCAGGCCACCGACTGGCTGGTGCTGCGGGCATCCGCCTCGTCGGCCTTCCGGGAGCCGTCACTGGTCCAGGTCTATAACCAGGAAACCGGCCTGCAGGGTCTGGTGGATCCCCTGACCGGTTCCAGCAGCGCCCTGTTCGTCCGGGTCAACTCCCAGGGCAACACCAACCTGCAACCCGAGACCTCCACCAACTTCAACTTCGGTGCCGTGTTCACACCCACCGATACCCTGACCTTCCGGGTGGACTACTGGCGCTTCGAGTACGAAGACGTGATTACGGTTGAAAACGCCCAGGGCAAGCTCAACGAGAACCCCACCGGGCCCGATGTCATCCGGGATGACGCGGGCACACTGGCCGGGGTCAATGTTGAATACCTTAACGCACAGGAGGTGACCACCGACGGCATCGACCTGACCGCCGACTGGATGATCCCCTCGAACGCCGGTGAGTTCGGGCTGCGCATGTCAGCCACCCACTTCCTGAGCTACGAAATCCCCTGTACCGGCCCCAATGCCCGGGGCTGCGATGGCGCAACCGGGGTTCAGGACGTCGCCGGCTACTTCAACTTTGACAACTTCGCCCGCTCCATGCCGGAGACCAAGGTGAATGTCACCGCGGACTGGCGCATGGGCAATCACAAGCTGGCGCTGCTGGGCTTCTATACCTCCAGCTATGAGACCACACGAGTTGTGCCCGACGCGGTGGCCGCCAATGGCTTCTCACAGGAAATTGACAGCTGGATGACCCTGGACCTGCAGTACTCCTATACCTTCAGTCTGGGTAACAGTGAGGCGATCATCACCCTGGGGGGCAAGAACATCACCGATGAAGACGCGCCGGCGGTCTATGACGCGGCCAACTTCTCCTACGACCCCAAGCACCACGATCCCAGGGGTCAAATCTGGTACGGACGTATCAAGCTCGCGCTGTAGCGTCTACCGAGCACGCAAAGCCGCGACCCCAGTCGCGGCTTTTTTTTGCTTTTTGCCATCAGCAATAAACCGAAAGATCACCACCTTTCTCATTGCGGATACCATCGTAGTCAGGGCGCAACCCCGTAGCGGCACTGACAGCGACCATGCGTCGATAGGAAACGCCCTCTCAACGCGGCCTATTCACATAAATTCAAATATTCCTTGCACAGGCTTCCATATGGTCTACATTGGGTCACAGGGCAAAGCTGTGCAAAAGCAGGACAAGGCCAGTCTCTGTCCCAAAACAACCCCAAGCGTATTATCGGCGCGGCGGGACAACGCAGGCCGCTGAATCTACTTACACAGGCCCGAAGTAGCGTTTCCCATGGCATCGGCAAACAAGGATTGTGAGGCCGTCTTATGAATATTTTTCTTCCAGGGTATCGAGTATCAGAGTTTTCCGTGGTAACGGGGGTGAGAGCTGCCGTCGCTGCGCTCATCATTCTGTCCCTCTTTTCGGCCGTTCCCACCCACGCTGCGCGGGGTGGAAAACCCGGTAAAGGAGGCGGGGGCGGTGGTAGCGCCTGTAAGGTCATCGACGGTACCGACGTTGCCATTTACGTGGGCAACGGTACCGGCGCCAGCAGCCGACTCTGGGCGGAGGCGCTCATTGATTTCTGGAAAACCGGTGCCCGGGCGCCGGGCAGCAGCACCCCCTTGAATGCCACCGGCAGCAGTTGGGCGGGAGACGACAGCCTGAATTACGTCACCCTGACCTTAGCCGAATTCAATGACTGCTCAACCGAAGACCTGGCCAAAGCTACCCTGTTTTTTATGCCTGGTGGCAGTGCCTATGAAATCCAGGACAGCCTGGGCAGCAGCGGCAAATCGACGCTGACCGGATTTCTATACAATGGCGGCCATTAAGTGGAGATGTGTGCCGGGGGCTAGTA
>JAAXJC010000165.1 GCA_012270045.1 Luminiphilus sp.
GGCTCTGGAGTCGCCTCAGCCAGAGTCGGCTGGGGTGTGGCTTCCGGCTTGGGCTTGGGTTTTGGCTTTGGTTTGGGTTTGGGCATGGGCTTGGGGTTTGGCTGCAGGGATTCGGCGGTAACCAGCGTGGCTTTGATCGCCACCGGTGTTGCGACCCGGGCTTCCACGGTCTGGGGGTTGGCCCAGCGCACCAGCAGCAGGGCCAATACCAAGCCATGGATAATGACCGTCACCACCACCGGGGTACCAAACCATCGCAGCCGGTCAGAAAAGCTACTCACCTGTCCGACGGCTCCTCTGTTACCAGGCCGACGGACGCGGCCCCCGAGGCCTGCACCGCAGTCATCACTTCCACAACCCGACCATAGGGAACGGCGGCATCTCCCCATACCAGCACCGGCTTATCGGGATCCCGGCGCAATACCGCGGATACCCGCTGTTTAATGGTCGCGAGTTCCAGAGCCTGCTTATCGTTGCGACCCAGATTGATGTAGAGACGCCCTGCCTTATCCACCGAAACGATGAGGGGTTCACTGTCCTGGTTCTCCACCGGCTCGGCCGGCGCATCGGGCAAGTCAACCTGCACCCCCTGCATCAACATGGGTGCCGTCACCATAAAAATGATGAGCAACACCAACATCACATCGATGTAGGGCACCACGTTGATCTCTGCAACCGCCCGGCGTTTTCGCATGGCAGCTATCCTGCGCTGCGCCTGGCACGCTGGGCATAGGTCTGCCGCTGGAGAATGCCAGAAAATTCGTCTACGAAGGTGTCGTAGCGATTGATCAGGCTGTCTGCCCTAGCCGCGAAACGGTTGTAGGCGAGTACCGCTGGAATCGCCGCGAACAAGCCCATGGCGGTCGCAATCAATGCCTCAGAAATGCCGGGCGCTACCGTCGCCAGGGTCGCCTGGGTGGCGTTTGCCAGGCCGCGAAACGAGTGCATGATCCCCCAGACGGTGCCAAACAGGCCAATGTAGGGACTGGTGGAACCCACCGACGCCAGAAAAGGGAGGCTGGCCTCCAGCCGGTCACTCTCCCGCAGCGTGGCCACTCGCATCGCGCGCCGGGCACCCTCCAAAATGGCGTCCGCCTCAATGTCGGACTGCTGGGACAGCCTGGAAAACTCCTTGAACCCGGCCCGAAATATACTTTCCATACCGATGGGCGTGGCGCCATCGGCGAGCGCCTGGTTGCCCTCGCGATAGATCTGCGCGAGATCGACCCCCGACCAGAAATGTTCCTCAAAATTGACCTGTTCATCGCTCATCCTGCGGTACAGCATGAGCCGCTGCACAATGAGGTACCAGGACGATACCGAAGCCAGCAGGAGTATCAGCATGACCAACTGGACGGTGAGACTCGCCCCAATGATCAACTCAAGAATACCCAGTTCCTCGCTCACCTCATGCTTCCCTCTGTCTGTTGCAAGTCAAACTCCCATCTTCGCGCGCAGCGCCTTGGGCAAACGCTGGGGCCGGCCGGTTTCCCGATTGACCAGGGCAATGACCACTTCACCCGTCACCAGACATTCGCCGCCACGTTCGATGGTCTGGACAAAGGTCATGGTCGCACCCCCCACCTCGGCCACCCGGGCCGTAACCTCAAGGGCTTCGTCCAACCTGGCGGGGCTTCGGTAATGCAGGCTGGCCTTGCTGACCACAAACATGACCCCCTCGGCTGGCAGTGCCGCCTTGTCGTAGCCGAAAGAGCGCATATATTCGGTGCGCGCCCGCTCGAAGTATTTGAGGTAGTTGACGTAGTAGACAATCCCTCCGGCGTCCGTGTCCTCAATATAGACCCGTATCGGAATGGAAAATTCCGCGGACTGGGCCGTCACCTGTCCTCACCCTCCAGGTTCAGGGGCAGATTCTGGTGGTCGCTCTTTTGTGGCGCTGTCAGCCCGAAGTGCCGATAAGCCGCCTGGGTCACCATGCGGCCCCTGGGGGTGCGAATCAAATACCCCTGTTGAATCAGATAGGGCTCGAGAACATCCTCAAGGGTGCCGCGCTCTTCAGACAGGGCAGCGGCAAGACTGTCGATTCCTACCGGGCCACCCTCAAACTTTTCAATCAGCATCAGCAGTAGCCGGCGGTCGAGATGATCCAGACCCAACTGATCCACATTGAGCATATCCAGAGCCAACTGGGCTATGGACTCGGTTACCTGTCCATCGGCCTTAACCTCCGCATAGTCACGGACACGCCGTAACAGGCGGTTGGCGATCCTGGGAGTCCCCCGGGACCTTCGGGCGATCTCCAGGGCCCCCGCATCATCAACGGGTATGTCCAGCAGGCGGGCGGAACGGGCAACAATCTGCGCCAGGTCGGCCACCTCATAGAATTCCAGGCGCTGGACAATGCCGAAACGGTCTCTCAGGGGCGACGTCAGCAGCCCAGCGCGGGTAGTGGCCCCCACCAGGGTAAAGGGCGGCAGGTCCAGCTTGATGGAACGGGCCGCCGGGCCTTCACCGATCATGATATCGAGCTGATAGTCCTCCATCGCTGGGTACAGTATCTCCTCGACGTAGGGACTGAGCCGGTGTATCTCATCGATAAAAAGAACATCCCCGGCCTCCAGGTTGGTCATCAGGGCCGCGATATCCCCGGCTTTTTCCAGCACGGGTCCACTGGTGGTCTTTAATGCCACACCCATCTCGTGGGCAATGATGCTGGCGAGGGTTGTCTTCCCCAGTCCCGGGGGACCGAAAATCAATGTGTGGTCCAGGGGTTCGCCCCGTTGCCGGGCCGCGGCGAGAAAAATTTCCATCTGTTCACGGACCGCCCGTTGGCCCAGGTAATCGGCAAGTGATCGGGGCCGAATGGCGCGATCCACCTGCTCCTCGCCCCGGTCACCGGACTCCGGGGCAATCAGTCGGTCAGTTTCGATGGTCATCGATTACCCCTGGGTGCTGCGGCCTGCAACGCGCGGCGAATCAGGTCTTCACTGGAGGTTACGGATTCATCGTCGACCCCGGCCACCAGCCGGGACGCCTCCGCCAGTTTGTAGCCCAGGGCCACCAGCGCCTGTTCCGCCTCGCCGCGATGATCCGCAGCGGCTGCCGTTGGCGCGACCCGGGACACCTCGCCCGGACTCAGTTCTTCCAGCCACTTACCCGCTTTGTCCCGCATTTCAACCAATAACCGCTCGGCAGTCTTGCGCCCGACCCCCGGCAGTGCCACCAACGTGGCTACATCATCCCGTTGCAAACACTGGGCGAAGGCCCTGGCATCCATCCCCGACAGCAGGGCAAGGGCCAGCTTGGGGCCGACGCCACTGACCTTGATCAGTTCTCTGAACAGGCGCCGGTCAACCTCATCCACGAAGCCATACAGCAGCTGGGCATCTTCACGAACAACAAAATGGGTCAGCAGGGTCACCTCCTCACCCAGGGCGGGAAGAGCAAACAGCGTGGTCATGGGGACCTGTACCTCATACCCGACACCTGCCACGTCCAGAACAATATCGGGGGGCTGTTTGACCAGCAATCGCCCGCGTAAAAAACCGATCATGGAGCGACCCTACCGGAACCTGCCACGGCTGCGAGCCCTGGCAGGCATGGACTGCAGTCCCTGGCGAGAGTGCAGGTGACAGAGCGCCGCTGCGAGGGCATCGGCGGCATCCTCCTTGGGTGCGGCGGGCAATTTCAATAATGTCTTCACCATATGCTGCACCTGCTCTTTGCTCGCCGCCCCGGTACCGACCACCGCCTGCTTGATCTGGCGGGCCGCATACTCGTGCACTGCCATGCCCCTGTGCACACAGGCTGTCATGGCGGCACCACGGGCATGCCCCAGTTTCAGGGCCGCATCGGGGCTGCGCGCCAGGAACACCTGCTCGATGGCCAGTTCATCGGGCCGGAACTCGTCAATAATAGTATTCAGCTCGGTAAACAGCACCCCCAGCCTTGGTCCCAGGGGCTCGTCGACCGGTAGACGGATGATGCCGCTGGTCACGTAGACCGCTGAGGCACCGTCGGTCTCGACAACGCCAAAGCCGGTCTTCCTTGAGCCGGGATCAATACCGAGGATCGTGGTCATCGCTGCTCCCTGGTGGTCGGGCTATTCTGACCGAAACCGGCGCCCGCGTCACAGAAACCGCAGCAATACCCGCTACTCTGCTGGCGCAGCAGGCGCCTGCCGCAACCGGATGTGAAGGTCCTTCAGTTGCTGCTCGCCCACGGCACCCGGAGCATCGGTCATTACGCAGGCCGCAGTCTGGGTTTTGGGGAACGCAATGACATCCCTTATCGACTGGCCATCCACCATTAACGTGACCATCCGGTCCAGCCCGAAAGCCAGCCCGCCATGGGGTGGCGCCCCATACTCCAGCGCGGTCAGCAGAAAACCAAATTTCTCGGCCGCTTCCCGGTCATCGATACCCAACACTTCGAACACCGCCCGCTGCATATCAGGACGGTGAATACGGATAGACCCGCCACCCAATTCAGTGCCGTTCAGCACCATGTCATAGGCGCGGGACAATGCCTCCGCGGGATTCTGGCGCAGCGTCGCCTCATCGCAGGCCGGTGCCGTAAACGGGTGGTGTAGCGGTGTCAGGCCGCCCTTGCCGTCATCCTCAAACATGGGGAAATCCACTACCCACAGAGGTGCCCAGCCCTCGCGCACCAGACCCAGATCCTCAGCAACTCGCAGGCGCAGGGCACCCAGTGATTCGTTGACCACAGCCCTCCGATCAGCGCCGAAGAAAATAATGTCTCCGTCGGCCGCCTCCAGCCGGGTCATCAGGCTTTCCACCACAGCCTCTGGCATGAACTTCAGGATGGGCGATTGCAGACCTTCCAACCCTTTGGCCAATTCATTGACTTTGATCCAGGCCAGGCCGCGGGCGCCATAGACACCCACGTAACGTGTGTAATCGTCTATTTCCTTGCGGGACAGCACGGCGCCACCGGGCACCTTCAATGCCACCACCCTGCCTGCAGGATCTTTCGCCGGGCCACTGAATACCTTGAATTCGACGTCCGCCATAAGGTCGTCAATGGACACCAACTCCAGGTCGATCCTGAGGTCGGGCTTGTCGGAGCCATAACGCTCCATGGCTTCATGCCAGGTCATATGGGGGAATTCACCCAGATCAACATCAAGGTGCTCCGAGAACAGGGATCGCACCAGTTCCTCGGTTAGAGCCATGATGTCGGCCTCTTCCAGAAAAGAGGTCTCCAGGTCAATCTGCGTGAACTCGGGCTGCCGGTCGGCGCGTAAATCCTCATCGCGAAAACAGCGCGCAATTTGATAGTAACGATCAAAGCCCGACACCATCAGCAGCTGCTTGAACAACTGGGGGGACTGGGGCAGGGCGAAAAACTCGCCACTGTGGGTCCTGCTGGGGACCAGATAGTCCCTGGCACCTTCCGGTGTCGCGCGGGTAAGGATGGGGGTTTCGATATCCAGGAAACCATTGTCGTCGAGGAACTTCCGGATCGACGATGTCAACCGAGACCGGAAAATCAGATTGCGCTGCATCTCCGGACGGCGTAAGTCCATGTAGCGGAACTTGAGCCGCACATCCTCGCCCACGGCATGGTGGGCATCCAGCGGGAACGGTGGTGTTGCTGCCTCGCTGAGCAGCTCCAATTCTTTACCCAGTACTTCGACGGTGCCGGTCGCCATGGCGGGATTGATCGTACCCTCCCCACGCGCCCTCACCCGACCGGTGATTTTGAGTACGTACTCGCTGCGCACCCTATCCGCCAGTTCGAAAGCAGCCTCGGTATCAGGGTCAAAAACAACCTGAACGATGCCTTCACGATCGCGCATATCGAGGAATATCACTCCCCCGTGGTCCCGTCTCCGGTCAACCCAACCGTACAGGGTTACCGTGCTGTCAATGTCAGACTCGCTAATTGAGCCGCAGTAATGAGTACGCATACCCTTTCCAACCCATCCTCGGGGAATTCCCTGGGGCGATCACGCCGCCGGTGTGCCACCGGATTTTTCCGGTGCTTTCTTTGCTTCTCCAGCAGAGCCCGCGGCAGAACTCGACTTGCCGTCTGCCTTGTTACCGGCAGAACCTGACTCGGTCTTGCCTTCTCCGCCCTTGTCGGATCCGCCCTCTCCCGCCAGGTTTTTCTGGTTACCGGTCTTGAAATCCGTCTCGTACCAGCCACTGCCCGCAAGGCGGAAGGCCGGTGCACTCACCTGCTTTTTCAACGCTTCAGCGTTGCAGGCGGGGCAGGTCGTCAATGGCGAATCCGCAAGTTTCTGCAGGGCTTCCAACTGATGCGAACACTCGGTGCACCGGTAATCGTAAAGCGGCACGTTGATCTCTCCCGGCGGGAACCTGTTAACGGCCCAACCTGGTCTGCAAATTAAGGGAAAAAACAGGGGGCGCAGGGTACCCGAAAAGTGCCGGGGTTTAAACCATGGGGCTGGGGGTGACGTGGTGTTTGATCGTCCCGTAGCGCAGCAGCACAGGGAGTTGCCAGAGGGGTGAGGTGTCCCCGGAACGGAGTCCGGGGACACTCGGCCGGATCAGGAGTTGGCGAACTCCTTCATTTTCTTCAGCGGCCGGATTTTTACAGCTGTGCTCGCAGGCTTCGCCTTGAACATGGTCTCTTCACCCGTGAACGGGTTAATGCCCTTGCGTGCCTTGACCGCGGGCTTACGTACCGTTGTGACTTTCATCAAGCCCGGAATGGTAAACTCACCAGCACCGCGCTTCTTGATGCTGCCCTCGATGAGGTTTTCAAGCTGCTGCATCACATCGGATACCTGCTTCTTGCTGAGCCCTGTGTTGTCAGCAATGCTGCCAACGATCTGGGTTTTGGTCATCTTGGTAGAGATGGCCTTCACCTTAGCTGGCGCTTTGGCTGCCGGCTTTTTGGCCGGAGCTTTCTTCGCTGCTTTTTTCTTTGCGGGTGCCTTCTTGGCTGCTGCTTTTTTGGTTGCCATGGGTCTTTATCACCTTTTGGTAGTGGTATGGAGACTGGGTAACCGACGACCCGGACCTCAGGTTCAGGGCGGGAAGTGCAGTTCCACGAATTCAACTAGAGAAGGCGCTGTAAAACAAGTGCTTTTTGTGTGAAAGAAGACAAAAAGCACTATTTTTTCAGTATTTTTTCTACAGTCTGGCGTTTATTTACCCTCGCTTTCGAAGATTCCCTACTGTCCGTACAATGGAGCGTTTTCCACCGGATCCCTACCCCAATGCGCGCCAGTCAATTTTTGCTGACCACCCTGAAAGAAACACCCGCCGACGCCGAGGTCATCAGCCACCAACTCATGCTGCGCGCGGGACTGATTCGCCGGGTCGCCGCGGGGATTTATAACTGGATGCCACTGGGCCTGCGCGTGCTCAGGAAAGTGGAACAGGTGGTCAGGGAAGAAATGAATCGCGCCGGCGCCCTTGAGATTGCCATGCCGGTGGTCCAACCCGCGGAGCTGTGGCAGGAATCGGGTCGCTGGGAGCAGTACGGGCCGGAGCTGGCACGACTTCAGGATCGTCACGACCGTGATTTCTGCCTCGGACCAACCCACGAAGAAATCATCACGGCGTTGGGGCGCGGGGAGATCAAGAGCTACAAGCAGCTGCCCCTCAACTTCTACCAGATTCAAACCAAGTTCAGGGACGAAATTCGGCCCCGCTTCGGCATCATGCGCTCCCGTGAATTCATCATGAAAGATGCCTACTCGTTCCACGCCGACCAGGCCTCTCTGGAGACAACATACTGGCGCATGCACGCCGCCTACAGCACCATCTTCACGCGACTGGGGCTGGACTTCCGTGCGGTAGTGGCGGACACGGGTTCCATCGGCGGCAACCACTCCCATGAATTTCATGTCCTGGCGGAATCAGGAGAGGACGCCATTGCCTTCTCCAGCGCCAGTGACTACGCGTCGAACGTAGAAATGGCAGAGGCATTAGCCCTGGAGCAGGGCGGTGGGGAATCAGAACAGCAGCAGCGTTTCGCGACCCCGGGCGTAAAAACCATTGAGGACCTGGTCGCCAGCGCCGGCATTCCCATAGAGCAAACCGTGAAGACCCTGTTTGTCGAGGCCGAGGGTGACGGCATCATCGCCCTGGTACTGCGGGGCGACCACCGCCTGAGCAGCATCAAGGCCGAAAAACTGACCGGTGTTGCCCGGCCGCTGCAACTGGCCAATGCCGAAGCAGTGAGCCAGCTGGCAGGCGCCGGCTTCGGCTCCCTGGGCCCGGTGGATTTGCGGGCCCGGATCATTGTCGATCGAAGTGCTGCAACCATTGCCAGCTTCGTTTGCGGCGCCAATGAAGATGGCTTCCACCTACGCGGGGTCAACTGGCAGCGGGATGTGGTCGAATTCGAGACTGCCGACATACGCGAGGTCATGCCCGGGGATCCCAGCCCCTGTGGCTCGGGTACCCTGGAGATTCGCAGGGGCATCGAGGTGGGTCATATCTTTCAACTGGGAACCAAATACAGTGAAGCCATGGACGCCAGGGTGCTGGACGAGGGCGGCAAGACAGTCCCCATGGCAATGGGTTGTTACGGCATCGGCGTAACCCGAATAGTCGCTGCCGCCATCGAGCAGAATCACGACGACCGCGGCATCCTCTGGCCCGACGCCATGGCACCGTTTGAGGTGGCTCTGGTACCGCTGAACATGGATAAGTCGGAGCTGGTTGCCTCCGCCACCGAGAAACTTTACGGACAGCTGACGGCCCTGGGGATAGAAGTTTTCATGGACGACCGCAAGGAACGTCCGGGGGTCAAGTTCGCAGAGATGGAATTGATTGGCATCCCGCTGCGAGTGACCCTGGGTGAACGCTCCCTGGCTGAGGGCAAGGTGGAGGTGCAGGCCCGGGGGGCGGATGCCGCGGATATGCTGGCCGCCGACACCGCAGCCGACGCCATTGTCAAAATGGTTCGCGGTGGTTAGCCGCGGGGTTGCGGGCATCTGGCTTGGCCTATGGCTCTCGCTATGGACCACGCCACCACAGGCACAGGCCCAGGACCAGAGCAGCGCTGACGAGCGCGCGGCGCTGCGCAGTTTCCTGGAGCAGTCCATAGAGAGTGCCTCGAGTTTCAACGACCGCTTTGACGCCGAGGTCTGGCTGCTCGACATGCAGACCCGGCTGCAGCCGTTTATGGCAGATGCGGCTGAGCGGGTCAGTTTCCTGACCCTGCTGCACCGGGAAGCCCAGGCCGCAGATTTACCTCCAGAACTGGTTCTGGCACTCATTGAGGTGGAAAGCCACTTCGATCGCTTCGCGGTGTCCAGGGTCGGCGCCCAGGGCTACATGCAGGTCATGCCATTCTGGAAAGCAGAGATAGGCCGCCCCGAGGACAACCTGATCGATACCGGAACCAACCTCCGTTACGGCTGCCGCATTCTTCAGTTTTACTGGCAGCGGGAACAGGGTGACCTGCCCCGGGCACTCGCTGCCTATAACGGCTCCCTGGGGCGCACGACCTACAGTGACAAGGTATACAACGCCTGGCAAAGTCGCTGGCGCGTTGCGCCGCTGGACTGGTAATTTAGGACTCTCGCCCTGCGGGCAAATTGGGAGACACATCCCATGGTCGATCTTCAATCATTTACACGCTGGAATGCTGGTCTGGGAAAAACCATCAGCGCCATTGGCAGCGATTCATTTTTCACCGCGCTGTTTGCTGCCCTGGGCGAGCAGGTGGCCCATGTCTATCCCCAGATATGGCTCTACCACCGCGACCTGCCACCGAGGATGCTGTACCACGAGATACCGGAACACGCCGTGGAGTTGCAGGTTGATCGCTATCTCGAAGGCGCCTACCGGGAAGACCCGTTCTACCAGATTTCCATGAGCAGCCCCCGCAGCAGCATTTACAAACTGGGCCGCCTGACCGGCGAGACCTTTGAGGACAGCGGCTATTACCGCGACTATTACGGCGATACCGGCACCTGCGATGAAGTGATCTTCCTGACCCGGCTTGATGACGGCAGTGTCGTTAATTTCTGCGTTATGAGACTGCAGGAGGAAAAGCCCTTTGACGAGGATGAGTACAATCTGCTCTACAGTGTTTCCGAGACCGTAGCCTCCCTGATCCAGTCCCACTGCCATCGGGACGAGTTCGCAGCGACCAACCTGCTGCAACCAGGTCTCGATGCCCAGATTGACCTGGCTTTTAAAACCTTCGGTGGCGACCACGTGAGCGCCAGGGAGAGAGAAGTACTGGAACTGATGTTGCGGGGTTACGGCGCCGACACATCCGCGGAGCGGCTTGATATCTCACTGGAAACCGTGCGCCGCCACAGGAAATCGATTTATAAAAAGCTGGATGTTTCCTGCCAGGCCGATCTGTTCGCACTGTTTATCAATTGCATGCCCTATATCAGCAGGGCCCAGGGTGGGGATCCTTTGTCCGTTTACATGATGTAGCTCACGGAAATAGCGCATTTCTGCCCATTTTGGGGCATTGAGCTATTACCCACCCATCCCCAAACTTGCGACCTTTGATAACCCAGCGGTGATACCGTGCGACGCGAGGTCGAATTATTCCTGAAAGCTTACCCGTCGGTTGAGATGATTGAAGCGCTTATAACCGACTGTAATGGGGTAGCCCGGGGCAAATGGATCCCCAGGGGGAAAATACAATCCGTACTGGACGATGGACTTAAGTTACCCAAGTCGGCTCTGGGCCTTGATATATGGGGACGGGATATTCCCGAACTGGCCCATGCCAACGGCGATATTGATGGCTATTGCCTTGCCGTAGAGGATTCACTGAAACCCATGCTGACGGCCCGGGGCACCGACCAGGGCCAATTGCTCATGACCATGGTCGATGAGAACGGCGACCCCTATATGGGTGACCCGCGCCAAATCCTCGCAAAAGTGCTGGGTGAATTTTCTGAGCGCAACCTCAAGCCCTGCATGGCGGCGGAACTCGAGTTCTACCTGCTGCCCGATCCCGGCCGGGACCGTCCGCTGCGAGAGGCGCTGGATAGCCTTGATTCCCTGGGAGGCAACCTCTACGCCCTGAACGAATTGGATCACCACAGTGAAATGCTGGACCTGCTCAGGGAAAACTTTGAGACCCAGGACCTGCCCTATGAGGGCATCATCAAAGAGTCAGCGCCGGCACAATTCGAGATCAACATGGCCCACAGTGACAATGTGATGCACATGGCAGACCAGATTGTCAGGATGCAGCGCATCATTCGCAGGGTCGCCAGCCAATGTAATTTGATCGCCAGCTTTATGCCCAAGCCTCTCGATGACGAGGCGGGTAACGGCATGCATATCCATTGCAGCCTGCTGGAGGAGCGGGGCCTGAACGTGTTCAACGACGGCAGCGATGAGGGCAGCCCTCTGCTGCGCCAGGCGGTAGCCGGCTGTTTGGACATGATGGCGGACTCAATGCTTATTTTTGCCCCGAGTTTCAACGCCTACAGACGCTTTCAGGCGGGCAACCATGCGCCCACGGTACCCACCTGGGGCTATGACAACCGCACCACGGCACTGCGCATTCCGTCAGGGCCGCAAACGGCGATGCGTATCGAGCACCGGGTCGCCGGGGCGGACGCCAATCCCTATCTGGTGATGGCGGTAATGCTCGCGGGCATCCTGCACGGACTGGAAAACAAGATGGACCCCCCTGACCCGGTGGAAGGCAATGCCTGGGATATGACCCATGACGCACCGGATTTGCCTTGCCAGATGAACGTGGCGGTGGACAAATTCCTCAACTCACCCCTGATCGCCAAACACCTCACTGAAGAATTCCGGATTCTTTACGGCAAGACCAAGGAACAGGAATTGAACGAATTTCAGCGCCGGGTGACGGATTTCGAGATCAACAGTTACCTGCGGGGCTGAGCCGGTTACTGACCGGGTACCGAGGATTGGCGTATCATGCCGGCTTTTGTCGTGCCACGGAGACTGCATTATGACGACGGCCTATGATTTTTCCGCCACCTCAGCCAGCGGCAACAATGTCGATTTAAGTGACTACGCGGGGCGGGTACTGCTGATCGTCAACACCGCCTCCAAGTGTGGTTTTACGCCCCAGTACGAAGGCCTGGAGGAACTTCAGGCGCAGTTCAAGGATCGGGGCTTTGAGGTGCTGGCCTTTCCCTGCAACCAATTTGGCGCCCAGGAGCCCGGTAGCGAGGAAGAGATCGTGGAGTTCTGCACCACGCGATTCAGCGCCACCTTTCCCATCTTTGCAAAAATCGATGTCAACGGTGCCGATGCTCACCCCCTGTACAGTTGGCTGAAGTCAGAGGCCAAGGGCGTACTGGGCACAGAACGTATCAAGTGGAACTTCACGAAATTCCTGATCGACGGTGAAGGCAAGGTGTTTAAACGGTACGGTTCCCAGACCAAACCCGCAGCCATCGCCAAGGATATCGAGAGCCTACTTTGATGCCGGGGACCTGAGCGTCCCCTGCCGACCCGGCTCGTCAGTACTACAGCCACAATCGAGGCCTTGCGATGCGACTGGCAAAAGCGAGAATCGAACCCCTGGCGGAGGATGCGATCACCGATGACATCCGAAAACTGTTGGGTCGACAGTTTCGGGGGGCGGTGCTCAACATCTTCCGCACACTGGGGAGGATTCCCGAGGCCTACCAAAGGTTCATGCCCTGGGGCGGCTATATCCTGTCCGAACTCAACGATCTCGATCCCCGCGACCGGGAATTGGTGATCCTGCGCACCGCTTTCAATTGGCAATCCGGCTACGAGTGGGCACAGCATGAGCGTATTGGCCGCAGCTGTGGCCTCTCTGGCTTGGAGATCGAAGGCATCAAGACCGGACCAGGGGCGGACCATTGGTCCCCCCGGGACCGGCTGTTACTGACCGCGACCGACGAACTGACAAGCGACGGCTTTGTTTCCGAGGCAACCTGGGCCGCCCTGTCCGAGTTTTCGGAAAAGCAGCGTATGGACCTGGTGCTGACCGTGGGCCAGTACACCCAGGTGGCCATGATGCTCAACAGCTTCGGCGTACAACTGGACCCGGGGCTGGATTTGGATCCCGATCTGGACCGCCGCTGAAAGCCACGGGAAGCAGCCCAGCTGCTTCAGTGTTCCCGGGTTTCCCGAAAGCGAATGTCCGGCCAGCGCTCTTCCATCAGGGACAGGTTCACGCGCGTGGGGGCCAGGTAAGTCAGATAGCCGCCCCCATCCTCGGATAGGTTTTCCGCCGCCTTCTTACGAAACTCCTCCAGCTTGCGGGGGTCATCCGCTTCCAGCCAGCGTGCGGTGTAGACATTAACGGGCTCGTAGATCGCCTCTACCTTGTATTCATCCTGCAGCCTATAGGCCACTACATCAAACTGCAGCTGGCCCACTGCACCCACGATGAGATCGGTAGACAATAAAGGGGAAAAGACCTGGGTAGAACCCTCCTCGGATAACTGCTGCAGGCCTTTTTGCAGGGCCTTTAACTTCATCGGATCTTTGAGTCTGATACGGCGAAACAGCTCGGGGGCGAAGTGAGGTATGCCGGTATAGCGGAGGTCCTCGCCCAGGGTAAAGGTATCGCCGATCTGGATGGTGCCGTGGTTGTGCAGGCCGATGATGTCCCCGGATACCGCCTCCTCAACCAGCACTCGCTCACCGGCCTTGAAAGTCACTGCATCGGCGATCTTTATGTCCTTGGCCGCCCGGACGTGGCGCATTTTCATGCCCTTGGCGTAGCGCCCCGAGCAGACCCGAACAAAGGCTATCCGGTCCCGGTGTTTCGGATCCATATTGGCCTGGATTTTGAAAACGAAGCCAGAGAAATCGCCCTCCCGGGCATCTACCAGGCGCGTCTGGGTGGCCCGGGGCAACGGCTGGGGGGCCCACTCAACAAAATCGTTCAGCATCTCCCGGACACCGAAATTGCCCAGGGCGGTCCCGAAAAAAACCGGGGTTAACTGACCGGCAAGGAAGGCCTCACGATCAAATTCGTGACTGGCGCCCCGTACCAGCTCTATTTCGTCGCAGACATCGCTGTAGTCGTCCCCCAGCAGCGCCCTGGCCTCGGGGGAGTCCAACCCTTGTATGACAGTCTCCGGTGGTAGCAGGGCCCCGTGGCCGGGCTCAAAAACGTGCAGCACGTCCTCCCGCAGGTTAAAAACACCCTTGAAATGTTTGCCCATGCCAACCGGCCAATTGACGGGTGCCGCAGCGATACCCAGAACGTCCTCGATTTCATCGAGCAACTCAATCGGATCGCGAATATCCCGGTCCAACTTATTGATAAAGGACACAATGGGAGTGTCACGAAGCCGACACACATTCATCAATTTTATGGTGCGCTCTTCCACCCCCTTGGCACCGTCGATAACCATCAGCGCCGAATCGACCGCCGTAAGGGTGCGATAGGTATCCTCCGAAAAATCTTCGTGACCCGGAGTATCGAGTAAGTTGACCGTGCGGTCCCGGTAGGGAAACTGCATAACGGACGATGTAACAGAGATGCCCCGTTCCTGCTCCAGCGCCATCCAGTCCGAGGTGGCATGGGGACCTCGCTTGCCCTTTACCGAACCCGCGACCTGTATTGCGTTGCCCAGCAGCAGCAATTTTTCCGTCATCGTGGTTTTACCCGCGTCGGGGTGGGAAATGATGGCGAAAGTTCGCCTGGACTCAATATCCCGTTTCAAATCTGCTGCGGTTTCAGCCATGCCGGTCCCTCCTGCGCGGCGCGATTATGCCAGCACCGTCATGGAGGGGCTACGCGGCCATCAGCATTTGCAGTAAAAACACGGAAACTTAGCGGTCTCCTGGGATGGCTACCCTTCCCTATCCACGCTGAATTCTTGCTCCAGGGCATCAAGGAGTTCACAGCCCAGGGCCGCGCTATCCAGGTCATGCCTGTGCAGCAGCTGCGCCATAGATGTCACTTCAAGGTCGGGGTAGCCACAGGGATTGATCCGGGCGAATGGCTCGAGGTCCATATCCACGTTCAGTGACAGGCCGTGATAACTGCGACCCCGGGATACCTTCAGGCCCAATGCTGCTATTTTCCTGCCCGCAACGTACACCCCCGGCGCTTTTGGATCCGCGACGGCCTCGATACCGTAGCCCGCCAACACGCTGATCACCGCGCGTTCGATGGCCGACACAAGCCCCCTCACCGTGAGTCCGGCGCGGCGCACATCGAGCAACACATAAACAACCAATTGCCCGGGACCGTGGTAGGTAACCTGTCCACCACGGTCGGCGGCAACTACCGGGATATCCCCGGGCGCCAACAGGTGCTCGGCCTTACCCGCTACGCCCTGGGTAAATACCGGTGGGTGCTCCACAAGCCACAGCTGATCCGGCGTGGTCTCACCCCGCTCCGAGGTGAAAGCCTTCATGGCTGCAAATGTCTCAGCGAAATCAACCCGACCCAGCAGACGTCGCTCCATGGGCAATCAGATCACCATCGACACCCGGCCCGTCGCCATCAGGTCCTGATGGAGAGCCGCCAGTTGTTCCTTGCCAGTGGCTTCTATGATGAAAGTCAGGGACAGGAAAGTGCCGCCGCGGGAGTTGCGTCGCTGGGTCAGGCTGCGATCAAAACCCGCCGCGTGACGCTCTACAACGCCGCTCACCAGAGCCTCAAAATCCTCCCCCGCTCGCCCCAACACCTTGATGGGGTAGCGACAGGGAAATTCAATGGTTGGCGCTTCATCCGACACAGGCAGCCCCGATCGACCTTACACGCCAAAAAATTGGGAAAGCCACAACAGGAAGCCGTCCCACAGGCGACGGAAAAACCCCGCTGGCTCGACTGTCGCCAGCGCCTGCAGGGGCTGCTCGATCAGCAGTTCACCATCGAGAAACACCTGCACCTGGCCGACGCGATCACCCCGGGCAATGGGTGCCTGCAATGGTTCATCAAATCGCACCAGGACTTCCGGGACAGCCTTGCTCCTGGGGACCACGACGTTAACCGACTCCAGCAGCCCACCATCTACGCTGTCAACCAGACCTTTCCAAACCCGGCTGCTGGCAAGGATATCCCCGGCCGTCACCAACTCCAGATTCTCATAAAATCGAAAGCCGTAGTTCAGCAGCGCTCGGGTCTCCGCCTTGCGGCTGCGGGTGCTGTTGCTGCCCAACACCACCGAGATAAGCCGCATCCCGTCCCGCTCGGCGGAGGCCACCAGACCGTATCCGGCAACACTGGTATACCCTGTCTTAAGGCCATCCACGGAGGGGTCCTCCCGCAGCAGATGGTTGCGGTTGTACTGGGTAATGTCGTTGTAGGTATAGGACAACTCGCGATAGACCTTGTAGCGCTCGGGGTGATCCCGGATCGTGGCAACGGCGAGGACACCGAGGTCACGGGCTGTGGTCAGGTGGTCCGGGTTGGGCAGCCCATGGGTGTTTTCGAAATGGGTAGCGTCAAGCCCCAGTTGCTCGGCGTAATTGTTCATCAGGGCAACGAAGGCTTCCTCACTGCCGGCGATATGCTCAGCGATCGCCACAGTGGCGTCGTTGCCGGAGGAAATCACAATCCCTTTTTCCAGTTCTCCGACAGTGACGCGCTTGCCGGGTTCAATCCACATCAGCGAGGAGCCTCTGAAAGTGGGATTCTGGGACCAGGCGTTGCGACTCACCGTCACCTCGTCATCCAGGGTCAAGCGTCCGGCGTCAACCTCCTCCGCGAGAATATAAGAGGTCATCAGTTTGGTCAGGCTGGCGGGGGGCAAGCGTTCATCAATGTTGTGGGCCACCAACACCTCACCTGTAAGGTAGTCCAGCAAGAGGTAGGCATCGGCATTGATACTGGGTGGTGCGGGTACCAGGGAGGCCGCCCCGGCAGGGGCACAGCACAGCAGGGCAAGCAAAAATACAGCAGCGGTGTTTTTCATTTACTGGGACAGTGCAGGGACCAAGAGAAAGAGGCGCTATGGTACCAGCCCCCCGGGAGCCGCCGCAAAACTGGGCTCCGATGGGCCTTCAGGGTATGGGTTGACCCTCGGGCAGCCCCGCAGCGCGCAGCCGCGTGCGGGCATCTTCCAGCGCCAGGGCGTCGGCAAAGGGCCCGGCACGAACCCGGAACAGGGGCGTCTGGGCATCCCCGGCAGCTGCCACCGTTACCGAACCCGAGACCACAGCCCGGGCACGCTGGGCCAGCGCCTCGGCCGCGGAACGGGTCGAAAACGCCCCCAACTGCAGGCGGCTGTAGCCATTCGCAACGTCACTGCGCACATCTTGCATGCCCGGTACATCAATGGCCTCAACGAGTACCGACGCCGTGCCCTGGTCAGCGAAGCCCAGTCGCACCGCCGCGCCATAGGACAGGTCTATGAGCCGATCGCTGTGGAAGGGACCACGATCATTGACCCGAAGCACCATGCTGGCGCCGTTGTCCTCGTTGGTAACCCGTACATAGGTCGGTATCGGCAGGCTACGGTGCGCAGCCGTCGGGCCATAGACGCTGAACCGCTCGCCATTGGCCGTGGGGCGACCGTGGAATTTCAGGCCGTACCAGGAGGCAATACCCCGTTCCCGGTAACCCCGGGCGGATGCCAGCACCCAATAGCTTTGCCCATTGACGGTATAGGGGCTGGAATTCCCAGCGCGGGTGATGGTATCCGCCTGGGGAATTGCATCGGGCACCGCCGACGGGTCAATGTCGGGTGGCGCCCGGTCAGATACATGCCTGTTGACGGG
Organism: Luminiphilus sp.; assembly: GCA_012270045.1. GTDB lineage: Bacteria > Pseudomonadota > Gammaproteobacteria > Pseudomonadales > Halieaceae > Luminiphilus. Next base: position 17,586 of record JAAXJC010000165.1, read on the forward strand.
TACTGAGCAGGCCACCACCACAACAGCCATCAGCAGGCTACATAGGCCCTGGGCCCTAGGCATCACCGTTTGCCAGCGCCTCTATCTCCTGACTCAACTGCCAGACACTCAGGGCATACATCGCACTGTGGTTGTAGCGGGTAATCACATAAAAGTTGTACAGGCAGAGCCAGTACTCGGGTCCATCTGCACCCTCCAGCCGCAGCGGTGTTGCCATCAGGGTGACATCCGTGGCGGTCGTTGGCGCAAATCCCTGCCCGGCCAGCTCACCGACGCTATGCTCTGGCTTCAGGCCACCCTCAAACAGGGTCTCGGGGGCACCGTCGTTATTGGCAGGCACCACGACCGGTGCCCCCGGTCGCCAACCGTGCCTGACAAAATAATTCGCAACGCTGGCGATGGCGTCATCGGGACTGGCCCAGATGTCGGCAACCCCATCGCCATCGTAGTCCTTGGCGTAACTACGGTAACTTGATGGCATGAACTGGCCGTAGCCCATGGCACCGGCATAGGAGCCACGCAACTGCAGCGGATCCCGGCCACTCTCATAGGCCAGAATGAGGAAGTGCTCCAATTCAGCGGTAAAGAATGGCGAGCGTCGAGGGTAGTCGAAGGCCAGTGTAGACAGGGCATCCACAACCCGGTAGCTGCCGGCAATCCGGCCGTAGAAGGTTTCCACGCCAATGATGGCGGTTATCACCGAGGCCGGCACACCCGTCTCGGCGCTGACCGCGGCGAGGGTTGCGCCATGCAGCTCCAGAAACTCGGCGCCTTCCCGGGCCCGTCGCTCGGTCAGGAAAATCTTACGGTATTCAAACCAGGGTTTGGTCTTTTCCGCGGGTCTGGAAATCGCATCAATGATGCTCTGCTGGCGTTTCGCGTCGTCCAGGACCGCGGCTGCCCAATCCCGGTCCACCCCTTCGGCCACCACCCGGTCCAGCACTGCCGCTCGCTCGCTGCGATCGCTGTAGTCACCGGCCATTACGGCCATGCTCATCAGGGTGACGAAAACGATGGTGCCAATGGCCTGCAAAGCTTTGAACATAGTAATTTCCCGCTGCCGTTCTTCAGAGACGGTTACTGTGCAATGACTTTTCGGTCGGTACTGATCGCCATCAACACCCCGAATCCCAACATCAGCGTGACGATGGACGTCCCGCCAAAACTCACCAGGGGCAGCGGCACGCCGACAACCGGCAGGATACCCGCCACCATCCCCATATTGACAAAAACATAGACAAAAAAAGTGAGGGTCAGCGCAGCAGCCAGTAGGCGAGCAAATCCCGACTGGGCTGTGACGCTGATCCAAAAACCCCGAAATACGATAAGTCCGTAAAGTGCCAGCAGCAGCAGAACGCCGCGCAGTCCCAACTCTTCAGCCAGAACTGCAATTATAAAGTCGGTCTGGCTTTCAGGGAGAAAATCAAGGTGGGACTGGGTACCAGCCAACCAGCCCTTACCCGACCACCCGCCCGAGCCGATAGCAGTCTTCGACTGGATAATATTCCAGCCCGCACCCAGTTTGTCCGACTCCGGGTCCAACAGGGTAAGGATTCGCTGCTTCTGGTAGTCCTTCAGCAAAAACAGCCAGGCTGGCCAGAAGCTTGCGATGAACAGCAGTACCGCCCAGCCGATATACCACCAACTGACACCCGCCATGAACACAACAAACAAGCCGCTGGCAGCCACCAGCAGTGACGTGCCCAAATCAGGCTGAATAACGATCAGACCACTGGGCAGAAGCACCAGCACCAGGGCACCGAGCAAGGTCAACAGGCGCGGAGGAATACCCCGTCGGCTAAACCACCAGGCCACCATCAGGGGCATGGCGAGCTTCATCAACTCTGAGGGCTGAAACCGAATCAAGCCAATATCCAGCCAACGCTGGGCGCCCTTGGCGCCGACACCGAACAGGGGTACCGCTACAAGCAGCAGTAATGAACCCAGGTAGAACACTGGACTCCAGCGAAGATAGGTCTCCAGCCGTATCTGGCTGGCCATCAGCAACGCAGCCAGGGCAATGCCGTAATTGCGCAGCTGTCGAAGCAATGTCGCCTGACTGCCGTCGGATGCGCTGTACAGGACGAAAAGGCCATAGGCCATCAGTGACAACAACAACAGCAGTAGCCAACCATCGAGGTGTAACCAGGCGAGCACCGTATTGCGCCGCTTAAAGTCGCCAGCTGCCAAATTGTCAGAGAGGGTACGCTCGTACTCAGCCATCCCGATTCTCCGCCAGCCATGCATCCATCACTTTTCTTGCCACTGGATAGGCTGCACTGCTGCCACCACCATTTTCCGCCAGCACCGCAATGGCAATCTTCGGGCGATCAACGGGGGCAAAGGCCATAAACCAACCGTGGTTTCGATGACGGGCATCGATAGCCTCCTCGTCGTAGACAGCATCCTGTGCAATGCCGATGACCTGGGACGTGCCGGTCTTGCCGGCTATCGTGTAGGGCAGATCGCGGCTGATAGCAGCCGCGGTACCCGACGGGTGGTGCACCACATCCATCATCGCTGCCACCACCGCAGACCAGTGTTCGGGGCTGGCCTCCACCACACGAAGGGGATCCCGGGGTACCGGCTGCCCGGCCACCCGGCTTACTACGCTGGGCCTGTAGGCGACACCACGATTGGCAAGAATCATGGCGGCATTGGCCAGCTGCAGCGGTGTCGCCAACATATAGCCCTGACCAATACCAACACTCAGCGTCTCACCCGGATACCAGGGCTGCCCCAGCTTTCGGCGCTTCCAGTCCCGGTTAGGCAGGATACCCGGTTGCTCGCTGGTGACATCGATGCCGGTGGTAGCGCCGAACCCATAGGGCGCAAGTCCCTCGGCGAGGGTGTCGATACCCATTAACCTGGCGAGATCGTAATAATAGACGTCACAGGACTCTGCGATCGCCATGCGCATGTCCACCTCGGGGGCATGACCCGTGCCCCGGATACGTAAAATCCAGTCGCGGTAGCGGCGACTATCCCCAGGTATGCTGTACCAGCCCGGATCGGGCACCGTTGTCTCAGGGGTTATCAACCCCAGTTCCAGACCTGCCAGAGCCAACATGGGTTTAACTGTAGATCCGGGGGGATACTGACCCTGCACCGTGCGATTCAATAACGGCGTGTCGGGGGAGTCCCGCAACGCAGCGTAGCGGGCGGAACTGATGCCGTTTACAAACAGATTGCCGTCAAACCCCGGTTTTGACACCAGCGCCAGGACGCCGCCATTGCGAGGGTCCAGGGCGACCACAGCACCGCGCTGTTCACCCAGGGCTTCATAAGCAACACGTTGCAGCTCAAGGTCGAGGAACAGGTCAAGGTTGGCGCCCGGAGCGGGTGGCTCTCGATCAAGCACGCGCAGCACGCGCCCATGGGCATTGGCTTCGATATTCTGGTTGCCCACCTGCCCCAGCAAAACCTGCTCGTAGCGTTTCTCCAGGCCTACCTTGCCGATATGGTAAGTGCCGCGATAGGCCTCAGCCTCAATGCGATTCGCCTCCTGCTGATTGATGCGGCCCACATAGCCGACAACATGGGCCAACAGGTTGCCCTCGGGGTAAGCCCGGGTCAGCTGGGCCTCTATGGTGACGCCGGGCAAAGTGTGGCGGTGTACGCCAATGACCGCGACCTCCTGGTCCGTCAGTCGCAGCTTGAGGGGCACCGCATCGTAGGGTCTGCTGCGGCGACGGCGCTCCTGAAAGCGCTCCAATTCATCGTCCTCCAGCCCCACCAGTGCATCCAGTCGCTCGAAAAGTGCCGGCAAACTTCCGGCTCTCTCCACCACCACCGCCAACGACTGGCTGGGCTCGTTGCTGGCCAGCAGGCGCCCTTTGCGGTCGTAGATCAAACCACGGGTCGGCGCCAGCGCCTCGAGACGCACGCGGTTGCGTTCAGACTGGGTCAGGAACTGCTGGTAACTGACAATCTGCAGATCGTAGTAACGGTAAAGCAGCGTCGCGACCGCCGCGAGCACGGCCACGCTGGCCACCAGAATACGACCGCGATGTATGGCAACTTCCCTGCCGGTATCTCGCATCGCATCCCGGTAAGCCACGGAGGTTCAGGCCCGATGGTAAGGATGGTGGGCGATGATCGACCACGCCCGGTACAACTGTTCCGCCAGGACCACCCGTACCAGGGGGTGGGGCATGGTGATCCGACCCAGGGACCAGCGTCGGTCGGCACTCGCCACCAGATCGGCCTCCAGGCCATCGGGCCCACCGATCAGTATCGCCATGGCAGCGCCCTCACGCTGGCAATCAGCAAACTGGCCGGCCATGGCCTCGGTGCTGATCAGTTGGCCAGCCACGTCCAGCGCGACCACCGTTTCACCGGGCTTCAATTGTTTGCGAATGGCGCGGGCTTCCTGGGCACGGAATTTCCCGGGGTCGTCTCCCTGGCGTCGGGCCGGGGGTATATCGAGCCATTCAACCCTGAAATCCCGCGGTAATCTTTTGTCATACTCCCCCACGCCTGCAACGATCCAATCCGGCATACGCCCGCCGACTGCCAGAACCCTTATGCGCATCAGTCGTCCTGGGCTGGCGCGGTCCAGAGCCGCTCGAGGTCGTAAAAACTGCGCGTGGCGGGCTGCATGACGTGCACGACTACGTCCCCAAAATCCACCAACACCCAGTCACCTACCGCCTGCCCCTCGATACCCAGGGGTCTGCTTTCGTGGCTCTTGGCTCGCATGATCACATTGTCGGCGAGGGACTTCACGTGACGGGTCGATGTGCCACTGGCAATGACCAGGAAGTCCATGACCGAACTCAGCGCCTTGACATCAATCACCACAGGATCAACAGCCTTCAGGTCATCGAGGGCATCCAGTACCAGGTCGGTCAGTGCATCGGGGTCGAGGGCCAGGGAGTCAGTCACGATCACTCCCCGTTGGATAGCTTGCTAGAGCGGTAAAGGCCATGGTCGTTAATATACTCCAATACGGGATCGGGCAGGAGAAAGCGGACATTGGCGCCGGTGTGCAGGGCATGGCGCAGCTCGGTGGAGGAGATGTCGAAGGCGGTTTGTGCCAGTCGGGTAAAGTGACCGGCAGCTTGTGTAAGCAGGTCCTCGGGCAACACCTCGTGTGCTGCCAGCCAGGTCTGGACCTCCTGGCTGACCTGTAGCGCGGGCAGCGGTCGAGTCATCAAAGCAATGTTCGCGAGCCCCAGCAGGTCCTGCCAGCGATGCCACAGATGCAGCTTCTGCAGTCCATCGGCCCCCATAATAAAGACCAGGGGTATGTCCGGACCGAGTTCAGTTCGCAGCTCCTGTAGGGTCTCGATAGTGTAGGACGGCCCCGCCCGGGATAGCTCCCGCCGGTCTACCGCAAGGCCTGTTATGCCGGCGATGGCGAGGTCGAGCATCGCCGCCCGGTGCCCTGCATTGACCCCCGGGGTAGCCTTCAGCGGCGGCTGGGCTGCCGGCAACAGCAGCACCTTGTCCAGACCCAGAAGGTCCCGACTATCGATAGCACCACGCAGATGGCCTACGTGTACGGGGTTGAAGGTGCCACCGAGAATGCCTACGGCAGCGCGCTTCACTGGCGGATATGCCCGTCACCAAAAACAATGTACTTGCTCGATGTCAGTCCCTCGAGTCCGACCGGACCCCGGGCGTGTAGTTTGTCGGTGGAGATACCTATTTCAGCGCCCAGACCGTATTCGAAGCCGTCAGCAAAGCGGGTTGATGCGTTGACCATGACCGAACTGGAATCCACTTCTCGCAGAAACCTCATGGCGGTGCTGTGTTGTTCAGTCACGATACTCTCGGTATGCCCGGAGCTGAAACAGGCAATGTGATCCATCGCGCCATCAATGCCGTCGACAACGCGAATGGCCAGTATCGGGGCCAGGTACTCGGTCTGCCAGTCGGCCTCAGTCGCGGGTACTGACACCGCGCTACTGACTGCCCTGGCCCTGTCACAACCCCGCAGCTCGACGCCGGCCTCGGCGAGGGCGGTGGCCATGGCGGGCAGTTGCTCGACGGCCTTCTCGTCGATTAGCAGGGTCTCAAGGGTGTTGCAGGTGCCATAGCGCTGGGTTTTGGCATTCAAAACAATCGCCATTGCCTTTTCCGGGCAGGCCGCCGCGTCCACATAGACATGGCAAATGCCATCGAGGTGTTTGAGCACCGGAACGGTGGCGGCGCCGCTGATGCGCTCGATCAAGCCTTTACCGCCCCGGGGAATCACCATGTCGATGCAGTCGTCCTGGGTAATCAACGCATCGACCACGGCGCGATCTGTGGTCTCGACAACCTGAATAGTAGCTGCCGGCAAACCCGCACTGACCAATCCCTGGGACAGGCACTGCGCCAGTGCCAGATTAGAGCTGATGGCCTCGGAGCCGCCCCTGAGAATCGCTGCGTTGCCTGACTTCAGGCACAAACTTGCCGCCTCGATGGTGACGTTGGGCCTGGACTCATAAACGATGGCGATGACCCCCAGGGGCACACGCATCCTGCCCACGCGGATGCCGGAGTTCATGGTTCGCACGCCGTCTATGGCACCCACGGGATCGGGCAACGCCGCCACCTGCTCCAGGCTGGCAAGAATGCCCTCCAGGCGCGCTTGATCCAGCACCAGTCTATCCAGCAGTGGCGTCGACAGGCCCTGGGTCCGACCCCGGGCCACGTCCTCGGCGTTGGCGGCGAGCACCGCTGCCGCCTGATCTGCAATGGCTTCCCGAACCGCCAGCAGGGCACGGTTGCGCGTTGCCACGTCGCTGGCTGCCACCATCCTTGACGCCGCCCTGGCCTCCCGGCCCAGCTCCATGACCCTAGTTTTGATCGACACTGTCATCCCTCACCGCCCCAAGAGGCCATTATACGATGACCGGGCTGGCGGCCACAGACCTGCAGTTGCAAATGCAGTTGACAATGATTCGCAATTGCGTATTCTGGTGTCATGTTTGTTTGTATCTGCAATGGCATCACCGACTCCTCCATCCGGCGAGAGCTGCAGGCGGGTGCCCGGTCGTTCAACGATATTCAGCAGCGCCTGGGTGTAGCGGGCCAGTGTGGCTCCTGTGAAGCCCAGGCCCGGGCCATCGTCAGCGAGCATTTCGGCCTGGAGCCGGACCGGTTTTACGACGCCGCAGTCACCACTGCCGGGCGCGATGACTTCAACACCTTGCCGCCTCTGGTGGCCGTGGCCTGACGACTGCAGCTGCTAATCATTCTGATTAGCATTAAAAATTCTTTTTAAAACAACAGCTTATCTGCCGATTTTCTTGGCGGGCAGGATCGCGTCGGTTATACTTGCAGCTCAATTTAGGCAGGGACTACACCATGAAAGGCGATCCAAAGGTCATCGAACACCTCAACAAAATTCTCTACAACGAGCTGGTTGCCATCAACCAGTACTTCCTGCACAGCAAGATGTATAAGGACTGGGGACTCAGGGAACTGGCAGAGCACGAATACCACGAGTCCATTGATGAAATGAAACACGCCGATGACCTGGTGGAGCGCATCCTGTTTCTGGAGGGTCTGCCCAATCTTCAGGATCTTGGCAAACTCATGATTGGGGAGAACCCCCGGGAAATGCTCGAGTGCGACCTGAAACTCGAACACGTTGCCCACGCGGACCTGAAGGCCGCAGTAGCTTACTGCGAGGAAGTCAGGGACTACATCTCCAGGGATCTGGTGCAAAGTATCCTGGACGCCGAGGAAGAACATATCGACTGGCTGGAAACCCAGCTGTCACTGATGGACCGCGTAGGCGAGCAGAATTACCTGCAGACAGCCATGCAAACGGTGAAACCCGAAGCGGGCTAGCCTGAATCCGGCTAGAACCCGGCCAATGGACTGCTGTCCAGATAGCGCCCCGCAGCCACGCCGGGTTGCAGCTCGCCTCCGGCGACGGTCACCACGCCGTTGACAACCACCCAGTCGATGCCCACCGGGGATTCCCAGGGCGCGCCGTAGTCAGCCTGGGCTGACACCGTGTCCGGGTCAAACACCACGAGATCCGCATCCATGCCCACCTGCACCCGGCCTTTGCGGCTAAAGGCCGGAGCGAAGGACTGCAACCACTGGGCCTGTTTGAGGCTGACGCGGGACAGGCCATCGGCGAGTTCAAGAACCCCCTGTTCACGCACATACCGGCCGAGAAAACGCGAGAAACTGCCTGAGATATTGGGATTGGTCATGCGTTCGGTTGAAAACGCAGGTAAGGCATCGGTGGAGACCATCATGTCGGGCCAGCGCAGGGCGCTATGCAGCCAGCGCTCCTTGACATAATGATGGTTGACCATGCCATCGGGTCGCGTGCTGGCGTATCTCTGCCAACTGCTCTCAGTCAGCCATTCGCCGGTCTCAACCCACTGCACGTCGTCATAGTCGATATCAAAAATAGCCCGCCAGTCCCGTTTCCTGAAAACGTCCGCGGAGATACTGGTACCCCCTGCCAGATAGCTCAGGGTTTCGGTGGTGACCCTGACCCCCCGGGCCCGGGCGGCGTCAATCCGCTCCAGCCAGTCGTCGATACCGCCCATGGCATTGTGGGTAATGTGGCAGACAAACAGAGGCGCTGCGCTGTCCTCTGCCAACCGCAGCACCTCATCGAGACCCGCGGGGTCGCCAGGCAAATTACGCCTGACGTGGACAAAGACCGGGACTTGCCGCTCCCCCGCCAGTCCAAAGACCATCGCCAGTTCCTCTGCACTGACGGCATCGCGCATGTAATCCAGTAGCAGACCAATGCCCAGACCGCCCTGGTCCAAACCCCAGATCAGTCTCTGGCGCAGGGCTTCAATCTGGGTCGTGCTGGCCGGCTGGGTGAAGGCCGGGGAATCCATACTGCCCTGCTCTCCCCGGTAAAAGAAATAGGGCAGCTCCCGGGCTTCAAGCACCTGAATACGCGCGGCAAAGTGGCCTACCGACGCGCCATAATTGATGATGGGGTGTTCGCGAACGCTGTCCCCCGCCGCCGCCGCGGGCAGCGCCCCAGCCTCCATCTCCAACTGCGTGGTCACTCCGTCGAGCACGTTACGAATCTGGCCCAGGGGGGTGAGTGAGTGACTGTGTATGTCGATGAATCCCGGGGCCACCACCCGACCCCGGGCATCGATGGCGCGCTCGCCCACCAGGGATGATTCAGACACCACCACAATCCGACCATCTCGAATGCCGAGGTGACGCACAGCGTCCAGACCGGTCTCGGGATCGACCACGCGCCCGTTATTGATAACCAGTGAGTAGGTCGCTACAGCCTCCCCGGCCGCGGGCCCGGTAACTGTCGCAACCAGTATTACCAGCGAGATAAAAGCGCCTCGCCAGACAGGCGAATTGCTGCGGCTCATAACTGGTGCGCCAGTGCCTTCGTTGGCTAGTCGGGGTCGCTACTGCCGCCGGACTTGATAATCTCGGCCAACTCCCCCGAGGTCTCCATCTCGGCGATGATGTCACAGCCGCCGATCAACTCACCGTCAACCCAGAGCTGCGGGAATGTCGGCCAATTGGCATAGATGGGTAAATTGCTGCGTATTTCGGGGTTGGAAAGAATATCCACGTAGGCAAAGCGCTCGCCGACGCTGGCCAATGCCTGCACCGCCCGGGCGGAGAAACCACACTGGGGCTGATTCGGCGACCCCTTCATGTACAGCAGCACACGGTTGTTGCTGATCTGCTCCTTGATGGTTTCCATAATGTCCATAATGCGTTCCCCACACAGTAAGTGGCCCGCCGCCACACGGCCCGGGCGTCACAGGCCGGCCAGTATAACGCCACTGGCAGCAAGGTACATGCCCGCTGCCGCGAGTTTAAACCGCCTCACCCGTGGGTTATGCTTGCCCGCTTTTCCAGATCATCGGTCCACTGACTATGTCGGTCATCATGCCCACCTACAAGCGCTTACCCGTTGCCTTTGTGCGCGGCCGGGGCGCCACCCTCTGGGATGCCAGGGGCAGGGCCTATCTCGATGGCCTTTCGGGTATCGCTGTCACCAATTTGGGCCACTGTCACCCCCGGGTCACCCAGGCAGTTGTTGAGCAGGCGGCGGAGCTGGCACACACCTCGAACCTGTTCCGCATACCCGGTCAGGAGCAACTGGGTGCTGAACTGACCTCAGCCACCGGGATGGACGCGGTATTTTTTTGCAACTCCGGCACGGAAGCCAACGAGGCAGCCATTAAACTGGCCCGCCGGCACGGCCATAACCGGGGTCTCGGGCAACCCACCATCGTGGTACTGGAAGGCGCTTTCCACGGTCGCAGCCTGGGGGCCCTGGCCGCAACGGCAGGCGAAAAAATGAAGACCCCCTTTGCGCCCCTGCCCAGCGGGTTCCTGCGGGTGCCCCGGGATGACCTGCAGGCGGTGCATGACCTGACATCCAATCGGGATATCGTCGCGGTGCTGGTCGAACCGGTGCAGGGCGAGGGCGGCGTTCGCCTCCTTGACCCCGACTATCTGCAGGGCCTGAGGACCCTGTGTGACGACCAAGGCTGGCTGCTCATGTTCGATGAGGTGCAGTCTGGCAACGGCCGCTGCGGAGCTCTTTACGCATTTCAGCGACTACAGATAGCGCCCGATGTTCTGATCACGGCCAAAGGTCTGGGTAATGGCTACCCCATCGGCGCCTGTATGGCCCGGGGCGCGGCGAGCCAGGCCCTGGGCGCGGGGGACCACGGGACCACCTTCGGCGGTAGTCCCCTCGCCTGCGCCGCGGGCAGCGCCGTTATCAACACCCTCGCCGACAGTGCGCTGCTCTCCAGTGCCGATGTCCTTCGAGAGCAACTGTTATCGTCCTTCCGCGCCCACCTCGTCGATGCCGCCAGCGTCGCTGAGGTGCGCGGCCTGGGCCTGATGATAGGCATCGAAGTCACCGTGCCCACCGAAAATTTGGTGACCGCGGCTCTGGAGCTGGGTGTGGTTATAAATCTCACCGCGGGCAACACCCTGCGGCTGCTGCCACCACTGGTGATGTCTGCCGCTGAAGCAGAACAACTGGGTAAGGCAGTAGCCGAAGCGGTCAACCGGGCATCCGAGGAAACACCATGAGCAGTCCCCGACACCTTCTGACCCTGGCTGATCTCACCGGCGACGAGTTCAGGCGCATCATTACCCGGGCCATTGAACTCAAGGCGTTGCAGCGCGAGGGCACCGCCCACGCTCGCTATCCCGGCAAGGTGCTCGCCATGGTGTTTGCCAAGGCGTCAACCCGGACCCGGGTGTCTTTTGAGGTGGGTATGCGGCAACTGGGGGGCAGCGCCCTGTTCCTGTCAGCCGCCGACACCCAGCTGGGTCGGGGCGAACCCATTGAGGACACCGCCAGGGTACTGTCTTCAATGGTAGACCTGGTCATGATCCGAACCCATGAGCACGCAAGTGTCGAGCGCTTCGCTGAAGCCTCATCGGTCCCTGTCATCAACGGTCTGACCGATGATTTCCACCCCTGCCAGTTGCTGGCTGACATGCAGACCTGGTTTGAGCATCGCGGCGACATTCGCGGCCGGCGGGTGGTCTGGCTGGGGGATGGCAACAACATGTGCCATTCCTACATTAACGCTGCACGCCTTTTGGACTTCGAACTGGTGGTGGCCTGTCCCAGCGGCTACGAGCCGGATGCCGCACTGGTCGAGGCAAACAGCGACCGGGTGACCATCATAAGCAACCCGGAGGAAGCAGTGAGGGACGCGGATTTACTGGTCACCGATGTCTGGGCTTCCATGGGTCAGGAGGAAGAGCACAGGGCGCGCAGTGTTGCCATGGCGCCCTACCAACTCAACAGACCCCTGCTGGAAAAAGCAGCGCCCGGAGCCCTGTACATGCACTGTCTGCCGGCGCACCGGGATGAGGAGATCTCCACCGAACTGATGGCCTCGGCAGACACCGTCATCTGGGACGAGGCAGAGAATCGCCTGCATGCCCAAAAAGCCCTGATCGAGTTCCTGCTCGGTTAAGCACCTTCCCGGGCACAGAGTGCCCCCGGCAGCCATTGACGACCCAAACCCCATCGCCCGACGGCGACAAACGCGACCCCGTTGGCAAAAATGTGCTTCCGACAATCCCTACAGCCCCGCACAGGGCTTATTGGGATCAGTTCAGTTATCTCCGTCTATTAAGGGTTAGCAAGCGCTAACCCCTTGGGCTTTACACAGGTTTTGCACAGGTGATCCCTGCGTTTACACCCTTGCATTAGGCCCATTACCCGCCTATCTTGGGTCCTCCCACGGTCGCCACCCCTACATATTGGGTTATAGTGGGGGACTGGGGCGTAAGCGGGCGACTCGATAACACGGCACGATCGCGCGGTGAGGCAATCCGACCAACCCCGATGTTTTATATTCCCAAGAGGCCACAATAAGATGCAGACAGGCACTGAAACCGGAACGTCAACAGCAGCAACGGCCCCCGCCCCGGCAGCGGGACCAGAGACCAGCCCATCGGGGCGACTGCAGGCAACGGCGCCCGGGCAATTGCGAGTCATCAAACGCAACGGCACCGTCACAAGTTTTGAAGACAGCAAAATATCGGTAGCCATTACCAAGGCGTTTCTCGCCGTGGAAGGAGGCACCGCAGCGGCGAGCAGCCGTATCCACGAAACAGTGGCCAAACTGACCGAACAGGTGGTCGGAACCTTCAAGCGACGCATGCCCTCGGGCGGCACGCTACACATTGAAGATATTCAGGACCAGGTGGAACTGGCCCTGATGCGCGCGGGTGAGCACAAGATAGCACGGGACTATGTCATCTACCGTGACCAGCGCGCCCGTGAACGGGCCGCCAAGGCGGCTCTGTCTCCGGAAAGCCAGGCTGCCGCCAGCAGTATCAATGTCGTGCACCCGGACGGCAGCAAGCAGCCGCTGGACATTGAGCGGGTAAGAACAATTGTGTCTGAAGCCTGCGCCGAACTGGCCGATGTCAGTGAGTCGGCGATCATCGATGAAGCCCTGCGCAACCTGTATGACGGAGTGTCCTCGGAAGAGGTCAGCACCGCCCTGGTTATCACGGCGCGAACCATGATCGAGCAGGACCCCAACTACAGTTACGTAGCGGCCCGACTGCTGCTGGACAACCTGCGCTCCGAGGCACTGATGTACCTCGGCGTGGCCGACAGCGCTACGCAGCAGGACATGGAACAGCGATACAGTGAGGCGTTGGCGGCATTTATCCAGCGCGGGGTAGCCCTGGAGTTGTTGTCACCCGAACTGCAGGACTTCGACCTGGAGGCACTGGGCGAGGCGCTGCTGCCCGAGCGGGATTTGCAGTTCAGCTACCTTGGTCTGCAAACACTTTACGACCGGTATTTCATCCATGCGGATGAAACCCGCATCGAATTACCCCAGGTGTTTTTTATGCGGGTGGCAATGGGGCTTGCCATTCGTGAGGACGATCGCAATGCCCGGGCGATAGAGTTTTATCAACTGCTCTCATCATTTGATTACATGAGTTCCACGCCCACGCTGTTCAACTCGGGCACCCTGCGTTCCCAGCTGTCCTCCTGCTACCTGACCACAGTCCCGGACGATCTGTTCGGCATCTACGGCGCCATCCAGGACAACGCTATGCTGTCCAAATTTGCCGGCGGCCTGGGCAATGACTGGACGCCGGTTCGCGCTTTGGGCTCCTACATCAAGGGCACCAATGGCAAGAGCCAGGGCATCGTGCCGTTTCTGAAAGTGGTCAACGACACGGCGGTGGCGGTCAACCAGGGCGGCAAGCGCAAGGGCGCCGTCTGTGCCTATCTGGAAACCTGGCACCTGGACATCGCGGAGTTTCTGGAACTGCGCAAGAACACCGGCGACGACCGGCGCAGAACCCACGATATGAACACCGCCAACTGGATTCCAGATCTGTTCATGAAACGGGTTTTCGAAGATGGCGACTGGACGCTGTTTTCACCCAATGAGGTTCCCGATCTACACGACCTGTATGGCAAAGCCTTTGAGGATCGCTACACCGAGTACGAGGGGCTCGCTGCGGCCGGCAACATTCGGGTCCACAAGACGATCAAAGCCCAGGCACTGTGGCGAAAAATGCTGGGCATGATTTTTGAGACCGGTCATCCCTGGATGACGTTCAAGGACCCCTGCAACCTTCGCTCACCCCAGCAACACGTCGGCGTCGTGCATTCTTCCAATCTGTGCACGGAAATTACACTGAATACCTGTGCGGACGAGATAGCGGTGTGTAACCTGGGTTCCGTCAACCTGCCCCAGCACATTGAAAACGGCCAACTCAATCTCGAGAAATTACGCAGCACCGTGCGCACGGCCATCCGCATGCTCGACAACGTAATCGACATCAACTACTACTCGGTGCCCCAGGCCGAGCAGTCCAATATGCGCCATCGCCCCATCGGCCTGGGCATCATGGGCTTCCAGGACGCCCTGTACAAAATTGATGTGTCCTATGCCTCTGAGGATGCAGTCAGCTTCGCCGACCGCTCCATGGAAGCGGTCAGTTACTACGCCATCGAGGCCTCCAGTGAACTGGCGACGGAGCGGGGAAGCTACTCAAGTTACGAGGGCTCTCTTTGGAGCCAGGGGATCTTCCCACTGGATTCACTGGACAAACTGATCGAAGAGCGGGGCGAGGCCTACATAGAGGTCAACAAGGACACCAGCCTGGATTGGCCGACCCTGAAGAGCAAGGTAGCTGCCCAGGGTATGCGCAACTCCAACTGCATGGCCATTGCGCCCACGGCCACCATCGCCAACATCACCGGCGTGTCCCAGTCCATTGAGCCCACGTACCAGAATCTCTATGTCAAATCGAACCTGTCAGGGGAATTCACGGTGGTTAACCCCTACCTCGTGCAGGATCTGAAGGGTCGGGGCCTCTGGGACAAGGTGATGGTCAATGACCTGAAATATTACGATGGCTCAGTGCAATCCATAGACCGAATACCGGAGGACCTGAAGGCCAAATATGCAACGGCCTTCGAGGTAGAGCCCCGCTGGCTGGTCGACAGCGCCAGCCGTCGCCAGAAGTGGATAGACCAGGCTCAGTCACTGAATCTGTATATCAACAACGCCAGCGGCAAAAAGCTGGACGTTACCTACCGGATGGCCTGGTACAGCGGCCTCAAGACCACCTACTACCTGCGCAGTTTGGCGGCCACCGGGACGGAAAAATCGACGGTGGAATCCGGCAAGCTCAATGCCGTGTCCTCCGGCGCCGGGGAAGCTCCAGTAGCAGCCCAGCCCGCGCCAGTGCCCAAGGCCTGCTCCCTGGATGATCCGGACTGCGAAGCCTGTCAGTAATAGCCAACCACGTTGAACTGAGGAGAACATACGATGCTCAGCTGGGAAGAATACAACACCGAAGAAGCCATAGCCCCCGCCGTGCCCAAGGCGCAGCCAGCGGTAGTCGCAGAGACCGCTACGCCGCAGCCGGAACCCGCGGTCGCGCCGCCAGGCAATGACATCAGTAAAGGCGTTGCCGCTGATGCGGAGGCCGCTGCCATCATGGCCGAGAACGTAGAGCGGGCCAAATCCGCCATCGACCAAATTGATGTCGCGCCCGGCCTGGAAGAACTGGAGATGGGCGCTGCTAGGGTGAGCGTGGACGAAAAGGCCATGATCAACTGCCGGGCTGACCTGAACCAGTTGGTGCCCTTCAAGTACGACTGGGCCTGGCAGAAATACATCGATGGTTGCGCCAACCACTGGATGCCCCAGGAAATCAATATGACGGCGGATGTTGCCACCTGGAAGGACCCAGAGGGCCTTTCAGACGACGAGCGGCGTATCGTCATGCGCTCGCTGGGCTATTTCTCCACCGCGGACTCCCTGGTGGCAAACAATCTGGTACTGGCCATCTACAAGCTCATTACCAATCCCGAGTGCCGGCAATACCTGCTCAGGCAGGCCTTTGAGGAGGCCATCCATACCCATGCCTATCAATATTGCATTGAGTCACTGGGCATGGATGAAGGGGAAGTATTCAATATGTACCGCGAGGTGCCTTCGGTGGCGGCCAAGGCTACCTGGAGTCTCAGCCACACCCACAGCCTGTCAGATCCGAACTTCCGCACCGGCACTCTGGAGACAGACCAGGAGTTGCTGCGCAACCTGATAGGCTTCTACTGTGTAACCGAAGGCATCTTTTTCTACTGCGGCTTTACCCAGATCCTCTCCATGGGTCGGCGCAATAAAATGACCGGCGTCGCCGAGCAGTTCCAGTACATCCTTCGTGATGAATCAATGCACCTTAACTTTGGTATTGACGTCATCAATCAAATCAAACTGGAAAACCCCCAACTCTGGACCAGCGAGTTTCAGCAGGAGGTGATTCAGATGATCCTTGAAGGCACAGAACTGGAAATCGCCTACGCCAGGGACACCATGCCCCGGGGTGTGCTGGGCATGAACGCAGCGATGATGGAAGAGTATCTGCAGTTTATCTGCAATCGCCGCCTCACCCAGGTGGGTCTGCCCGAGCAATTCCCGGGGGCACAGAACCCATTCCCCTGGATGTCGGAAATTATGGATCTGCGCAAGGAGAAGAACTTCTTTGAAACGCGGGTTATCGAGTACCAGACAGGCGGCGCCCTGAGCTGGGATTAGCCCACAAGCACCGCTTCAAGAGACCCGCAGCTTGCCACTGCGGGTTTTTTTTGGTCTTTGCTCAGTGCCAGAGGGCGAGAGGGTCACTCGGCCGATTCAGTCACTACCGCCCAAGTCAAACTGATAGCCCGGCAGGGAATCGAGTATGGCGCGGCCGTACTTTTTGGTCAGCACGCGACGGTCCAGCAGCGTTATCTGTCCCCGGTCATCTTCGGTACGCAACAGCCTGCCACTGGCCTGCACCAGGCGCAGGGCAGCATCCGGCACACTGATTTCCATGAACGGGTTGCGGCCCAGTTGTTCCAGCAGTTCGGCGTGGGCCGCTTCCCGTGGGTTGTCGGGCACAGCGAACGGAAGCTTGGCAATGACCACGTGGTCGCAGTAGGCGCCCGGCAAATCGATACCCTCGGCAAAGCTGGCCAGGCCCATGATCATGCTGGGGGTGCCCGCATCAACGTGTTCCCGGTGCCTGTCCAATAGCTGTGCTTTGCTCAGACTGTCCTGCACCAGCACGGCATGGTCCAGGAGACCCGAAACCCCCTCCACCACCGCTTCCATCTGGCGACGGGAACTGAAGAGCATCAATACCGCCCAGTCCCCGGCTATCACTTCGGGCAGCTTTTCTATGATCTCCTGGGTATGAGCTTCGCTGTCCCCCGGATCGGTGGCCAATACAGGCACAGTAAATTTGGCCCGCCTGGCATCAAAAGGGCTCTCGACCCGCTTGTAGGCGGCATCCTCCGGTAAGCCGCTCATGGCCACCAGACGATTGAAGCTGCCCAGGGCTGACAGGGTGGCAGAGGTCATAACGACACCGGCAGCACGGCGCCACAAATGCTGGTTCAGCAGGTCACGGGCGAGTACCGGACTGGCCATAAACACCACGCCCTCCCCGCTTCTGGAGGCAGGACGTAACCACCGGGCCCAGGGCTCTTCCAGATCCGGCGCCTCGGCTTCCCGGTAAGATCGCCACAGTTCCAGCTGCCCCTGTGCCCGGGCGACCATGGCCTGGGCATTGCCCAGCCAGTTGTCCACGGTATCTCTGAGCTGCACTTCTGCCTCTTCCCGGCGGCTGTCCAGGGTCGCCTCCAGACGCTGGGCAAGTTCCAACTGCCGTTGCCATTGCTCAACCAGAGCTCCGGCGTGACTGCGCAGCGCCTCGGGAACAACACCCAGGGGAAACCGATATTCAGCACTTTGATCTGCCTGCTGTTCCAGATAGGACTGGGCCCACTGGGCCACCTCATCATTGAGCTGGGCCGTGTCCGCCAGTGCCGTCAGTAAGTCGCCGGGCAAACTGACCAGATCCGTAAATTCAGTAAGTGCCTGCTGCTCGTTGCCCAGCCATTGGCTTGTCTCGCGCAATGCCTGCCGCGTTGAGGGTGTGCGCGAAGCCAGGGTAAATTGCTCAAGGCACTTCTCCGCCAGTTGGTGCCCCTCATCAAAGATGAAAATACAATCTTCCGGAGGCGGCAGAATGACACCCCCCCCAAATTTCAGGTCAGCCAGCACCAGGTTGTGATTAGCCACCACAACGTCTGCTTCCTGCAGTCCGTCCCGGGCACGGAAAAAAGGACACTGGTTGATAAAGCCACAGCGTCGACCACCGCATTGCACGGCGTCGGTGGTCACCAGCCGGCGCAGTGCGTCATCAACCGCGCCCGGCCAGCGGTCCAGGTCCCCATCCCAATGACTGCCCGCCATGGCCTCCACCATGGATTCCATGACCGGCAGGGCGTCCTCCACGGCGAGATCTGCCACCTCATCGGGATACAGTGGGATAAGCGCAGGCACTGTCGCTCCTGCAAGGTGATGATCAATTTTCTGCAGGCAGGCATAGCGGCCCCGACCTTTAGCCAGGCTGACCGTAAAGTCGAGGCCACTGTGGGTCAGGATATCCGGCAGGTCCCGATATAAAAGCTGCTCCTGCAGCGCCACCGTCGCAGTAGCGATGACAAGTGTCTTGTGCCGGGCCCTGGCCACAGGCAGGGCCGCCACGGTGTAGGCAATAGTTTTTCCCGTGCCGGTACCCGCCTCCACCACCGCAATGGGTTGGGGCGCATCCGGGTCACCCAGGGCATTGGCTACTTCGGCGATCATCTGCCGCTGACCCCATCGCGGCTTCAGTTGCCGCTTGGTTACCAGCGTCTGGTAGGCCTCACGAATGCTGGCCTTCAGGGTGTCATCCAGCAATCAACGGGCCTCCAAAGCGCGACGCAGGGGATTGGCGTACATCGCCAGTGCCAACGCCCGGTGGGCCTCGGGCAGCGCATCAATACGCGCGTGGAATTCATCTCGGCTTACAGTGCCCCGGTGAATGGTAAGGGCGGGTCGCTCATCCGTTTGCTCCAGCCGCTGCCAGGCCCACAGCGCTGTTTCGAACAGGCGATAACGAGCCACAATCTGGCTGTCGATCGCCTGCACAACCGCGTCCACATCCGTTGCTTCGCTGGTCAGAGGAGTCCCGAAACTAAGGTGAACACGTCCCTTCTGTCCGGTGATACCCCTGCCAATGGACAACACATCCTCCTGCTCGGCTTTGATGTAGCCACTCCCGGCCGCGCGCTCAGCTGCCTTGGCGCCGTCACAGGGATCCAATTCATAGGCAATGGCGACAGGGACAATACGCAGTTCCATCAACAGGTCAGCGACGCTTTCGGTCTGTCGGTCCCGGGCCAGGGAGAGCATTTTGATCACGGCAGGTTCGGTACTGTCGACGCCGTCCTTGGCACGACCCTCTCGCTGGGCCAGCCAGATCGGGCCATGATTGCCGGCAATCATGGTACGGATGAATTGGGCCAGGTGACGTGAGGCAGCCAACAGCTCCCGGGGCCCGGACAGTGCCCGCCTGACAATGAAACTCTTATTGAGACGCATCAGGTCCGCAACCCAGCGCTCTTTCAGCAAATTGTCGCCGATGGCGATCATAACGGTGCGGTGTCCAGCCTCGTGCAGCATGCGGTTGGTGAGCGCGGGGTCCAGGGTGATGTCCCTGTGATTGCTGATGAACAACCACGACTGCCCCGGGTCGAGTTGTTCCAGCCCCTCGACACTGAGTTCAGCGGTCTCGGAAATCATGTTGTCGAGCAGGGGCTTGACCTCCATCTGCACCGCGTCGATGTTGGTCAGGGCCCTGAAGCGCCCGCGCAACCAGCGCCCCACCAGCCAGCGGGTCAGTCCGGGCAGCCAGCGGTGCAGGGGTCCGAGTTTCCAGGCGGCCAGCGCATTGGCGAGGCCCGGGTCCTGTTGGAGTCTGCTGATCACAGCTGGCACCTCATCGTCCCGATAGGGACGGATGTCAGCGAATGTGTCTTTGGCTTCATCCATTGTTGTCTGCATATCCTGGGCACGTGTTGGGGGGCCATCACCGGCAGATTGCTGCGCCAAAGGGTCCAAGATTCTGCTACCCTCCCCCGCCGTGGTGAAAGACCCACTGTTGATGACTGTCGAGGATTTGAAATGGACGCTTCAAGCGCGCTCTTGATGACCCTGGGGGCTGCGACCCTGCTCACCAGCTGGATTCTACTACTCATCGTCTCCTGGCGAGAGGACTACGCCTGGGGGCTATTTTCCCTGCTTTTGCCCCCCGCCGGCTATACCTATGGCCTATTTCGCTTGGACAAGGCGGGCCAGAGCCTGCTTTTGGCCCTGATCGGCTGGGTGTTGATCTATCTGGGCTGGTGACGCGCTATAAAGCCACCGCAAGGCGTACTCAGCCGCGGACAAATCTACGTTGACACTGGGCCGCGCTTTTTGGACAATCCGCGGCTCTTTTTCTGACCCCTTCCCTGGAGAGTCCCTTTGGCCAATTCACCCCAAGCCCGAAAGCGCGCCCGTCAGAACGACAAGCGCAGGGCACACAACGCCAGCCTTCGATCGCTGGTCCGAACAAAGATCAAGCAGGTTATCGCAGCGGTGAATACCGGTGACGCCGAAGCCTCCAAGGCTGCCTTCGCCCAGGCCGAGCCCGTTATCGATAAAATGGTGTCCAAGGGCATCATGGCGAAGAACAAGGCAGCCCGGCACAAGAGCCGGCTCAACGCCAAGGTCAAGGCCCTCGCCAGCAGCTGAGGCCTTAATCACCCGTCAGGCGCGCCTCGAGATGCTCGTTAATCGCCTTTTCCAGTTGCCTGCGAAAGGGTCGCGCCAGTAACCCCAGTTTGATGGTACCCCGGGCAGTCTGCTTCGACACAACCACCGAGCCCTCGTAGCCCTGCCCGGAGAAGTCCAGGCGATCAGCATCCCGGGTCAGGACAGCACCAATGCTGACCAGGTAATCGGCGAGCTCTTGCAACGCCTGACGGCGTTCTTCGTCAGATAACCGGTGTTCCCTGTCGATATCGATCCGGCTCATGCAGAGACCTCCAGTGCCCCAAATCCTTGTTTATCAACTGACCCACTCGCCGCTGCAAGGATCGCCATGTCAGCACTGAGCGATACCGACGCGAGCCAACGCTTCCTGTTTGCAGACGCGGACATCCGCGGGGAATCAGTTGTGCTGGATACCGCGCTTCAGCAGGTCCTTGCCCGGCACGATTACAGCGCAACGGTCAGAGCGCTGCTGGGTGAGTTTGCCGCTGCCGTGGTACTGATCAGCAACAATCTGAAATATCGCGGCAGAATCACCCTGCAGGCCCGCAGCTCCGAGTCACTCAGTCTGGTCATGGTGGAATGTACCAGCGATTTGCAGATTCGTGGTATCGCTAGAGGACAACTGGACGCTGTCGCGGCGGCCCCTTTGGACCTGCTGCGAGGTGGTCAACTGGTGATCACTATGGAGCGTGAGCAGAACCAGCGCTATCAGGGTATCGTCGCGCTGGGTTCGGGTTCCCTGGCCGGCGCCCTGGAAGATTATTTCCAGCAGAGTGAGCAGTTGCATACCCGCTTCTGGCTGGCTGCCACAACGGAACGCGCGGCAGGGATGATGCTACAGCAGCTCCCCGCCCAGCGCCGTCAAACGGCCGAAGCCCGGGAAGACCAGTGGCAGACCGCCTGTGTACTGGCCGACACAGTGACCCCAACCGAGCAGCTGGAACTGCCTCCAGCCACCCTGCTCCACCGTCTTTTCCACGAGACACCCGTGCGCATTTTTGAACCCCGGCCGGTGATGTTTGGCTGCCCCTGTTCCAGGGAGCGCAGCCTGAATGCCCTGTCACTGCTACCGGAGGCAGAGCAGGCAGAACTGCTGGCTGAGCAGGGCTGTATCACCATGGATTGCGAAATCTGCGGTGCGCAGTACCGCTTCGTCCAAACGGATATTCCCGCGCTCGCGGAAAAAGGTCGCGTGCATTAAACTCTCACCCCCTTGCGGATTCCAGACACTCGAAGATTATGGACAGTCAAAATGAGTCATGAACCGGGGGCTGCGGCCTCGCCGAAACACACCGACCTCTCCCCTTCAAAACTGATCGAAATGGCCCTGTCCCGGGGTGAGGGCATGCTGTCCGATACCGGAGCACTGCGGGTGGAAACCGGCGCCCGCACCGGTCGCTCACCGGCAGACCGCTTTGTGGTCAAGGAAGTCTCATCCCAGGACGCCATCGATTGGGGTTCAGTCAACCTGCCCTTTGATGAGGAGCGCTTTGACGCGCTCTGGAACCGGGTCAAGGCCTTCGCCAGCGAATCCCCCACCTTCATACAACACCTGCACGTGGGCGAGCACAATGAGCACTATCTCCCGGTCCGGGTCACCACCGGTACCGCCTGGCAGTCGCTGTTTGCCCGCAATATGTTCATCAGGCCTGACAGTTACAACCCCGCCAACAAGCCCGAATGGAAAATCCTCAACGTCCCCGATTTCGTCTGCGACCCCGAACGGGACGGCACCCATTCCGAGGCGACCGTCATCCTTAACTTCGGGCAGCGCAAAGTTCTGATCGCCGGCATGCGCTACGCCGGAGAAATGAAGAAGGCCATGTTCTCGGTGCAGAATTTCCTGTTGCCGGAGAAGGACGTCATGCCCATGCACTGCTCCGCCAATGTTGGGGAGGACGGTCAGACAACATTGTTTTTTGGGCTGTCGGGTACCGGTAAAACGACACTGTCGGCGGATCCTTCCCGCTACCTGATCGGTGATGACGAACACGGCTGGGCCAAGGGCTCGGTATTCAACATAGAAGGCGGCTGCTACGCCAAAACCATCAATCTCAGCCAGAAAAACGAACCTATCATCTGGGATGCCATCCGGTTCGGCGCCATTGTGGAAAATGTGGTGCTGGACGATAAACGTCGGGCGGACTACAACGACACCAGCCTGACTGAAAATGGGCGTTGCTGCTATCCCCTGGAGCACGTGGCCAAGCGGGTGCCACAAAACAACGGTGGTGAGCCCAAGTGCGTGGTGTTCCTGACCTGTGACGTATCCGGCGTGCTGCCCCCGGTATCCATCCTGTCCAAAGAAGCCGCTGCCTTCCATTTCCTGTCAGGTTATACCGCCCGTGTGGGATCCACCGAAGTGGGTGCAGAAGCCGGAATCCACCCCACTTTTTCAACCTGCTTTGGCGCGCCATTCATGCCAAGGCCGGCGGGTGACTACGCCGAGTTGCTGATGAAGCGGGTGGAGGATTTTGGCAGCCAGGTCTACTTGGTCAATACCGGCTGGAGTGGCGGCTCTGGCGGCCCCGGCGGCAAGGGCGCGCGGTTCCCGATACCGGTAACCCGGGCCGTGGTCAACGCAGCCCAAAGCGGCTGCCTGCTGGATACGGAAACCCGCCACCTCGACACCCTCAACCTGGATTTCCCGGTGTCGATACCCGGAGTCGATGACAAATATATTGACCCCAAGGCCGGCTGGGGCGACGACGCGGCCTATGAAGAGCAGGCCGGGAAACTGGCAGCCCTGTTCCAGGACAACATCAAGAAGTTTGAGGTGGATGAGACCATCATCCTGGCCGGGCCAAAGACCTGATGACAGAGCCCTTCCCGGCACCCGACATCAACCCAGCGGCCCTCGCCCTCCCGCTGGCAGCAGGCTGAAACGGTGACCGAGAGACCGGGTGTGCCCGCCCTGCAGACCGGTGCGGCACCCAACATGACCCGGCCGCTGGCAACCCCAAGGAAAAACCCGGACGCCGGGGATTTCTATGTCTGTGAGTTCCCCAAATCGGGGATTACTTTCCTCACGGTGCTGCTGGCCAATGCCATGCTGATCGCCAATGGTTACCGCGCCCGGGCAACCTTCTCCTCGGTACGCAACTACATTCCCGATCTTTGCATAGGGGAATCCGTGGCCTCCCACAGCTTCGCTGACCCACCGCTTCGGTTTTACAAGATCCACTCCGAGTTTTCGCCCCAGTTCATCCACGCCCTGTACCTGGTGCGACATCCGGTGGAAGTTATGGCCAGCAATCTGCGTTACGCCATTGGCCGGGGTTGGTGGCAACCCGAAGTGGATGGCAATTTCCTGGACCATCCGATACTGGGCATCGAGGCCTGGAAGCGACACATCCACAGCTGGCTGGTCGATAACAGCTTCGCCTCAGACGTTATCTTTATCCATCTGCTGCGTTATGAGGATCTGGTTGCCAATGCCGAGGCGGAGTTGCGGGCCATCGACCGCAACTTTGGCTGGCAGCTGCCCGAAGCGGCGATCACAGGCGCCGTTGCGGCCGCGTCCCGGGATGCCATGCGCTCCCAGGAGGCCTACTATGGTGAACATAACCCCAACCATGGCTTCGAATTCGTTTCGGCGACCGGCTCCGACACAGACCCCCAATGGCGCACCCGGATTGAGGACAGCTGCCAGGCTGAACTCAAGCTGCTCGGCTATATCGACTGAAAAGAGCGGGGCAGACTCTCTCCCGAGGTCAGGGGCTATCGGGCGGTCAGTTGTTGCTGGCCTCGACTGCTGCCAGCGCCACGGGTTTGACCCAGTACCCGTCGGCCCAACCGGGCCACATCATCCCCCACCAGGTATAGGGCCGGCACCAGAACCAGTGTCACCCCGGTAGCAAACAGCACGCCGAAGGACAGGGAAGTGACCATCGGTATCAGGAACTGGGCCTGCACGCTGGTCTCGGACATGATGGGCAGCAGACCGACGAAGGTTGTCAGGGACGTGAGTATAATCGGGCGAAAGCGGTCCTCACCCCCCTGCAACAGGGCGTCCCACAGTTCGTAGCCCTGGGCACGCAGGTTGTTGACGCGGTCAATCAGCACCAGATTGTCATTGACCACCACGCCCGCGCAGGCAATCACACCCATCATGGAAAAAATACTGATCTCCCAGTTGAGCAGGGCATGACCAAAGATAGCGCCCATGATGCCGAAAGGGATCGCTGTCAGTACCAATAGCGGCTGCCAATAGGACCGGAAGGCGATGGCCATCAGCCCAAAAATAACCAGCATTGCCAGCCCCATGAACTGCAGCATCGCCCGCTTGAACTCGGCCTCTTCCTGGAGTTCACCATCCAGGTTCAGCTGCAGCCCGGGGTACTCCTGCTGCCACCGGGGCAGTTGTTCCGCCATGATGCGATCAACAACTTCCCTGGGGCTTACGCCATCACGGCGCACGTCGGCCCGGACCTCCAGTGTTCTCATGCGGTTGAGGCGGTCCAGCTTCTGGAATCCCGGTTCTATGGTGTAAGCAGCAACCGTATTAAAGGGAACCTCGGTGCCCGACGGGGTCCGGATATACATGCTGTCGAGGTTGGCCAGGGACCGCCGCTCCTGTTCCGGATAGCGCACCATGACCTTGACGTCCTCCCGGCCGCGGGGAATTCGCTGGGCTTCAGCACCATAGAAGGCCTGGCGGACCTGGGTCGCCACACTCGACAAGCTGACCCCCAGCGCCTCGGCCGCCGGCTTCAGGTCCAGGACCACCTCATCCCGGGGAGAATCAAAGGTGTCGCTGACGTCGAACACCCCCGGGTAGGCAAGCAGAGCGGCCCGGGCCCTGGGCGCCACGGCTTCCAGGTGATCGGTATTGCGGGAAGCGAAGACCAGTTTGATCGGTTTGCCCGGATCCCGGATGGTGAAGTCCATCCTGATTTCCTTGGCCTCGGGCACTGGACCGACAAGATCCCGGTACTCATTGGCAAGCTGCTCCGTGTCCAGATCCTCGGAAACAGTGCCAATGGTGATGGTGATTTTGTTCTGGTTGGCCTCAGCAGCGATATTGCTGATGGCAGGAACAACCGCGTATTCCGGGCGACTGTTCCAATCACGCTTTAACTCCTGGGCGGCTGCGACCAGTCTGTTGCGCATATCCAGGGTGTCCGCAAAGGCACCCCCTTCCGGCATCTCGACATTGGCAAAGATGTAATCGCTGTTCACCTTGGGGAAAAAGGCCGAGCGCAACCAACCGCCGCCGTACAGGGCGATACTCATGGCAAAGGCCACCAAAAAGACGCCGGCAACGGCATAGTGGTGACGCAGCGCCCAATGCAGCATGGGTCGATAACGATGACGGGCAAACCAGACCATGCCCGAGGCACAGGCCTGCCGCCAGCGGGCCAGACGCTGCATCAGGGCGGTCCTGGGTTCCTTTTCCGGGCCCAGGTGAGCCAAATGGGCGGGCAGTATCAGCAAACATTCCACCAGCGAAAAGGCCAGCGCGAGCAGTACCACCACGGGTATGGAACGGGCCGCCACCGCCCAGTCTCCGGGTAACAGCATCATGGGCAGAAAGAAAATCATGGTGCTGACAACAGCGAACATCACCGGCTTGAAAACACTGCGTACCCCATGCAGGGCGCCCAGGGGCCCGCGTTCACCCCTGACCTGGTGGGTGTGTATGGCCTCTCCGACAATGATCGCATCATCCACCACGATGCCGAGGACCAGCAGGAAGGCAAACAGCGAAATCATATTCAGGCTCACGCCTGTGAACTGCAGCAGGAACAAGGTACCCAAAAACGCCACCGCGATGCCGGAGCCGACCCAGAACGCCAGCTTGGGTCGCAAAAAGAGCACCAGCACCAGGGCGACCAAAAGCAAACCGCCAATGCCGTTTTCCAACAGCGTGGTTACCCTGCCCCTGAACGGCTCGGCAACATCCCGCCATATGGTGAGACGCACTCCTGGTGGCAATGACGCCTGCTGGTCCTGCACCCACTCGCTTATGACTCGGCTGGTTTTGAGCGCGTCAGGGTTGGCGGTCACATAAACCCAGAGGCCAAGTGCCGGTTCGTCATCAAAGGTGACATCCAAATCCAGGTCGGCGAAGCCGTCCTCAACGCTGGCGACATCACCCAACAGCAATTCGGTACCGTCGGTCCGGGTCAGCAGCACAATGCGCTCAAAATCCGCCCGGTCATAGGCCTGGCCGCGGGTCTGGACCCGGACATCTCCCTCACGGGTCTTGATAGCCCCCGCGGGCAAGTTAAGTGACGTTCCGCGAATAGCGGCGACAACGTCTTCGAAGGTCAGTCCGTAACGACGCAAACTTTGCTCCGAGATGCTGATAGCCACCTCGTAGGGGCGCGCAGTAATGAGGTCGACCATGGACACCCAGGGCTGCCGCGCCAGGTCATCCCGGAGTGTTTCACCCAACTCTTTTAATTCGTATTCATCCAGATCACCCGACAGTTGTACTACGCCCATCAGGTGTCTATAGGTAATCTCGGTGACAACCGGCCGCTCGGCATCCACCGGAAAGGTATCGATAGCGTCAACCCGGGTTTTGATGTCCGCTGCCAAGCGCTGCATCGGATACTCCTGGATGGCCTCAATCCTGACCGAACCCAGGCCCTGTATAGCCGAGGAGCGAATTTCCTTGATGCCGTTGAGGTCGTGAATGGCCTCCTCGATACGGATACATATTTGCTCCTCCACCTCCGCGGGGCCAGCGCCGGGAAACGCCATGGTGACACTGACCTCGTTGATTTCAGCGGTGGGGAAAAATTGTTTGTCCAGTGCCGGCGCCGTGAATACGCCGCCAATAATAAGCACCAACATCAACAGGTTCGCCGCGATGGGATTCTGGATCATCCATGCCAGGGGACCGCGCATAACTACTGCTCACCCATGGCGACAGATGACGTGGCGACCTGAACCGACAGGCCCGCTACCAGAAGCCCAGACTGCTCCCGTACCACCCGGGCGCCCTGTGGCAGGCCGGCTACCCAGGCCCAGGCTACACTGCGACGCCTCACTTCGACCGGCTGCCGTACCAAGCGGTCGCCAGAGTCGACCACCAATACCGTGTCGTCGGAACGTAGGGCCGTAGCCGGCAGGCGCACAAGGCCTGCTACCGGCGGCGTGGGTATTTCCGCCTGCACGAACATCCCCGGCGTCAGGGGTGGCCGTACGGAATTATCCGGCTGAAAAGGGTTGCGCACCTCGGATATGGCATTCACCACCCGGGACTGTCGATCAACCACCGCCTCCACACGCCGGATTTCAGCCTGCCACTGCCATTCCTGACCGCCAAATTGCGCGCTCAATATTGCGGTCCGTCCCAGCTCCGCATTGGCATAAAGCGGCAGTCCAAGGGCACCGAGCTGACTGTCATTGAGGGGTAAGGGGATAGCGACGACCTCGGTGGCATATATTTCTGCAACCGGCGTACCGGGCGTCAGGTACTGACCAAGGTCTACACGTTTCACCTCTATCCTACCGGCGAAAGGTGCCCTGATCTGGGTTCTGGCCAGGGCCAGTTCAGCCTCGGCCAGGTCTGCCCTGGCCGCCGCCAGCGCTGCCTGCGCGGCCCTCATCTGGGGCTTGCGCAAGAACAGATCGTTGGCCTCCACCGAACCCAGTTCCCGCCACTCACGCTCGGCCTGTCGATTGCGGCCCCGCTCCTCGGCAAGGCGCTGCTGGGCCGCTGCCAGCTGGGACTCCGCCCGGGCAATGGCGAACTGGTAATCCGCCTGCTCAACCTCCAGCAGCACATCTCCGGCGTCGAAAAACGCGCCTTCCACGAACCCGTCTGCCACCGACTCAACCTTTCCCGCCACCTGGGCGACCAGGCTAATACGACGGCGGGCTTCAACCGTGCCCTGGGTAACCACCGGCAACGAGATGGCCTCGGGCTCTACCTCCAGAACCGACACCACCGGCCGCAGGGGCTCGGCGGGAGGGCTGGCGGTGGGCTTGGGTTTGCCCGTCAGAACCAGTCCCGCTGCTGCCAGGCCCAGGCCGGTTATCAAAGCTGCGATGAGAAATTTGCCCAATGTGGGCCGGGGGCGACCGCCGACCGCTGTCGAATCAGTTGTCAAAACTACCTTCCAAATGGTGGCCCACAACAGGAATGAGGGGCTGCATATGCCAATAACTGAAGTTATACGGGGCAAAGCGGAATTCACGTCTGCGAAAAATTTACGGATAAATTAGAAAGTCTTTTCTAATTTTTGCCCCCATAGTGTCTCTCAAGCGCCGAAACGGTAGCCCCGAACGGCCAGACAAACACTGAACAGGAGATAGTTATCATGGCGGAGACCAAGACCACGGCGAAGGCCAAAACACGCAAGACCGCAGCCAAGAAGACCGCGGCCAAGAAGACGGCCCCTCGCAAGACCGCTGCCAAGGCAACGGCAACCAAGACCCGTGCCAAGCGCGCCAGCACCAGCCGCAAGGCTGCACCCAAGGACCTGCGCTCCATGGCGGTAGCCACCAGCCGCAATGCTTTGCGCGCAGGACTGGGCGTATACGGCATGGCCTATGACCAAATGGTTGAGCAGCTGGAAGCGCTGCAGGCTCAGGTCGATGAAGCCCAGGGCAAGCTCAATGAGCGTCGCAAGCAGGCCGAGGCCATTTACGAGTCACTGGTGAAGCGCGGTACTGTCGTCGAGCAAGAAGCCATCAAGGCGTTTGAGGACCTCGAACTGGATGCCCTGACCGACCGCACCCTGCTGGATGAGCGCATGACCAAGGCAAAAGCACGTTTCGATGAACTGCGTGCCAAAGTATCACGAGCCGCCTAAGGGCGACTGGCGAGACCCGAGGGAGGCCAAGGCCTCCCTTTTTTTGTCCGGATTTTGGCCGCGTTTTTAGCCCGAGAGACGCTGCGGGTACAACCACAGGACCCTTCCAGCGGGTGCCTGCAGTTCTTTCCCCTGACCGCCAGCTCTGGGTTAAGCTGCAGGCCTATTTTTGGGCATGTTCACAATTTGAAAACCTCTGAACAAATCCTGGGCACCGCCCTCACGCTGTTCAACCGGCACGGGGAAGCGTCGGTCACCGCCTCGGACATCGCCCTTGAGTTGGGCATCAGTCCCGGCAACCTGCACTACCACTTCAAGGGCAAGGAGACGATTCATCTGGCCCTGTTCGCCCAGATGCAGCGCGACCTGGTCGTGTTGATGGGTCCGGTGGTGCAGCCGCCCGGTTTGTTTGACGACGACCAGGACGCATCGGATATCGAAACCACTTGGTTTTTTCTGACCGTGCTCATGGAAAAGATGCTCGACTATCGATACTTCTATGACAGCCCACGGGCGCTGATGGTGCGATTTCCCGACGTGGAGCGCGGCTTTCGCCGTCTGCTCAGAATGACCCACAAATCCTGTAACAGTCTGGCCGCCCGGCTGGTGACAGGCCCGGATGGTGCTGCACATCCCAGGCTGGCACAGCTGACTGATGCCATGACCATGTGCCTGTCATGCTGGCTCCCCTACGATTCGCTGCTAAATCCAGGGGATCCCGATCACGTGCTGGTACACCGGGGCGTGTTGCAGGTGCTGTCCCACTGCGCACCCTACCTGGGCGACGAGCAGCGCGGTTTTTACGCCGAATGCGAAGCGCTGTACCAACAAATGGTTGAGCAAAGCGAGAGTTCACTGGACTGAACTGCTCTTGATACGTTAAAAAACACACCCGCCACAAACAACACTGGAGAAGACCTATGGCAATCGCAATCGGCGACACCATTCCCGCGGCCAACCTGATGGTAATGGGAGCAAACGGCCCTGAAGGGGTTTCCACAGACGATCTTTTTGCCGGCAAGAAGGTATTGCTGTTCGCCGTTCCAGGCGCCTTTACCCCCGGCTGCTCAATGACGCACCTGCCCGGGTACGTGGCCAATGCGGATAAGATCAAGGCCGCCGGCATCGACAGCATCGTCTGCCTGTCAGTCAACGACGCCTTTGTCATGGGCGCATGGGGCCAGGCCCAGAACGCCGAGGAAATTATCATGCTCGCCGACGGCAATGGCGAGCTCACGGGCAAACTGGGATTGGAGCTCGACGGCAGCGGCTTCGGCCTGGGCACCCGCTCCCAGCGTTACGCGATGATCGTGGACGACGGCTCAGTCACGCACCTCAATGTCGAGGAAGGGCCGGGAGTCGATGTCAGCTCCGCCGAGACCATGATGGCCCTGCTCTGACGACAGGCACTGCCGCCGGCGGCCCCGGGTAACAGGAAGCCCATGCAGCTGGGCTGTAACCGACTCACAGCCCAGGCGCTGCCGGCACCAACCACCAGACCAGGGTGGCGATAATCAGGACGCCCAGCAGATTCAGCACCAGCCCCTCCCTGAACATGGTACCGATCGCTATGCGTTCGGTACCGTAAACAACGGCGTTGGGCGCTGTCGCAACGGGCAGCATAAAAGCGCAGCTTGCACTCAGGGCTGCTGGCACCATCAACAGCGCGGGATTGATATCCGCGGTGGTGGCGGCCGCCGCCAGAATGGGCATCAGCAACGCTGTGGTAGCCGTATTGGAGGTAGCCTCGGTCATAAAGGTGACCGATAAACAGACCAGCACCAACATCAGGTAGGTTGGCAGTGTCGCCAGTCCGGCCAGGGCTTCTCCCGCGGCGGCAGACAAACCTGAAGCCATGAAGCCATTGGCCAGGCAGATACCGCCGGCAAACAACAGCAGCACACCCCAGGGAATATCGACCGCCTGCTGCCAGGTAATCAGCGGCTTGCGCTCGCGGTCGCGGATGACGAACAGGGCGACCACCGCCAGAAAGGCCACCGAGGCATCGTTGGCCTGGGGTATGCCCAGCAGCACCCGCCAGCCACCAAAGGGCTCGGACCGGGTCATCCAGGCCAGGGCGGTCAAGGCAAAGACCAGCAGCACACGCTTTTCAGCACTGCGCCACGGGCCAACCTCGGGCAGGCTTACCGCCAGGGAGGTGGGCAAATTCCGTGTCAGCCACAAAGCGGCCGTCACCAGCAGCACAGCCACCACCGGCAATCCCCAAGCCATCCACTGGGTGAAACCCAGCGGCGCGCCTGTGACGTCACCATAGACCTGCATAAAAATAAGATTGGGGGGGGTGCCGATGGGTGTGCCCAGACCACCAATGGAGCAGGACCAGGCCAGACCCAGCAGCAAGGGTGGCCCCAGCAGGGTCTTGCGGTCGGCACTGTCGAGCACCGCCAGAGCCACAGGCAGCAACATCAATACGGTGGCGGTGTTTGAGATCCACATACTCAACAGGGCCGCCGCCAGCATAAAGCCAAACACCAACCGGCGCGGGCTGTCGCTGCCGACCAGCCTGATTACACCCAGCGCCACCCGGCGGTGAGCCCCGGTTGATTCCATGCCACGTGACAACAGAAAACCGCCCAGCAACAGCAGAATCAGGGGTGACCCGTAGGCGGCCCCGGTCTGCGCCGGGGTTAACACGCCGAACAGCGGCATCAACGCCAAGGGCAGCAGTGAGGTTACCGGGATGGGAATGGGCTCGAAAATCCACCACAGAACGCAGAGTGTCGCCGTGCCCGCCGTCACCACCATAGCGGTGGGCATGCCACTGACGGTGGTCCCATAAACCACCAGGATCGCCGCCAGTAAACCGGGCAGCACGGAAGTTGTCGGATTCAACACTCGGTACACTATCTGGTCATTGGTCCATCACCGATACTGAATAAGACCCAGGAAAGTGTAAACTCCCGCGATGCAAGAAACTGCTGCTACATCCCTGGTCGACCGCTTCCAACGCCGTATCAACTACGTCCGGCTGTCGGTGACCGATCGCTGTGACTTCCGCTGCACCTACTGCATGGCCGAGGATATGACCTTTCTGCCGCGCCGGGATGTGCTCACACTGGAAGAGCTGGCTCGAATAGCCCGTGTGTTTGTACGGCTGGGGGTTGCCAAGTTGCGGGTAACGGGGGGCGAACCCCTGATACGAAGGGATGTTTGCCAACTGTTCCGGCAGTTGGGCGCCCTGGACGGTCTGGAAGAACTGGCCGTCACCACCAATGGCAGCCAGCTTGTGCAACACGCCGCCGCCCTCAGGGCCGCCGGTGTGACAACGATCAATATCAGTCTGGACACACTGGACCCCGGGAAGTTTCGTGCATTGACACGGACCGGCAACCTGACCGATGTGCTGGCGGGCATCGAAGCGGCCCGGGCAGAAAACTTCCCAAGGATGAGAATTAATTCAGTCATCCTGCGTGGCAACAACGAGGATGACGTGTTGTCTCTGCTGGACTTTGCACTGGCCCGGGAACTGGACATTGCCTTTATTGAAGAAATGCCTCTGGGACAGGTGAACCTCGCGGGCAAACCACTGGAATTTGTCGCCAGTCATGACATTCTGGCAACAATCGGGAGCCGCCACGGACTGCGGGAGGAAGCCGCTCCGAGGCACGGCGGCCCCGCCCGCTACTGGCAGGTTGATGGCGGTCCAACCCGTCTGGGCCTGATATCACCCCACAGCAATAATTTTTGCGCCAGCTGCAATCGTTTGCGGGTAACCGCTGAGGGCCAGCTGTTGCTGTGCCTGGGCAATGACCATGCCATCAGCCTGCGCGACCTGTTACGCGACGGCGCGACAGACGCCGAACTTGGCGAGGCCATCCGCACCGCCCTGATGGACAAACCCGAACAGCACGTGTTCGCACAACCCGACCAACCCCAGATTATGCGCTTCATGAACGCCTCTGGCGGCTGACAGCAACAGGACAAGGCTTTGGACACTCCCCTCTACCCCCAGCTGGGTGACATCGACGCGATTACAACGGCTTTCGGTGATGCCGGGTATATCTGTACCCCCCGTATCGCCACCGTCGTCTACCTGGCCGCAGCGCTGAACAAACCCATTCTGGTGGAAGGTCCGCCCGGGGTAGGCAAGACCGAACTGGCGAAGACCTGCGCTGAAGTGATCGCGAAGCCTCTGGTAAGACTGCAGTGCTACGAAGGCCTCGATGAGGCGAAAGCCCTGTATGAATGGAAATACGGTAAACAGTTGCTGTACACCCAGATACTGAAGGAGCAGTTGGGGGACATCCTGGAGGGTGCCCAGGGACTGAAACAGTCCATCCAGCGCCTGCACAGTACCGGGGACGTGTTCTATGCGAAGGAGTTTCTGGAGCCTCGGCCCCTGTTACGGGCCATGGAACAAAATGACGGCGCGGTGCTGCTCATTGACGAAATAGACAAAGCCGACTTCGAGTTCGAATCCCTGTTGCTGGAGGTGTTATCGGATTACCAGGTGTCCATCCCGGAGATCGGCACGGTGCAGGCACGCTCCAAGCCCATGGTGTTCCTGACCAGTAACGACACGCGGGATCTCTCCGACGCCCTCAAAAGGCGCTGCCTGCACCTCCATATTCCCTTCCCGTCCATCGAACTCGAGGGCCGGATCGTCACCGCTCGGGTGCCGGAACTCCAGGAACGCCTGGGGGATCAACTGGTGCGATTTGTTCACGCGGTCAGGGAACTGGATCTGAAAAAGGCCCCCGCGATCTCCGAGACAATCGACTGGGCGCGCAGTCTGGTATTGCTGCACGCCAACGAACTGGACGCGCGTCTGGTCCACGACACCCTCAACGTACTGCTCAAATACGAGGAAGACATCATTGAGGCAGAGGACCAGATGGGTAAGCTGCTCAAGCTTGCGGATGTGCTATGACAGCAACCCTGGGCAGCAATCAACTGCTGGCCTTTATAAAGTTTCTGCGCGGCAGAAACATTCCGGTATCCCCGGCTGATACCCTCGATGCCGTGCAGGCCGCCAGTCTGCTGGGTTACGAGCAACGCGACACCCTCCGGGACGGACTCGCCGCCGTGCTGGCCAAGAGCAGTCACGAAGAGCTGACCTACCGGGAGGCCTTCGATCTGTTTTTTCAGCCCGCAAAAAACGAGGCGCAGCGGACCAGCGCCCAGGAGGATGCGTCTGCCGCCCAGGAATCACCGGACTCCGGCGAAGTAGCGGCAGGACAGCAGGACGCCGTCGGGGACAGTCTGGAGGATTTGTTACAGGGCGCCAGCGGGGGGATGGATCCGGCGCTGTCGGAACTGGCGGCATCATCGCTGATGCAGGCATTGCAGGGGGGTGATGAGGCGGCCCTGTCACTGTCAATTGAAGCCGCCGCCGAGGCGGCCAAGGTCGATCAGATTCAGATGTTCACCCAGCGAGGGCAGTACACCCGCCGACTCTTGGACGAATTGGGGGAGACCGCACTGCGGGATGCGGCCATCGCCCTTGAAAACTCCCATCCACGAGCCTTCGCCGAGGTGCAGGAACTGCGGGAAGATTTGCGACAGCGCGCCAGGGACCGGGTTGAAAGGGCTTATCTCGTGCATGCAGCGGGTGATACCGAAGACTTCCTCGACAGCGCGCTGGCAGAGGTACGGCTGGCCAACATCAGCCCCCACCAAATGGCGCGCATGCGCCGCTTAATCGACAGGATGGCCAGGAAACTCGCCAGCCGACACGGCCGCAGGCGCAGACGAACCCGAAGGGGTCAACTGAACGTGCCCGCCACCCTGCGGGCGGCGGCTGCCACCGATGGCGTGCCCTTCAACACCCACTGGCGGCACATCAGGAAGAAGAAGCCCCAGGTTATGGCCATCTGCGACGTCAGCGGCTCAGTCGCCGCCTATGCGAAATTCCTGTTGATGTTTCTCTATGCTGTACAGGATGTCCTGCCCAGAACCCGCAGCTTCGCCTTCTCCAGCACCCTGGGGGAGGTAACGGAATGGTTTGACAGCCTGCCGGTGGAGGAAGCCGTGACCCGGGTCAACCGGGTTTATGGCGGTGCGACGGACTACGCCCGGGCTTTTCTCGACTTCAATTCCCTGGCCCTGCAGGACATCAACAAGGCCACCACCGTGATCATCCTGGGCGACGCCCGCAACAACAATTCCGATCCCCGCCTGGACCTGCTGGCTGAAATAAAAGCGCGGTGCAAACGGCTGATCTGGCTGAATCCCGAACCCAGAGTAGGCTGGGGCACGGGAGATTCGGCAATGTTGCCAGTAATTCAGCACTGTCACATCGCCACAGAGTGTAATAATCTCAGGCAGTTAGAGCGTATTGTAGACAAATTGCTGTCAGAAGCGCGGGGCCGCTAGCGCATCCCGCGAGTCAACCGGGAGCACCATGACGATACAGGTCGCCTGCAGGCCGCGGCGTGGATAGCACAGACTCCACCACGTCCGGAACGGACAGAATGCCGCTGACCCGGTCTCTGGAAGCCGACGTGCGCGCGGAATTTGCCATTTCTCCGGTCAGCGACGGGCTGTCCGGGGATGGGCTCGTCAAGGTATTGGGCGATCTCGATCCACAGGGCCAATCCCTGATGGAAGCGTTATCCACCGCGGGCTACAAAAATCCCGACTCTGACAGCGAAGCGGTACTGCGCTGGATCGACTCGACCTTTGAGCACTGGGCTTCCATTTACCCACTGGCACCGGAAATGCAGGCGCTGGTGCTGAGAACCAGCCCACTGGCCGCGGCTTTCGCCCTGCTCGACACCCGCTTTTATGTCCCGGGCGGACATGGCCTGCATCGGCTACTGGATGTAATACACGGCGGATTCCTGGGCTGGCATGCAGGCCTTGGCGCCAGCGCCGTTGGTATGCTCGATGGCGCCCGGGAGGTGATAGAACGGGCGCGCAGTGATTTCCCCAGCGAGCCCAGGGTCGACGAGATGCTGGCGCTGCTCCAGGACAAAATGGCTGGCCATCACCGGCAACTGGAGCAACTGGATGACGCCCTGCTGGAGCGGGAGTGGAGCAACCTCGGGGACGACGCGGTTCGCCTCTCGGTGGCACTGATGTTGAACAAAGTCCTGACAGAGAATGAGCTGCCGGGCTCGGTAGCGCGCTTCATCAAGTCCGACTGGTTCGAGAGCGGTGTCAAGACCGCCGGCGCCCAGGGTTTCAACAGCGACGCCTGGCACACATTCGCAGATACCACCCAACTGCTGGCCGAGGCCGTGCAGCCGGTTGACCGCAGTGATGAGGCCGGGCAGCGGCGACTCAACACAACAATGCAGCAATTGCCCGCAACCCTGTCCAAGCATCTGGTCAGCCTGCAGCCGGATAGCGACGCCGTCGCGGGTGCGGTTGGCCTGATTGAGTATGCCCTGTTGCGCAACCTTCGGGGCGAGGACCTGGGTCTACTGCATGCCGAACCGATCACCATAGAAGGCCATACCGGCGATGTTTCAGCCAGCGACGAGGCACTGGCCGAATTGGGCATCAACCGCAGCAACTGGTTTGCCATCGATACGCCCGATGGGGAGATCCGTGTTCGTTACATGGGGTCCCTGGTGGAAAACCACTACCTGCTGTTCATGGACTTCCTGGGCGCCCGTGCCCTGCGAAAAACATGGCCCGAATTTCGTGCCCTGGTCAGCTCCGGCGAGGCCCGCTGCCTAAATGCCCCCGACAGCTTTTGTCTGGCCATGGGCCAGGCGATAGACAGCCGCCGTGAGGAGCGGGCCCGGGAAGAGGCTGAACGAGCCGAAGCTGCCGCCAGGGAACAGGCCGAGGCCGAACAGGCCCAGGCGGATTTGTCTGATACCCTGCTGGGGCAGGCACCGCCCGAGGCCGAGCGGGAGGCCGAGCAGCCCGCCCGTCAACCCGCCCCACCCCCGGCGACCACAGGCCCCTCGGAAAACACCGCGCCACCCTCTGTGGACAGCCCTTACGAGAGCAACACCGTGGTGAAGCTGCAGATCCCCATGGGCACCTGGATGGGTTTCCATGATCGGGACCCGCCGCTCATGGCCAAGGTGGCCGTCAGGGACCTGGAAAAGGACAGTTATATTTTCACCAACAGGGAGGGCATCAAGCTGCGGGAACTGACCGTGCCCCAACTGGTGGCCCTGATCGACCGGGATATGGTGGACATCCTGGAGCGCAAGACAAATTTCCGCGACACCGTGAACCAGATGCGTACAGACCAGGAACGGTTGAGCGCCGGAGGGCCCTGACCGGCGACCTCAACTCAGGCCATATCCTCCAGGGACAGACCACCATCGGAAGAGCCCTGAACACCCCCTTCACTGGCGAGTTTTATCTTCAGACGCAGGTTGTTGGCGGAGTCAGCATTCTTTAACGCCTCCTCCTCGCTGATCCTGCCGGCCTGCACCAGATCAAACAATGCGCCATCGAAGGTCTTCATGCCCAGGTTGTCGGACTTCTCCATCATTTCCTTGATGCTGGCAATCTCACCCTTCAGGATCAGCTCCCGAATACTGGGAGTACCCAGGAGCACCTCGATAGCGGCCGCCCGACCCCCATTCTGGGCCGGAATCAGGCGCTGGGAGATAAACGCCTGCAGGTTCAGGGACAGGTCCAGCAACAGCTGGCTGCGCTTGGCCTCGGGGAAGAAGTTGATGATGCGATCCAGGGCCTGGTTGGCGTTGTTGGCGTGCAGCGTTGAGATACACAGGTGCCCGGTTTCGGCAAAGGAAATAGCGTGCTCCATGGTCTCCCGGTCACGTATTTCACCGATCAAAATCACATCCGGAGCCTGTCGCAAGGTGTTTTTCAGCGCGTTGTGCCAACTCCGGGTATCCACACCCACCTCGCGCTGGTTGATGATGGAGCGCTTGTGTTTGTGAACGAACTCGATCGGGTCCTCGATGGTCACAATATGGCCGGCACTGTTTGAGTTGCGCTGGTCAATGAGCGCGGCCAGGGAAGTGGACTTGCCGGAACCGGTAGCCCCGACAAACAGGATCAGGCCCCGCTTCTTCATGATCAGTTCGGGCAGAATGGGAGGTAGACCCAGGTCCTGCCAGTTTGGAATATCAGTGACGATATGGCGGGCCACCACGGATACCTGATTGCGCTGGTTGAACACATTGACCCGGAAGCGGCCGACACCGGCAATTGATACAGCGAGATTGAGCTCCAACTCCCGATGGAACTCCTCCTGCTGGGTCTCATCCATCATCTCGGCAGAGATTTCGCCGATCTCACCGGGCTTGAGCACCTCGCTGGCGATGGGTTTCAACTGCCCATCAAATTTCGCGCAGGGTGGCGCACCGGTACTCAAATAGAGATCGGAGCCGCCCTGCTCTGCCAGCGTCTTCAACCATGACTCGATACGCATAAAGTATTCCCCTCGGCGTGACTATCGCACGCTTGCTGTTTCACCGAACTGTACCCCGCCGATTACAGCCCTTACACTTGCACCGCCATTTGGACCACCGCCGGCCCCACCACCCTGTGGGTCGGCCGATGAGGAGATTCGTCGCCCTTGGACGCACCATTGACCGCCAAACACCCGCTTATTTCGGAAGTCGGGTCTGGCCTGCTGGCAGGTATCTGCCGCGGCGTCGAGAAAGAAGGCCTGCGGGTTGATGCCGCAACAGGAATGCTGGCCCAAACGCCGCATCCCAAAGCCCTGGGGTCGGCGCTCACCCACCCGTCCATTACCACCGACTATTCAGAATCCCTGTTGGAGTTTATCACTCCCGTGGCACAGGATGTGGAACTTACCCTGCACCAGCTCCGGGGCATTCATCGCTTTACCGCATCCCAGTTGCAGGGCGAGTTACTTTGGGGCGCCAGTATGCCCTGCATCGTCGCGGGGGAGCGCAGCATACCGATCGCCCATTACGGCAGCTCCAATGTCGGCCAGATGAAGCGTATCTACCGCAACGGTTTGGGTGTTCGCTACGGCCGCATGATGCAGGCCATCGCCGGTATTCATTACAACTTTTCCATGCCAGAGAGCTTCTGGCAGGCGGCCTGGGAGCGGGACGGCAGTCAGGGCAGCCTCAGGGACTACCAGACCGCCGGCTATCTCGGCCTGATCAGGAACTTCTTCGAACGGTCCTGGCTGCTGATTTACCTGCTGGGTGCCTCCCCCGCCGTCTGCGCCAGCTTTCTCAGTGGCCAGGGTAAACACCCGCTGCTGCCCTTCGATGCCTCGGAATCCAGTCTGTACCTGCCCCACGCCACGTCACTTCGTATGGGAGACTTGGGTTACACCAGCAACGCCCAGGCGAGCCTGGATGTCTGCTACAACAACCTGGATAACTACCTGGCAACCCTCACCGAAGCGATCATGACGCCGCACCCCGAGTACAGCGACTATAAGCTCACCGACGACGGCGAACAGGCACAGCTCAACGAAGCACTGCTGCAGATAGAAAACGAATTTTACAGCCCCATCCGGCCCAAACGCGTGGCCCA
Organism: Luminiphilus sp.; assembly: GCA_012270045.1. Classification (GTDB taxonomy): domain Bacteria; phylum Pseudomonadota; class Gammaproteobacteria; order Pseudomonadales; family Halieaceae; genus Luminiphilus. The sequence goes on from JAAXJC010000165.1 coordinate 57,391, forward strand.
ATCCGGTGAAGCGCCGGTGGTCGCGCTGCGACGGGGTGGCATTGAATACATCGAAGTGCGGTGTATCGATATCAACCCCTTCCTGCCACTGGGGATTGATGGCGACACAATGCGCCTGATCGATGTTTTTCTGGTCGACGCCATCCTCTCTGAGAGCCCCCTCTGTGACGAACAGGGACAACGCCGAAACAAGGAAAATTTGCGCCGGGTGGTCAACGAGGGCCGCTCACCCGATCTGCGCCTGATGACCGCCGAGGGAGAGCAGCCATTTACGGACAGGGCCATGATGCTGCTCGACAGCATGAACCGGACCGCCCAATGGCTGGATGAGGCTGCAGGCACCGAAGAGCACGAGCAAGCGATGGCCATCGCCTACCAGCGGGTTGCCAATCCTGAAACGACTCCCTCGGCCCGGGTATTGGCCGAAATGGGGGATCAGGGCATTCCCTTCTGGCAACTGGCGCTGAACTACTCACGTCGCTGGCACAACGAGTTTCTGGCAGAACCCCTGCAAGCCAGCGAGTTTGCTGAATTCCAGACCGCCAGCGCCGCGTCACTGCGCCAACAGGCACTGCTGGAGGACGATACCAGTGAGAGCTTCGCCGAGTACCTACAGCGCTTCTACAGCCAGTACCGCTGATACATACGCCACCCACCACGCCCGCCATGGGCGGTGACAACCGCTATCGACGGACCTGGCATTCATAGGCGCCGCGGGCCCCTACAGCCCAAAAAAAACCCCGGCACTTGACCGGGGTTCCACAAACCAGAGCTGGCCAGTTCAGCCTTATTCGGCGGCCTCCGGCTCAACCACGTCAATCAGCTCGACTTCGAAGACCAGGGTCGAATTGGGGCCTATCAACTGTCCCGCGCCACCGGCGCCGTAGGCGAGGTCACTGGGGATATAGAGTTTGTACTTGGCACCCTCCTGCATCAGCTGCAGTGCCTCGGTCCAGCCCGCGATCACCTGGGTCACGCCAAAGGTCACGGTCTCGCCACGATCGTAGGAACTGTCAAAGACGGTGCCGTCGATCAGTGTGCCCCGGTAGTGCACTTCCACCTGGTCATCAGTGCCGGGGGAGGCGCCGGTGCCGGCCTCAATGACTTCGTATTGCAGTCCCGAGTCGGTCACGACCACGCCCTCGCGCTGGGCGTTCTCTGCCAGGAATGCCGCCCCAGCCTCCGCGTTACCGGCGGACAAAAGCTCCTGCTCAGCCTCTCGTTCGGCTTGCATTCGCTCCTGGAATGCCATCATCTCCGCGGTAATTTCCTCCTCGGTCAGACGCGGCTCCGCGCCCTCGAACGCATCTTTCATACCCAGGGCGTAGGCATCAACGTCCATGGTCATACCATCGGCCACCATGCGTTCACCCATGCGCAGGGCAACACCGTAGGAAAGTCGTTTTTCGGGTGTATCCAGCGTCATTGGCTCGGGCTCCTTGGCTTGCTCCTGACAGGCGACGAGTGCGCCCAACACAAGCGGCGCCGTAACAAGGGTCAAAAAGCGACCTGATTTAGTAGGCAACATAGGTTCTTCCTGTAGAGATGAAGGGTAGACCCCGGGGGGCCAGTACTGAAACGCCGGTAATGGTACGCACAGCTCCGGCATTGTGCCAGCGTTAAGAATCCGTTATTCGACTGCCTGGGCCGACAGAAGTTCCAGCAGATTCACGACTTGCCCTTTAGGCAACGGTGGCGTGGCGGTCTGAACAGCCAGTTCAAGGTTGCTTGATGACTCTGCCATATTGGAAACAGAGAGCTCAGTAGCAGGCAACTGACCGAGTAATTCAAAATACAGCCCAGCGAGGGCGCGCTCCGCCGCCAACTCCAGCTTTTGCAAGCGCTCGCGCTGACCTGCCATGTCCGGATTATCCCGCCAACCGACCCGGACCGCGCGCAACGGCAGCACCACCTCGGCGTTCCAGCTGGCCGCTGCGTCCACCAGACCGTCATAGCCAGACGGGCTGAGTTTCAGGTTCCGGCTATCCAGCCAGGCCAGCAGCAGCAACTCCAGCACCACGCAGCCGTGCTGATCCTGCAACGGCAGCAGGGCATCCGCCAGTCCAGGTTGCGACCACCTTTGCAGAGCCCATTGCCAAAACTTCTCAATATCGGGCAAGTCAGTCATGGGCGCTCCCCGCCTCAAGCTTCCCCGCAATCAGCTTCAACTTGTCCTGCTTCGATAACTTCCGCAGTTGCGCCTCCAGTGACTGGGCGTCGCCCCGGGACGCAGCGGGCCTGCGCCATACAACTTCCACGGGACGCCGTCCCCGGGTGTACTTGGCACCCCCGGCCAACTCCCCGTTGTGCTGGCGCAGACGGCGAATCAGGCAGCGCGTCACCCCGACGTAAATCGATCGGTCAGCGCAGCGCAACATGTAAACCCACCAGAGTTCGGCTTCGGAAGAGCAACTTTCACGGGTGGAAGGGGTGGCAATTTGTGTCATCATTAGCGCGTTGTATTACTTATTAACCAAGGGAGCACCCATGAGCCAAAGCATCGTCCACGTTACTGAAGCCACATTCGAAACGGAGGTGCTGTCCGCCGAACTACCCGTCCTGGTGGACTTTTGGGCCGAATGGTGCGGCCCCTGCAAAATGATCGCTCCGATCCTCGACGAGATAGCAACTGAGTATGACGGTCGCCTTAAGATCTGCAAGGTCGATGTCGACGCCAACCCCGGGATGCCGGAGAAATTGTCCATCCGCGGCATCACGCCGCTGATCGGGTGCCAAGACGGCAACGCTGGTGCACCCAAAGAACGGGCGATCAGCAAAACCCAGCTGGGTGCCTTTGTCGACGAGTGTCTGTAGACTCGCACCGAATCGTAACCTGCGGCCGTTAACCTGGCCGCAAATGCAGAAAAAAGTTGGCATGTGGGGTCTGGACGCCCCACGTCCCCGGTGCTAACTTTAGATTTCTGGTGAAGCAACCCAGTTTCACCAAACCCCTTTCCAACCCTTTTACGACGCCCTCGCGAGAGCTATCGTCCGAGACCGTCTGAAAAGCTTTGGACAGGAAACAACTGTTCCTGCCCGTGGATTCCCCCAGGCAGTTCCCCTTTCCCCCAACACCCCGGATATGAATCGTGGATGAAAACAACAGCTCAGTGAGCACTGAAACAGAGGCAGCAACTGTCTCCGAAGGCCCCGCCACCACAGAGGCCGAGGCGGCCAGCAAGGAAACTTCTGACAGCGACGCCGGCAGCACCCGAACCCTGAAACTCAATCGCGCGGAGGCCGCAGACGACAGTGGCGACCAACCCGCTGAGGAAGCTGCCAGCGGCAAAGGCAGCAATGACGGCGGTGACGGCGCCGGTGAGAAAGAGAATGGCAACGGCGGCCGCAGGGGCCGCAACCGGCGCCAGCGGCGGCGTGACCCGAACACGCCCAGTGCCAATCCCCTCAGCCTGACCGAACTGAAAAACAAGCCCACCCAAGACCTGATCGACATGGCCCAGGAGATGGGGCTGGAAAACATGGCCCGGTCACGTAAGCAGGACATTATTTTTGCCCTGCTCAAGCGCCACGCCAAAAGCGGTGAGGACATCTGGGGCGACGGCGTGTTGGAAATTCTGCAGGACGGCTTTGGCTTCCTGCGCTCGGCGGACTCCTCCTACCTGGCAGGACCCGACGACATTTACGTCAGCCCCAGCCAGATCCGAAGATTTAACCTGCGCACCGGCGACACAATCACGGGCATGATCCGCCCACCCAAGGACTCCGAACGCTACTTTGCACTGCTGAAGGTCAAGGACGTCAACTTTGAAGTTCCCGAGAGCGCAAAAAGCAAGATCCTGTTCGAAAATCTGACGCCTCTGTTTCCCAATGAGCGCCTTTCCCTGGAGAAGGGCAACGGCTCAACCGAAGATCTCACCGGCAGGATCATTGACCTGGTAGCGCCCATCGGTAAGGGTCAGCGCGGCCTGTTGGTGGCGCCGCCGAAAGCGGGCAAGACCATCATGATGCAGAACGTTGCCCAGGCCATCATTTCCAACAACCCTGAGTGTTACGTCATCGTACTGCTGATCGACGAACGTCCAGAGGAAGTGACGGAGATGCAACGTTCAGTGGGCGCCCGGGGCGCCGAGGTCGTTGCCTCCACCTTTGACGAACCCCCCTCCCGCCATGTGCAGGTTGCCGATATGGTGATCGAAAAAGCCAAGCGGTTGGTGGAGCACAAACGTGACGTGGTCATTCTGCTGGATTCGATTACCCGTTTGGCCCGGGCTTTCAATACCGTGGTCCCCAGTTCGGGCAAGGTATTGACCGGGGGCGTTGACGCCCATGCCCTGGAGCGTCCCAAGCGCTTCTTTGGTGCCGCGCGGAATATCGAAGAAGGCGGTAGCCTGTCGATAATTGCCACGGCGCTGATCGACACCGGTTCCAAAATGGATGAAGTCATCTACGAGGAATTCAAGGGCACCGGTAACCTGGAGTTACATCTAGATCGCAAGATTGCTGAAAAACGGGTCTACCCGGCCATCAACATCCGCCGCTCGGGAACCCGCAGGGAGGAGTTACTCACCGGCGACGAGGAACTGCAACGCATGTGGATTTTGCGCAAGCTGCTGCACGGCATGGAAGACCTGCCCGCGGTGGAGTTTCTGCTGGACAAACTCAAGGACACCAAGTCAAACGACGAGTTCTTCAAGTCCATGAAGCGCAAATAGGGTCACACGGACCACAGCGTCTTTCAGCTATACAGTCGAGGGCAGCCCATGGCGGCGCGCTTCACAGATCTTCGGGATTTCATCAGCACCCTGGAAGCTGACGGGCAACTGGTGCGCATCACCGCAGAAGTCGACCCGAACCTGGAGATGACAGAAATAGCGGACCGCACCCTGCGCGGCGGCGGTCCGGCACTGCTGTTTGAAAACCCCAAGGGCTACGACATGCCGGTGCTCGCCAATTTGTTCGGTACCGAAGAGCGGGTCGCCCGGGGTATGGGTGCGGACTCAACCGAAGCGCTACGTGAGATCGGCGAACTGCTGGCCTACCTGCGACAGCCGGATCCCCCCAAGGGCATGCGGGACCTGATCGACAAGGCACCCCTGCTCAAGCAGGTGCTGAACATGGGCCCCAAAACCATCAAACGGCCACCCTGCCAGGAGATTGTGCTGGAGGGCGACGCGGTGGACCTGACTACCATCCCGGTGCAAACCTGCTGGCCCGGAGACGTGGGGCCACTGGTGACCTGGCCATTAGTGATTACCCGGGGGCCGGAAAAGCCCCGCATGAATCTGGGCATCTACCGCATGCAGCAGTTGGGGCCGCGCAAATTGATTATGCGCTGGCTGTCCCACCGGGGCGGTGCCCTGGATTTCAGGGACTGGACCCTGAAACACCCTGGAGAACCCTATCCGGTGGCGATCGCCCTGGGTGCGGATCCGGCGACCACACTGGGCGCTGTGACTCCAGTGCCCGATACCCTGTCCGAGTACGCCTTTGCGGGACTGCTGCGTGGCAGCAAAACCGAGCTCGCCCAGTGTCTGACCGAGCGCTGTAAGGCCAATGACCTCAGGGTTCCGGCCCATGCCGAAATCATACTGGAGGGCTACATCGACCCCACCGAAGAGGCTGACGAGGGCCCCTACGGTGACCACACAGGTTATTACAACGAGGTGGAGCGCTTTCCCGTGTTCACGGTTGAAACCATGACAACCCGGCGCGATCCGATCTACCACAGCACCTACACCGGACGTCCCCCCGATGAGCCCGCCGTGCTCGGGGTCGCTCTCAATGAGGTCTTTGTACCCCTGTTAAAAAAACAGTTTCCCGAGATCGTCGACTTTTACCTGCCCCCCGAGGGCTGTTCCTACCGCATGGCCGTGGTCACCATGCGCAAGGAATATCCAGGGCACGCGAAGCGGGTTATGTTGGGTATCTGGTCATTTTTGCGGCAATTCATGTACACCAAATTCATCATTGTTACTGATGATGACGTCAATGCCCGCTCGTGGGAGGACGTGGTTTGGGCGATGACCACGCGCATGGACCCGCGCAGGGACTGCGTTTTTGTCGACAACACCCCGATCGACTATCTGGACTTCGCCTCCCCTGTTCCGGGGCTGGGTTCGAAAGTGGGAATGGATGCCACCAACAAATGGCCCGGAGAGACAGATCGGGAGTGGGGCAAAGCCATCGCCATGGACGACGCTGTGAAAGCTCGTATTGATGCCCTCTGGGACACCCTCAATATCAAGCTGCCCGGTCGTTGACCCGGGATCTGACCCCGCTACTCCTCGGACAGGCTATTCGGCAGCGGCAGCTCAGGTAGCGGGCCTACGCTGAGAGCGGCGGCTTCCGCCCTCAGTTCAGCCGCCCTGGCCTGTTCGCCCCTGGCGTCGATGAAGCGCGCCAGTTCACAGCAGATCTCGGCACTGGCATCCCGCTCGTAAGCCGTTTCCAGCCACTGCTGGGCAGCATCCCACTCCTTTGCATACAGGGCCACTCTCGCAGCCGCCAGCAGCAGTAACGGGTCCTGGCCATGGGTATCCAGCCATTTTTTCATGGTTTTTAGCAACTTACGCGGGTTGGTCGGTGGCGAGCGCCCAAGGAAATCGAGTAACTCAACCTGCCATTGCTTGGCCAGCCAGGCAACCAGGTGCCGCTGCAGCTCGTCCTGGGCTCCCATATCACTCAGCGCCTGCAGGAATACCCTGCGCAGGGTGACAAGCTCTCGCTGGGCCAGGGGAATATCCCGCCACAAGGACTCCAGATCGGCCACCGTGGCGTCGGACTGCCCGGCAACAGACACTACCAGCGCCTCCCAAAGTTCACCCTCAAGACCCCGCAGGCCGGCGTCTTCGAGCAGGCCATATTTGTGTAGCTCGGGCAGCAGTGGCCGCAGCGCCTGCCAATCCCCCAGCTGGCGGTGGGCGCGGGCCAGCAGAGCCAGCACATACGGGTGCTTGGCGGCATTGCTGCGGGCTCGAACCAAGGTTGCCAGGGCCTGCTCGTAGTTGCCTCCGGACAACTGCAACTCGGCCTGGGTCAGTTCCACCGCGATGCCGGCCTCGGCTTCGACACTTTCTGCCGTGCCCAGCTGGTGCTTGGCTTCCTCAATGTCACCGAGCCTGAAACTCGCCCGGGCCGCGATCAGGTGATTGATCAACGGTGCTTCGCTATAGCGTGCCGAGCGCAGAAGTTGCTTGCGTGCCCTGGCCCAATTGCCCTCAATGAAGTTAATCAGGCCGCGGTTGGTCAGCGCCGTTGCGTTGCGACTTTTTCTCTGGCCCAACCAACCGCTGACGGCGCGATGGGTTCCCCACAACCTGCGCAGTAATGACAGTGCCAAAACCAGCAGCCCCCAGGTCAGTAACCAGATGAACACGGCAAACCAGACGGTGGTTTCCAACACCACATCACCGAGACTGATGTAGACGTATCCTGGCTGCTGCTCCAACTGGTTAACGAGCACCGCTCCCAACAGCAGTCCCAGCACCAGCAGTACGATCAGACGGCGCACGGTCAATCAACCACCGAGGGGTCGGCCATGTCCGCTGCGGCTTCATCACCGTCAATGGACCGGATAGCATCGGCCAGCGCCGCACGGGACGCCAGCAAATCAGGCACCTCGGGAGCCACATTCAATGTCCCCAGGGCATCCAGTTCGGTCGCCATGGCCGCCACCCGATCCGGGTCATGCTCTGCATACAACGCTATCGAATCCGCTGCCCGCCCTACGGCGTGGGCATAGAGCGCCTGATTGGCCGACAGACCGGCAATCTGAGCCTGCTCCAGGGACATGCGTATGTTTTGACGAACAAGATTCTCCCAGTCAGGGGTGAGCAAGCCGGCCATGTCGTCACTGCGACTGTGGATCACCAGGTAGCTGGACAGCTTGGCCATAGCCGCACGCCAGCCGGCCTCGGCGCGACCCAGCCAGCTGTTATCGGGCTCGCTCGTTATCTCCGCTTCGGGCCGCCTGCTGGCCACCTGCAGGCGCTCCGCCTGCTCAATCAGAGCTGAAAAACGAGCATAGAGACCAACGGCATCAAGCCGGGGAGCCGCGGCCAGTGCAGCGAGGTCAGAGGCCAGGGCCCGGCGCGAGAGATCAAAGCGCGGATCATCAACTTCACTGAGTAGCGCGTCAGCATTGGTCAGCAGTGCCTCTGCCGCTGCGATGTCCCGGGAGGTGAGCAAGCGTTGGGCCGAGAGCCGCACCAGGAAAGCCGCCTCGTTGGCCAGCCACGCCCTGCGATCAGTGGCGGTCAATCGAGCCAGCCGGACATCCAGGCGCTCGACCCGATCCCTTAACAGGGCAATCGATCCGTCCTGCTCGGCAAGAAGTTGGCTCTGCCGGGCGGCAGCGGCCCGCAGGGCCGCTTCAGCACGTTGTTCTGCGGCGGCCATCTGGGTCGCCAGCGAGCCCTCGATGGCGGCCGCCCTCTGATCCGGCGCCGTTTCAATGGCGGTGAGCCTTCCCTCCAGGGCAGCCAATCGGTCCACGGCGTCCTGGTACTGGGGCCAACCGTACCACCAGCCCAGGTAGGCTCCCGCTCCCGCTGCCAGCAGGAACAGGACGATAATAAAGCGAGCCAGTCGATCGGGGCCGCGCACGCTTGTTTGACGGGCTTCGACGGGAGCTTTGGCAACGACCGCCGGTGCCGCGTCCACGGTAGGGACCTCATCGGCTTCCCTGGTGGCCTCTGCTGTCTCAACGGTCATATCTTCACGCTCCTCCAACTGGGCGGGCTCTTCGTTTTGCTGTGCCGGCAGCAAGTCATCAACCGCCGCAAGGAATGCCTCATCACCGGCTCCCGACGCGGTTTTAATGTCTGTCCAGCCAAGACCTTCGGCGATTTCCGCTACCCGGTCCGAGGGCACTACCACCGGACTGTCCAGCAGGTTGGGCTGGCCGCCACGACCCAGCAACTGCGTCAATTGCTCCAACAACTCCCCGGAACTGGCCTGGAACACCACATGCTCCCGCTCGCACAGTTGCCAGCAGAACTGTCCGGCATCCACGCTCGCAGCCTCGCGCCGGTAGCAGACATAGCTCACCACCAGCGCGCCCCGCTCCTTGAGGGCCTCCGCAAGCAGCCCGCGGCCACCCTCGCCCTTGATGATAACTACCTGCTTGCCCTGCACATCGTGCAGGACATCAAGGGCCAGCAAACCCTCCGAGTCCGCCCGTTCAGGGACAGAAACATCAAAACCGGCTGCCGCTACCGCCCTGGCGGTGGCGTTACCGACCGCCAGAATGGGGCAGTCCATTGCCTGTAATTGGGGTGCCAGGTTGGCCAACCCCTGATCAACCGCATTGGCACTGATGAAGATACAGATGTCGCCAGGGTGCAGTGTGATCAGTTCCCGGTCTTCCACCGGAATCGCCGCGATGTCGACCAGTGGCTGCACGATACTGTCCACGCCACGTTGGCTCAGGGCGCTACTGAGGGATTCGACGGCTCCCCCTGGTCGCGTCAAGACCGCGGTAAGTGTCACCCTCGCACGGCCTCCAGGATCGCCGCTGCGCCCTTTTCCAACAGGGTTTGGGCGACCTGTTCGCCCAGGGCCTCGGGGTCGGATCCGCGGGCTTCTGCCTCGAGCAGGCTGTTACCCTCGACACTGCCTACCAGGGCACGCAACCAAAAACCGTCAGCTTCCGGTACCGCATAGCTGGCAATGGGTACGTCACAACCGCCATCCAGAACCCTGACCACCGACCGCTCGGCCACGACACAGTCGGAGGTGGTTTGGTGATTCAGGGGGGCCAGCAATGCCGCGGCCCGCTCATCATCGGCACGATACTCAATACCGACCGCACCCTGACCGCCAGCGGGCAGGGAGACCTCCGGTTCTATGCGGGCGCCAATGCGCGATTCGAAACCCAGCCGGACCAAGCCCGCCGTCGCCAGGATAATGGCATCAAACTCACCGGCATCCAGTTTCGCCAGCCGCGTGTTGACATTGCCGCGCAGGAAGCCGATATCGAGGTCGGGCCGCAGCCGCCTGATCTGGCAGGCTCGACGCAGGCTGGAGGTCCCCAGGGTGGCCCCCTGTGGCAACTGGTCAAGGGCGGATTTACCTACCAGCGCGTCACGGGGATCCTCCCGCTCACATATCACACCCAGGGTCAGGCCCGGGGGTAGTGTCATGGGTACATCCTTCATTGAATGCACCGCAATGTCCGCGCGCCCGTCCAACAGGGCCGTTTCCAGTTCCTTGACGAACAGACCTTTGCCGCCCACTTTGTACAGGGGTTTGTCCAGTAGCTGGTCTCCCCTGGAGGTCATGCCGAGCAGTTCAACGGTGACGCCGGGATGCAGTTGCCGCAGGCGGCCAGCCACATGGTTGGCCTGCCACAGGGCCAGGGGGCTCTCCCGGGTGGCGATAACAAGCTTTGACACGAGCTGCTCCTTAATTCAGGGCGCCAGCTTACCACGGCTGGAACTGATCAAAACCGGCACAATGGTATACTCCACGCTGCCATTCAGGGCCTCACCCCGGCTGTCGGGGACCAGCATGTCAGGACCGGATATGAGTCAATCCGAAAAATCAGAAGCGACCACCAGTGCGCTGTGGGGCGGGCGGTTTGGTGAAGCCACCGATGCCTTTGTGCAGCGCTTTACCGCATCCCAGCAGTTCGATCGACTGCTGGCGCCACAGGATATCCGCGGATCGCTCGCCCACGCCCGGATGCTGGCCGCACAGGACATCCTCTCCGCTGGGGAATTGACCGAGATAGAAGCGGGACTGGCAACCATTGCCGAAGAAATTGACCAGGGTCGGTTTGACTGGCGGGTCGACCGGGAAGATGTGCACATGAACATCGAGGCGCGGTTGACCGAAATCATCGGTGAGACAGGTAAAAAACTGCATACCGGACGTTCGAGAAACGATCAGGTAGCCACCGATATACGGCTCTGGCTGCGGGAATCCATCGACGCGGTGACCGGTGAACTGACGCGGCTGCAATCGGGTATTGTCGAACTGGCCGCGGAAAACACTGACACCGTCATGCCGGGTTTCACCCATTTACAGGTCGCCCAACCCATTACTTTTGGCCATCACCTGCTCGCCTGGAACGAGATGCTGGAGCGGGACTTTGGCCGCCTGCAGGACTGCCGGGACCGTCTCAACCAATGCCCGCTGGGGGCCGCGGCCCTCGCCGGCACCACCTTCAACATTGACCGGGAGCAGACCGCTGCCGCATTGGGTTTCACCCAGCCGACACGCAATTCCCTCGACTCGGTGTCGGATCGCGACTTTGCCATTGAATTTGCAGCGGCTGCCGCCCTGACGGCAACCCACCTGTCCCGCATGGCGGAGGAATTGGTCATCTGGACCTCGGCCCAGTTCCAGTTCGTTACGATTCCGGACCGCTTCTGCACCGGCTCGTCCATCATGCCCCAGAAGAAAAACCCCGACGTGCCCGAATTGGTGCGCGGCAAAACCGGTCGGATCAACGGACACCTGATGGCCCTGCTCACCCTGATGAAAGCCCAGCCGCTGGCTTACAACAAGGACAACCAGGAGGACAAGGAACCCCTGTTCGACTGTGTGACCACCCTGTATGACTGTCTGCGGGCCTTCGCCGATATGGTCCCCGCCCTGAAACCCAACCGGGCTGCCATGGTCAACGCTGCTCTGGAAGGCTTCGCCACTGCCACCGATCTGGCCGATTACCTGGTACGCCGGGGTCTACCGTTCCGGGATGCCCATGAAGTGGTGGGGCGCGCGGTGGCCCATTGTGTGGACCATGATTGCCGGCTCGAGGATCTCTCACTGCCGACGCTGCAGGAATTTCACGGCAGCATAGACAGTGACGTTTTTGAGGTGCTGACCCTTGAGGGATCAGTCGCCGCCCGCAACCATCCGGGGGGTACCAGTCCGCTGCAGGTCAAGGCTGCGGCAGCTGCTGCCAGGGAACGGCTTACTGCCCGACAGGCTGACCCCCGCTGACGGGACCATCAGTCCCAGGAGAACTCCACCCCGGCATGCTCACGCAACTGCACTGGCAGGAACTCCCTGAACAACTCCCCAGTCTTGGTATCCCGCCAGTCTTCTGCCGCCTCATCCCAGACATAGTGGAAGCCGCCCCCGGGGGTGGCCAGCCAGAGCTGCTCGGTGGGTGGCTGTCGGCTGAAAACGAACACCACCCCATTGGGAAAGCGCGCGTTGATGACGCCCTCCGCGGTCGCAAGATCGGGATCTTCAGGCAGTTCCTCCAGTCGCATTTCCACCAGATCAAAGGTTTCTTCAATGAGATCAAAATAACGGTTATTCGTCATGCCTGCTCCTCGATTTCGGCCGCTGCCAAGGCACCAGCCGCGCCGACCACGCTGATACAATAGCGGTATCAGGAGTATAACCAGCATGAAGACCCTTACGGTTACAACCTTACTGCTATTGCTACTTGCGGGTTGCGGGCAGACCGGCCCGTTACGGCCCGCCGAGGAGCAGCCCGACGCTGCTGAGGCGGACGCGTGAATCACTTCCATGCCGTCGACGGCACCCTGTTTTGCGAGGGCGTGGCACTGGAGACCCTGGCTGACCGCCATGGAACGCCCCTGTATGTTTATTCAAGGGCGGCCATAGAGGAGGCTTTCTCGGCGTACCAGACTGCGCTGGCCGGCCACGACCACCTGATCTGCTATGCCGTCAAAGCCAACTCAAATCTGGCGGTGCTGGGACTGCTTGCCGAGTTGGGCGCCGGTTTTGACATCGTCTCAATAGGCGAGCTTGAACGGGTGCTGGCCGCCGGCGGCGACCCAGGAAAGGTAGTTTTCTCCGGTGTCTGCAAAAACCGCGCAGACATGCTGCGAGCGCTGCAGGCAGGCATTCACTGCTTCAACGTGGAATCCGAGGCTGAGTTGGAAACCCTGGCGGCAGTGGCCAGGGAAAACGATCTGATCGCCCCGGTATCGTTACGGGTAAATCCCGATGTCGACGCGCGCACCCACCCCTACATTGCCACGGGCTTAAAGGACAATAAATTTGGCATTGCCATTGACGCAGCCCTGCCACTTTATAACCGTGCCGCCGATCTACCGGGGATCAGGCCGATCGGGCTGGACTGCCATATCGGCAGCCAAATCCTTGCCATCGAACCCTTCGCAGAGGCCCTCGATCACCTGGTGCGGTTGGTTGATCAACTCCAGGACCAGGGCATCTCGCTGCAGCATATAGACGTGGGCGGAGGACTGGGCGTGAGCTATCAGGGCGAGACGGTCCCCGCCGTCGCCGACTACGTAGCGGCGCTCACCGAACCCCTCGCGGGTCACAATCTCACACTTATTCTCGAGCCCGGTCGCTCCATCGTGGCCAATGGCGGCGTATTGTTGACCCGGGTTGAATATCTCAAGCCCGGGCGCCACAAAAATTTTGCACTGGTTGACGCCGCAATGAACGACCTGCTGAGACCCGCACTCTATGGTGCCTGGCAGGACATCGTGGCGGTCGCGCCATCCCAGGCAGAAGCAACAACCTGGGACATTGTCGGTCCGGTCTGTGAAACCGGGGACTTTCTGGGCCATGCCCGGGAGCTGGCGCTGACATCCGGTGATATTCTCGCGGTGATGGGAGCGGGCGCCTACGGCTTCACCATGGCTTCAAATTACAACAGCCGGCCACGGCCTGCGGAAATACTGGTTGACCTGGATTGCAGCCACGTTGTCAGGGAACGCGAATCCCTGCAGCAGCTCTGGGCTGGGGAAGCGACTTTGCCCGGTAAACCGAGGTGAAAATCAAATTCAGCAAAATGCACGGCGCCGGCAATGACTTTGTGGTCATAGATACTGTGCGGCAGAGCCTGACCCTGACCCCCGCCCAAATCCGGCGCCTCGCCAACAGGCAGCGGGGAGTGGGTTGTGACCAGGTTCTGCTGGTGGGTCCGCCGGGATCCCCGGACGCCGACTTCAGCTACCGTATCTTCAACGCTGATGGCTCCGAGGCGGGACAGTGTGGTAATGGTGCCCGCTGCTTCGCCCGCTTCATCCGGGAACAAAAGCTGTCCTGGAAAAGATCGTTGACGGTTGAAACCCCCGGCGGGCTGATGGCGCTGGAAATCGAAGAGGACGGCCGCATCCGGGCCAATCTTGGCTGCCCTGTTTTCACCCCGGCTGCCATCCCCCTGACGTCCGACGTCGAGAGCCTGGAGTACCGCCTGGACCTCGACACGGGCGCGCAGCTGGTGGGCGCCCTGTCACTGGGCAATCCCCACGCTGTACTGATTGTCGATGACGTGGCCCAGGCACCGGTAACGTCCCTGGGGCCAGTCCTTGCAGCCCACCCTCAATTCCCGGAACAGGCCAATGTCGGCTTCATGCAGGTTGTGAACCGTGATGAAATCAAACTGCGGGTGTTAGAGCGGGGCGCAGGGGAAACCCTGGCCTGCGGCACCGGAGCCTGCGCCGCAGTGATACACGGCATCAGGAAAGGCCTGCTGAACAACGCCGTGACAGTGCATCTGCCGGGGGGTAAGCTCTCGGTAACGTGGCAGGGCGATGACTCGCCCGTGTGGCTGGGGGGACCGACGGCGTCGGTCTTCGAAGGCTCCATCAGACTGCAGAATCGTTGAACACAGTGCGGAGACAGGTACACCATGACCGGTGATGCATCCAGCAAACGATCGATGGCATTCACAGCCACGGACCTCGACCCGGGTGACGTAGAAAGTTTCCTGCGGGACAACCCTGAGTTTTTCCTGCATCGACCAGAGCTGTTGGCCGATATCAGGCTGCCCCACGGCGGTGCCGGGTCGGTGTCCCTGGTCGAACGTCAGGTGGCACTGTTACGGGAGCGTGATCTGGATACCCGGGGACGCCTGGCCGAGCTGACACACAACGCCGAGGCCAGCGAAACCCTGTTTGAGGCCTCCAGGCGAATGGTCATTGCGGTGCTGGACTGCCGTGAACTGGCCGACCTGAACCGTGTTGTCGAGGACGGTCTGAAGTCGTATTTTGGCGTCGAATACGCTGCCCATATCTGGCTGCCCGATGCTCAGGAGCTTGCTGCCGAGTTGCCTGCCTGCGATGCCGACCGGCACAGCATCCTGGACGGATTGCTCAAGGGTCAGCGGGCCTATTGCGGTGTATTCAGGCAAGAGGAGATGACCACGCTGTTTTCCGACTGTAGCTCCGAGGGCTCAGCGGCCATCGCGCCGCTGGTGCATGGTGATCGCATGATCGGCGTACTCTCGGTGGGGTCCAGCGATGTCGGCCGCTATGACAGCTCGGTTGGCACACTGTTCCTTGAGCACCTGTGCCAGGTCATCACCCATTTACCCTGTCTCGGGAAGCTGCCGGACGCGTGAGCACTTCACTGGCAACGGCCAAGGACGTATTTCTGGATTACCAGCGCGAGGTGCGACAGGTCTCGCCCCACACCCTCGACGGCTATGGCCGTGACATCAACCGTTTTGTTATTTGCTGCTCGGACGCGGGTAAAAGCGATGTCGCTGACATTGTCGAGGCCGATGTTCGGCGCTGGGTGGCGCTGCTGCACCGGCAGGGCCTGTCAGCAACCAGCATTCAACGGGCGCTGTCCTCACTGCGGGCGCTGTTTCGATTTTTGTCCGAGCGTGATCCGGCGATTGGCAACCCTGTGCTGGGAGTCAGGGCGCCAAAGACGCGCCGCAGCCTGCCCAAAACCCTGGATCCGGACAATGTGGGTGCGCTGTTCAAGTGGCGGCCCGAAACAGCACTGGATCATCGGGACATGGCAATTGCGGAACTGCTGTACTCCTCGGGTCTGCGGCTGTCAGAGTTGGTGGCAGCCAACATAGGTGACCTGGAGATCGAGGAATCGACGATTACCGTCACCGGCAAGGGACGCAAGACTCGCAATGTGCCAGTCGGTGGACCGGCGCTGACGGCGATTAAAAAGTGGCTGGCCCTGCGGCCGCTGGCGGGTGAGACCATCGAACCCTCGGCACCGCTGTTTGTGTCCAGCCGGGGCCAGCGGATAAGCCCGCGCAGTGTCCAGCTTCGGCTGCAGCGTCTGGCGAAATACAGCGCCCTACCGGGCAAGCTGCATCCCCATATGCTGCGCCACTCCTTCGCCAGCCATATGCTGGAGTCCAGTGGCGACCTGAGGGCAGTGCAGGAGTTTCTCGGCCACTCGGATATCAGTACCACGCAAATCTATACACACCTCGATTTCCAGCATCTGGCCAAGGTCTACGACTCAGCCCACCCGAGAGCCCGCCGCAAAAACAAATCATGATTCGGGTTATCACCTTCGATCTCGACGACACGCTGTGGGATGTCCGACCGGCGCTGGTAAAAGCCGAGGCGGCCCAGAACCAGTGGCTGCGCACAAACTATCCTGAGACCCTGGCACTGCAGCAATCCGGGGAACTGACTCGGCTGCGACAACAGGTATTCGATGAGCAACCGGAACTTGCCCATAACATCAGCGGCTTCAGGCGCGCTGTCCTGCAGTTGTTGCTGACCGAGTGTGGTGTTCCGGTCGACCAGGCCAGGGAGGCCGCAGGCCAGGCTTTCGCCGCCTTCATCGCCAGAAGAAATGAGGTTGAGCTGTTTCCCCAGGCAGTACCCGTGCTGACGGAACTGGCGACTCAGTACCGGTTGGGCTCACTGACCAACGGCAATGCAGACGTTGCCAAGACACCCCTTGGCCGATTTTTTGATTTCGCACTGAAAGCCGAGGACGTGGGGGCCGCCAAACCGGAACCCGCCCTGTTTCAGCACGCCATGCGGGAGTCGGGTGTGACGGCTGGGCAAATGGTCCATGTGGGGGACAGTCACGACCACGATGTGACAGGTGCCCACCGGGCTGGCGTCCGCTCGATTTGGCTGACTGCCCCCGGGCAGGAGAGCCCACTGGCCGACGGGATTATCAATTGCCTGAGTGAGTTACCGGACGCGCTGCGGCGACTGAACACGGGTCCCTAGGCGTTGCACCTACCTCAGATGGCCTCGGTACCTGTCTCTCCGGTGCGGATACGGATAACCTGATCCAGGTCCGAAACAAAAATTTTGCCATCGCCAATCTTGCCGGTGCCCGCCGCTGAAATGATGGCTTCAACCACAACATCGACCTGGTCTCCGGCGCAGGCGACCTCCAGCTTCAGTTTCGGCAGGAAATCCACCACGTACTCTGCACCCCGGTACAGTTCGGTATGGCCCCTCTGGCGCCCGAAGCCCTTGACCTCGGTGACGGTTACCCCCTGAACGCCCAAATCGGCGAGGGCGGCTCGGACATCATCCATCTTGAAGGGTTTAATAATCGCGGTGACCAGTTTCATCGGAAGTGCTTACCTTGACGCTGCAACCCGCACATTATGATCTGCTCTGTGAATTTGGCAATGCCAGTGACAGCTTTAACGCGAGGCTGGGTCACCAGCAGACAAAAAAAAGGGGCCCGAAGGGGCCCCAAACACAAGCCCGTCGCGAGGTGTCAACGGGCTGAGGTGAACTCCGGATAAGCCTCCATGCCACACTCTGCAATGTCTGAACCCTCGTACTCCTCCTCCTCGGAGACTCGAAGACCCAACACCGCCTTGATGGCAAAGAACGCGAGCAGCGAGGTGGCAAATACCCAGCCAAAGATGGTGAGTGCGCCAATGATCTGGCCGGAAAAGGACGCCCCGTCGTTGGTGACAGGCACCAACAGCAGTCCCAGAAGACCGACCACGCCGTGCACGGAAATAGCACCGACCGGATCGTCAATCTTGAGCTTGTCCAGGGTGACGATGGAAAACACCACCAGCACACCACCAAGACCGCCGAACAAGGTTGCCTGCAGGGCTGAAGGGGTGTCCGGACCGGCGGTGATCGCCACCAAACCGGCAAGGCAACCATTCAACGCCATGGTCAGGTCGGCTTTGCCGAACATCAGCTTGGCAGTCAGCAGGGCTGCGAGACAGCCGCCTGCGGCCGCCGCGTTGGTATTCATGAATACCACCGCCACCGCATTGGCCGATTCGACTGATGCAGTCGCGAGGACCGATCCGCCGTTAAAGCCAAACCAACCCAGCCACAGGATAAAGGTACCCAGGGTTGCCAGGGGCAGATTGGCGCCGGGGAAGGCGTTGATCTCACCATTGGGCCCGTACTTACCTTTCCTGGCGCCGACCATGATGACCCCCGCCAACGCGGCGGCGGCACCGGCCATGTGGACAATGCCAGAGCCGGCAAAATCGAGGAATCCAAGATCGCCCAGGGTGTACATCCCAAATACCGGATTGCCGCCCCAGGTCCAGCTACCCTCCATGGGGTAGATGAAGCCCGTCATCACGACAGCAAAGGCGAGGAAGGCAAACAGCTTCATGCGCTCTGCGACCGCACCGGACACAATCGACATGGCGGTTGCCACAAATACCACCTGAAAGAAAAAGTCCGCCGACGGTGCGTACGTGGCCGGCTCATCGGCCCCGGTGACGCCATCGCCGGTAATCGTACTCAGCACGTAATCGCCGCCGTACATGATGGCGTAACCGCACACCATGTACATGGTGCAGGCCACAGCGAACAGCGTGACGTTCTTAGTGAGGATCTCGACGGTGTTCTTGCCCCTGACGAGGCCCGCCTCCAGCATGGCAAAGCCCGCCGCCATCCACATAACGAGAGCACCGCACACCAGGAAGTAAAAGGTGTCCAGTGCGTACTGCAACTGAAAAATTTCGTTCTCCATGACTGATTCCTGTAACCGATGAATTAAATGGCGGCTTCGCCGGTCTCGCCGGTGCGAATGCGGATGATTTGGTCGATATCAGTGACGAATATCTTGCCGTCCCCGATCTTGCCGGTGTGGGAGGCACTGGTGATCGCTTCGATAACCTGATCGACCTGTTCGACTGTGACCGCGGCCTCGATCTTCACCTTGGGGAGAAAATCGACCACATACTCCGCGCCTCGATAAAGCTCGGTATGACCCTTCTGACGACCAAAGCCCTTGACCTCGGTAACGGTAATTCCCTGGACCCCAATCTGGGACAGGGCTTCCCTGACGTCATCGAGCTTGAACGGTTTGATGATGGCGGTGACTAGTTTCATGCGACCCTCCATTTGGCAGCGTCTGGGGACACCGCGACGGTCGCAGGCGGGCGGATTAGCATGGGCAACTCCTCTTTGTTGGCATTGTGTTTCACTGACGATCGAGCCACGGGCTCGACGGCATGCACCGAGTGCTATAGCGACTGGTGTACCAACAAAAATTTTTTTATAAAAAACAAAAAGTTAACTGCCGAAAGCGGGGCCCTTTCGGCAATCGGTCTGGAGCTCCATGCACCATCCCAGTGCAGCTCTGCCCCGCCAATGGGCGAAAATGGCCAGCCCGGATGTGGGGCCTGCCGGCGCCTTGGGTTACATTGGCGCTTGCAAATGTTTGATGGGGTGCTGGCTGCAATGGCTGATCACGGCAAAGACGACCACGGGTCGGACAAGGACAAGGGTGGCCCGGGTGGCCCGGGTGAACTGTTTGAACGACTACTGGGGGCCAACAACCCGGTACTGGGACAACTGGACAAAAATGCCAGGGCCCTGGCGCAGTCTGCGCTCGCGAAACTGGATGTGGTGCCACGGGCAGAGTTTGACGCCCAGGCGGCGGTGCTGCAGCGCACCCGGTTGCGTGTGGAGACCCTGGAAGCTGAATTGACCAAATTGACAGCGCAGTTAGATGCCTTAGAACGTCACCAGGGTGGGGATTGACGAACTCGAGTGGGAACGTCCGACCACCCCACCTCTAAAGGCAGCAGCTGCCACCCACCACCCCCTGCTGAACGCACAAGCCCCAGGCCATGAGTCATGCCATCGTGCTTTCGCGGGCCGTCGCGGGACTGGACGCACCACTTGTTTCGGTAGAGGCGCACCTCAGCAACGGCCTACCCGGCTTTTCAGTCGTGGGCTTACCGGAAAGCTCGGTCAGGGAGTCGAGGGAACGCGTGCGCAGCGCCCTGCTCTGTTCCCACTTCAAGTGGCCGGATCGGAGAATTACGGTCAGCCTGGCGCCCGCGGAAATACCCAAGCGTGGCGGTCGCTTCGACCTTCCCATAGCCCTCGCCATCCTCACCGCCTCCGGACAACTGGACCCCCGCCATACCGCTGACCGGGAGTTTCTGGGGGAACTGGGTCTCGATGGCGCCCTGCGCAGCTGCCGCGGGCTACTGACGGCGGTGCTGGCGGCGACCGCTGCCCACCGACCCCTGGTGCTACCCGCAATCCAGGCCCCCGCAATGGCGATAGTGCCCGGTAGCAAAGTGACGGGCGCAGGGGATTTGCTGGAAACCTGCGGCCTCCTCAAGACCGGCGATTTACCCCCAGCGGCGCCATTGGTGCGCTCCCCTGAGCCGCGCCAAAGCGCTGATCTCCGGGACGTGGTGGGTCAATCCCTGGCAAAGCGTGGGCTGGAAATCGCAGCCGCAGGGGGTCATCACATCTTGATGACAGGCCCCCCTGGCGCCGGTAAAACCCTGCTGGCCTCCTGCCTACCCGGGCTGCTGCCAGAACCTACTCCCGACATCGGATTGGAGCTGACCCTGATACGGGATTTGCTGGGGCTGGAGGGCATGACAGGCCGCCCGTTCCGCTCGCCCCATCACAGTACGACAGCCGCCGGACTCATCGGCGGTGGTACCACGCCCCTGCCTGGAGAGGCCTCGCTGGCCCACGGCGGCGTCCTGTTTCTGGATGAACTGGCGGAATACTCCGCACCGGTGCTGGATTTACTCCGGCAGCCCCTGGAGTCCGGGCAGATATGCATCAGTCGAGCGAGAGGCAGCTGCCGCTTCCCCGCCGCGTTTCAACTGGTTGCGGCCATGAACCCCTGCCCCTGCGGGTATGCCGGCGTCGACGGCATTGACTGCCGCTGCAGCAGCACAACAATTCGTCGCTACCAGGGTCGGGTCTCCGGGCCCCTTATGGACCGGATCGACCTGCACGTGGGGCTGGAGCAACAAAAAGCCGCGTCACTGTTGGCACCCGCCAGACCTGAGTCTGACAGCCGGGAGGCTGGCAACAGGGTCAGGGCGGCACAGCAGCGGCAACTGACGCGGCAGGGAACACTGAATGCTCAGCTGGCCGGCAAAGCGCTGCTGGACCACTGCGAACTGGACCGCACCCTACTCAAGTGGTTCGAAGGGGCCAGCGATCGCCTGGGCCTGTCGGGTCGCGGCATACACAAGACCCTGAGGGTAGCCAGGACGCTGGCGGATTTGAGTGGCGAAGCTGGCATCAGCCAGCCCCTGCTGCTGGAAGCCCTGGGCTATCGATCGCGCTTAGCCCAATGACGTTACTGACTGCTGTTGACCATGTAGTCCACGGCGGCGTGGATCTCTTCGTCCGAGCAGTCCATACAGCCACCCCGTGCAATCATGCCGGTGCCTGCAACACCGTTGACACCGCTGGCGTACAGCGCCTCTATGCCTTTCTCCATGCGCGCAGCCCAGGCGTCAACGTCTCCCAACATGGGAGCACCCGCGGCGCCAGTGGTATGGCAGGCCATGCAGGCCGCGTTGTAGACATCCTCACCCGAACGGGCTGCTGCGACCTCGGGCTGGGCCGCCGCACCGGAACAACTGGCGTCGCCAGCGGCACAGGACTGGCTGTAGGGCTTGATGCGCGCCTCAATTTCCGCACGCTGGGTTTTGGACAGGTCTACCGCAAGCGCCAGCGCAGGCAGCAGGGCGAGGACCAGGGCGAGAGCACGTGTCATGGGATCTCCTGTGGGAATTCCGTGTATTCGAGAGGCGCGGAGTATAACGAGTTGTATGCCCCCAGAAAACAAGCTGTAAAGCAGCACCCCGACTTTGCTACCGTAAACGACTGCAGCCATTTACCGAGGACCACGACCCATGAAACTGTACACCTTTGACCCGGCACCCAATCCGGCACGCCTAAAAATGTTTATCGATTACAAGGGTCTGACCATCGATACCCAACAGCTGGACATGGCTAAAGCGGAACAGTTGGATGCCCAATACCGAAGCATTGTGCCCGAGGCGACGCTACCGGCGCTGGTGCTGGAGGATGGCAGCAGGCTGACCGAGGTGATTGCCATAGCCCACTACCTGGAGTCACTGCACCCGGAGCGACCGTTACTGGGCACTACTCCCGCCCAGCGCGCCCTCATACTGAATTGGAACCACCGTATATTTAACTCGTTGTTTATGGCCTGCGCCGAGGCCTTCCGCAACAGCCACCCCGCCTATGGGTCCCGTGCCCTGCCCGGTCCCAACAACTATGAACAGATTCCGGCACTGGCTGAGCGCGGGCGCTCCCGGCTTGCGGACGGCATGGTGGGCATGAATGAAGAATTGACCGGACGGGACTTTGTTGCCGGTGACAGCTTTTCCTTTGCCGACATCGATCTGCTCGCGGTCCTCGCTTTTGCAAAGTGGGCTGCCAAAACCGAACCCGGGGAGGATCTGACCGCATTGTTGGCCTGGCGTGAGCGCGCAGGCGAAGCATTGCAAGCCTGAACGCGCCACGGTACTGAGCCGACCAGCCGTACCACTGGCACGCCAGACACCCTTGGCACTCGTTCGCTGCGCCCAAATACTGATTTGCTCGCTGGCCATTGCCCTGGCGGGCTGTTCACCACCCGAAACAGGCCCGGAGTACATCGACGACTACCTGCAGCGTCTGGCGCGCACCCTCAACACCCCGGTGCCAGTCAGCGATAAGCTTTGGGCCCCGCCCAGGTTGCAGGATGCGGGGGTTGCCAAACTCCCAATACCGGGCAGCAAACTGGATGTGCTGGATTTTCTGTCACTGTCGGGCTGCGCACTGCAGGTCAACCTGGGACGGCGCAACAGCAGCCTGGGCAGAACCGCTTCCCCGTCCCAGCAACTACTGCTGGACCTTGAATTCCTTGCGTTGGCACCCGCCTGCATCGCGACCCTGGTTGACCAGGGTAAAACCGATATAGCGGCGCAACTTGTTGACGCCCAGTCGACCCGGACGGCGTTTCTGCGCCAGCGGATTTTCAACGCCCTGCTGGCAGGACCAGAGTACAGCCGCTTCTGGAAACTACCCCCCAAACTGCAGGCTTATCCCGACCAGGTAGGCGGCCGGGTGATCGAAGCATTGCACTGGTTCAATCAAGCGACCCGAATGTGGCTGGAAGGCCACTATGAATTTCAGGTCGACCAATTGGAAACCCAGCTTTACCACCTGCGCAGTGGTGATGGCGGGTCACTGCTGCTGGCGGCGGTCGTTCAGGCCAGGGTATTGGAACAGGCCACTGCCGCCGTCGATGCCCGGGGCGACTCGGCTCCCCTGTGCCCCCAGAACCTGACCACCGGCACCGCGAAAACCCTGGCTACAGTGGTGGTCAAGTACTTTGCCGGGCAGGTTCAGCCCTGGCTGGCCCGACTGCATCAGCGGCAGCGGGCACTGATGCCCCCCATCCTGGGCATCGAGGCCCAGCTGGAACCCGCTCTGCCCGAGGCTTACAGGCAATGGCTATCCATGCGGGATGCAACCCTCGCCACCCTGGGCAGTATGCCCAGACAGCATGTGACGGCGCTGCAGAGACTGGGCGCATCCTGCCCGGGTGGACTGTTGGCGGGGCACACACCCCAGACCTGACGGGTCTGCTACACTCCCCCAGCAACTTGAGGAGAACGATAATGCGACGATTCTTTGGCTCATCATTTGTAGTGCTGGCCTGCGTCATTCTGGCAGCCTGCGCAACGCCGCCGCCCAAACCATCGGTCGATTACGACGCCGAGCACGATTTCACCGGCGACCTGAAGATCGGTTTTTACGCCCTCAGTGGCGGTGTCACGGGCAGCAACCCCATGCAGCTCACGGACTTTCAAAAGGACCGCATCAACGAAGCCCTGGGCAACGCGCTCTCTGGCAAAGGCTATACCCTGGTGGACAGCACCAAGGATGCTGACCTGCTGATTACCTGGCACCTGAACACGGTGGAAAAGCAGGATGTGCGCACGACCACGTCGCCCGGCTACGGCATGAGCGTTGGCTACAGCCGCTACAACCGATACGCGATGTACAACTGCTATAACTGCATGAACAATACTGATGTCAGGGTGACAGACTACACCCAGGGCACGTTCATCGTGGACATGGTCGACCCGGCCAAAAACCGCTCGGTCTGGCGCAGCGTGACCCAGTCGAAGATGAAAGGTGAAATGCTGAAGGACCAGTCCACCATCGACAGTGCCGCCCGCCTGGTGCTCAAGGATTTCCCTCCCGGGGCAGTGAAGACCGCTGAATAGGCCCAGTAGCCGTGGCAATGTGGCCATTAAGTCGCCACATTGCCGCCAAGCCACCCGCCCAAAACAGCGCTGTACTCTGACCATTACGCTGACCGGATGAGGGTGTCACCCAACGCCGTCAGGGGGAAAAATGGGCGGGATCTGCACCCCATTTCCAAGTTCCCCCAACTCTGCACCGTCCCGCAAAGGAGCTGCGACTGGAATCTGATGATGGCGGCACAGTGTCCCCCAGCCCGGACGGCCCCTAACAATCCCGGAGGTTCATTTGGAACTCATTCGCAAAAGTCAACTGCCCAGCCCCTGCCCGCTTAAGGACAGGGTTGCCCGGGAGGTGACTATCGGTCTGGTGCAATGCCGCTGGTATCCCGATCCCGACCAACACAAGGCGAGGCTGCGGGAGGGCGTGGCGCTCGCAGCGGGGGCCGGCGCAGCCGTGGTGTTCCTGCCCGAGTTGACCCTGAGCCGATATCCGGCGGACAGTCGTCCCTTAGGACCTGCGGATGACAGTGCCGAGACCCTTGAGGGCGGTGCGACCCATGCTTTCGCAGCAGAACTGGCCCGGGAGTTTGACCTGCTGGTGCATTGCTCCTGCTTTGAAAAATCGGGGGCCGAGGACGGTCGCGGGCTGAACACCGCAGCGATTGTGGACACCAGCGGCGCCATTATTGCGAAGACCCACAAACTACATATTCCCGTGACAACGGGTTACTACGAAGACCACTACTTCGCGGAAGGCCCGCCCCAGAACCCCTATCCGGTGCACGAGCTGGCGCTGGACAGCTGCAACCTGGCCGTGGGCCTGCCCACCTGTTGGGATGAGTGGTTCCCCGAGGTGCCGCGCTGCTATGCCCTGGCGGGTGCGGAACTACTCTGTTACCCGACGGCCATCGGTTCCGAGCCCGATTTCCCGGATTTCGACACGGCCCCCTTGCTGCGCAGGGTGGTCACCGGTCATGCGGTGGCCAACGGCCTCTTCATAGCCATTCCCAACCGCTTTGGCTCCGAGGGCACGCTGGAATTTTACGGCTCCAGTTTCATCGTCGATCCCTTCGGGCGGACAGTTGCCGAGGCCCCCCGGGACCGGGAAACTGTTCTGGTCGCCGATATAGACCTCGCCCTGCGCGCCGACTGGCTTACCCTGTTCCCCTTCTTCGGCACCCGCCGCCCCGATACTTATGCCGCGCTTACCGAGGCGATCAAGAACCCCAGGCAGCCCTCGGGAGCGGGCGCTGACGGAGGCATTCCGGGTCTCGACCCATGAGCCGTTGGATGCCCCCGGAATGGGCGCCCCACGCAGCCACCTGGATGGCTTTCCCGGCGGCAGCCTACCCCACGGCAGGGGTCTCTGACGCCGATGTCTGGCAGGCCTGGGCCGATGTCGCCAACCTCATTGTCGACCATGAACCTGTTCACATGTTGTGCAATCGGGACCAGTTGGCCCATGCCCAGCGCCTGCTCAGCTCCCAGGTGGTCCTGCATGAAGCCGAATACAACGATGCATGGCTGCGGGATACGGGCCCAACCTTTGTGACCCATTCCGGCAAGCTGGAAGCTGTGGACTGGCGCTTTAATGGCTGGGGCGACAACACCTCCTTCGACTGGCAGCCCGATGCGCGGCTGGCACGACGCATCGCCGACATCATCAACGTGGAGGTCATCAACTCACCACTCACCAACGAGGGCGGAGGCATCCACACGGATGGCGGACAGCGGGTGCTGCTGACCACCACCGTGCAACTCGACGCCGATCGCAACAGGGACTGGTCCCGGGAGCAGGTGGAGGATGAGGTCCATCGGCAACTGGGCACGGAGCAGGCCATCTGGCTACCCCATGGGCTGTGGCGGGACTACGCTGACCACGGTACCCGGGGGCACGTGGATATGGTGGCCTGCTTCAATGCCGCCGGCACGGTGCTGGTGCACCAGCAGCAGAGCCGGGATCATCCCGATTGTCAGCGCCACCCCGAACACTGTCGCGCGCTGGAAGACGCTGGCCTCACAGCGATGGCCATCCCCGCACCCACTACCCTTAGGGATGCCGGCGGATGGGTCGACTACAGCTACATTAATCACTACGTGGCGAACGGTGCTGTTATCCAGCCGGCCTTCTCCGATCCCGGTGACGGTCTCGCCCGAGAACTACTGTCCGAGGCCTGGCCGGACCGGGAGATCAGGATGGTCGATGCCCGGGTGATCTTCGCCATGGGCGGTGGGGTACACTGTATCACCCAACAACAACCGCGAATCTGATGTTTACCTATATCAATCCCGACGTTCGACGCAAACTGATTGAACGCAAGAAGCTGGTGCGGATCGACGACGACGGTCGCCTGATCGATTCCGAGGGCGCCCCGCCGCCGGGACAGCGCTGCCTGAATTTACTGGGCCCGGTGCCACTGCCGCTGGCCCGAGGTCAACGCCAACCCACGGTCAACTGGTTTGCTACCGTGCGCAGCACCGAACTTTCGGAGGTTGAGGGGCTGGCCAGCACCCTGCGGGAGCAAGGGGGACAGCATCTATTTTCTCATCTGGCCTCCAGCATGGCGGTGAACAGCGTATTGGTTGTTGGTGACGCTGACACCACGGCTTCGCCGCTGGTTCGGGTGCACTCAAACTGCCTGACCGGTGACGTATTCGGCTCCCGGCGCTGTGAATGTGGCCCGCAACTGGAAGCTGCCATTGATCGCCTGGCCGATGAACCCGGGGGCGGCTATCTGGTGTACATGGCGGGGCACGAAGGGCGTGGCATCGGGCTGTGGGCCAAAGCCGCTACCTATCTGCTGCAGGACGAAGGGGAAAACACCTACCAGGCGAACCGTTCTCTGGGTCTGCCCGATGACTGTCGGGATTTCAGTGATGCTGCAACCCTGCTGAAATTTTTTGGACGCGATCGCCCCCTGCGCCTGCTCACCAACAACCCCAAGAAAATTGATGACTTGAAGGCCTTTGGCTTGGAGAACATCGAGCGCATCAAACACGTGTCAGGTGTCGATGACTGCAACCGCCGTTACCTTGAGGCCAAGCGGGACTGGGGCCACTCAATCGATGACGACGACCTGACCCGCTAGGCAGTAGGCGGTTTCAGTTGAGCCATTCCGGCAGCGGTTCATCCCCCAATGAGATCTCCAGGGTATTAGCCGACGCCGGGTGGTTGTGCCCCACCATTTCATCGTAGGCACTGCGCTGGCGTAGCCGGATCTCACAGGCTGCAATGCCTTTCAAAATGCGCTTCATCGCCAGCAGGTTGTGCCGTTTGAGCAGGCGCCGGTCGTCTTCGGCGATCACCCGCTCCTCGCCATCAATCCTGGCGTGGGCGATGTACAGACTCAGGTCAACCGACTCGACGATGAAGACCTCGATTCGCTGGCTCTGTTTCTTCAACTCTTTCAGATGGATTTTCACAGGCACGCCCTGACGTAGTTCGCCCAACCTTAAGCTAAGCCATTGATCCAAATCCCCATCCGTTCGCCATTTGTCCAGAGCAATTGCCAATGGACAGTGGGCACAGCTCTGGAGAGCTGTGGACCGAGGACAGACGGGCAGTCATGGTGCCCACCCCAAGGTACCCCTACAAAAGCTGGACGCCGGCGGCACGGCAACGCCGGAACGTTAATCATTGAGGCCATGCCAAGGGAACTGGAAAACGTCGCGCTCACGGCAGCGGGTAAGCCGCTGGAGGAACTGCCTCGGTACAGTGGTGTCTATCGCTTTTATGATGCCGGAGGAGCGCTGCTGTACATTGGCAAAAGCATTGATATTCGCGCGCGGATCAGCGCCCATTACCAGGAAGGCAGAAAGCCCGGGCGTCACCAGCGCATCATGGGCCAGGTGGAACAGATTGACTGCACCGCTACCGCCGGTGAAGTCGGGGCCCTGCTCATGGAAAATGCGGCCATCAAAGCCGAGACACCGCTCTACAACCGGCGCCAGCGCCGGGTCAAAAAGCTGTGGACCATCCACCTGTCCCGGTCCGATGACGGGTTTCTGCAACCCGTGGCAGCCGACTTCCTGATGGATTCAGATCGGACTCGGGATAGCTATGGGCTTTATCACAATAAGCGCCATATCGATTCCACCCTGCGCCGTCACGCGAGGGATCACGGCCTCTGCCTGCGCTGCCTGGGAATGGATCGGGGACGCGGCCCGTGCTTCCAGTATCAGTTGGGTCGCTGCGACGGTGCCTGCGCCGGGGATGAGAGCTGCGATGAACACAATGCACGTCTGCTGTCTGTACTGGACCGGGACCGGATAGCCGCGTGGCCTTTCACTGGTCCACTGGCACTACTGGAGCGCAACACGGCACCTGCCCCGGCCCAACCCGGCCGACAGTACCACCTGGTCGATCACTGGTCCTACCTGGGTAGCTTTGGGTCACTCGCCGATGCCAGGAACCGGCTCGGTTCGGCCGGAGAACGATGCTTTGATCGGGATGGCTACCACCTGCTGATAGGTGCCCTGGGCAAAGGACGTCTGGAGGTCCTGGACGCCATCTCCGGCCAGACGGTGGACAATCCGATGTTGGGGCTGGACCGCCGTTCATGGGCATAAACATCGTCTGGTTCAAACGTGACCTGCGACTCTCCGACCACCAACCCCTGGCAGCGGCATTGGCCTTACGGCAGCCGTTGCTGCTGATCTATATCCTCGAGCCAGAGCTGCTGGAGAATCCCCACTACCGACGCCGTCATTGGCACTTCATCGCCCAGTCCCTGGCGGATATGAACGGGCAACTCGAGGCCCACGGAGGCAAGATCTGGGTGCTGGAGGGTGAGCCCACCAGCCTGTTTGCCACACTGAACCAGACCCTGGGGATCGACGGCCTGTTCAGCTACGAGGAAACCGGTCTGGAGGTCACCTACGCCAGGGATCGTCGGCTTGCGGAGTGGACCCGACTCGAGGGCTGTCAGTGGCAGCAATTCCCCAGCAACGGAGTAGAGCGGGGGCGGCAAGACCGACGCGGCTGGAATGCCCGATGGTCCCGCTTGATGGCAGAGGATTGCACGCAACCCGACCTGGACCTGCTGGCCCGATTGACCCTGCCCTTACCCGACACCCTCACCGGCATGCTGTGCCGCCGTATGGCGCACTGGCAGCGGCAACATCCCGATTTTCAGGCGGGCGGCGAAAGCAGCGCCCGGGACACACTGCACGACTTTCTGACCGAACGGGCCGGTGGCTACCAGCGGCACATCTCCAAACCCCTGGGCAGCCGCAAGCACTGCTCGCGCCTGTCGCCTTACCTCGCCTGGGGCAATCTATCCATTCGCCAGGTTAGCCGGGCGCTCGCGGCACGGCAGCAGCAGCCGGGATGGGGCCGACCCCTGGCCGCCTTTGAGTCGCGACTGCATTGGCACTGCCATTTTATCCAGAAATTTGAAAGTGAATGCCGGATGGAGTTTGAGCACGTCAATGAAGGCTTCAATGCACACCCCCGGGATAACGATGACGCGCTGGTGCAGGCCTGGTGCGAAGGCACAACCGGGTTCCCCTATATTGATGCCTGCATGCGCTGCCTGCAGGCCACGGGCTACCTGCACTTCCGCGCCAGAGCCATGCTGGTGAGCTTTCTGACCCATCATCTGTGGCAGGACTGGCGTCTCGGCGCAGTGCACCTGGGCTCCCTGTTCCTCGATTTCGAACCGGGCATCCATTACGCGCAGATGCAGATGCAGGCAGGAGTCACTGGCATCAATACCATCCGTATTTACAATCCAGTGAAGCAGAGCATGGAACACGACCCTGACGGGGTGTTCATACGCCGCTGGCTGCCCGAACTCGCCGGCCTGCCGGGGCCCCTGCTGCACCAACCCTGGCTGCGCTCACCCATGGAACGCATGCTGCACCCCGTGGACTATCCCGAGCCGTTGGTTGATCTGACCGACAGCTATGGCAGGGCCCGGGACCGGCTATGGCGCCAGAAATCCGATCCCGCCGTGGCACGGGAGCGGGAGCGGATTCTGTCCCGACATGTGGAGCGACGATACGCGGCCCGCTTTGAGGATCGTGACTAAGCCCAGCCAAGCTTTGCTATGCTGTGAAAAAAACAGGGGAAGCGGCAATGATTCTTGTCATTTATCTTTTCGGCGGCCTGATTGCACTGCTGGTGCTGGCGCTGGTTTTCATACCTGCGCTGATAGACGAGCAGGCCATCATTGACCTGGCCCAACAGCAGGTGCGCCAGGCCACCGGCGGCGAACTCAGCGTCGACGGCGATCTGGAACTGAGTTTGTTCCCCACCCTGGAACTCAATTTGGGCAGCACCACGATTGACCTGCCCCCCCAGAATGCCGAGGGTTCTCGCCTGATCGCCACCGCGGGAGAGGTCGATGTCGGCCTGTCCTTTGTGGCGCTGTTAAGTGGCGCCGACGAAGTGGGTGACATTCGCCTGAATGATGCCAACATCAAGTTGTTGGACAGCAGCGGCAACCTCCAGACCCAGGTCACCCTCAACACCCTCATGGCCCAGGGACTGAATATTGCCGACCAACCCATGGTGCTGCAGGGCGACATCACGGTGACCGGCGGCAGTAACAGCGAGCCCATGGTGATCAATTTTGAGGGTGCAGTGCGGGTGCCAAAGACTCTGGACCGCGTCACCCTGGTCGGCCTGGACACCCGTGTTACCGGCGCGCTAACCGAACCCCTGAGTACTGAACTAACGGGCATCGCCAATCTGTCGCCCCTGAATGCCGATTTGGACCTGGTCGTCAACTCACCGGGCGGCAGGATAGACGGGGACCTGGTTTACAGCGCCAGCGGCAGTCCCGAGATCGATCTGGATTTCCGTAGCGATGCGCTCAATCTGGACCGCATCCAGCCCGCCAATGCCGAAACCGGCGATGAGCCGGCGAGCGGCAACGCCGAGCAACCGGCTGCGGACCCGGTTCCGGCCCGGGCGCCGCCCCTGCCGCTTCCCGTTGGGCCACTGAAAGATCTGGACCTGCGGCTGAAAATCAGCGCGGGCACCCTGATCAGCGCCGGGCAGACCGTTGGCAATGCCCAGTTACTGGTTCGGGTGGTCGATGGCGTAACCGAACTGGAATATCTTCGGGGCGTGCTGCACGAGGGACAACTGGACACACGGATGACGGTGGATGTGCGGAAACCAAAGGTCAAAGTGGCTCTGTCCGGAGGTCTGAAGGGGGTAGAACTGAACAGCCTGCTGACCAGCATTGGCAAGAGCGACACCGCCGCCGGCTACGTCGACATGGACTGGGATATTGACACCCAGGGCACCACTGCCCCGGAGCTGCAAACCGGTCTCGATGGCGACTTGAATGTACAGGGACGCAACGTCGAGATAACCAGCGCCTCTGCCCAGGAACTGGTCTGTACCGCCATCGCCCAGTTGCAGCAGACGACCCTGACCAATGACATGCCACCCACTACCAAATTATCGGCTCTGACCGCCCGTATACGGTTTGACGATGGTCAGGCAAAGCTGGCACCCCTGGATATGGGCACAACTGGCATAGCCATCAACGGTGAGGGCGCAGCCAGTCTCGCGACTCTCGATTTTGCGGCCACACTGAAAGCTCAGGTGAATGAGGAACTGACCGCGCTGGACGAGGGCTGCAAGGTTGATGAGCGCTATGCCGGCCTGGACCTGCCGGTGGATTGCGCGGGCAACCTGAATGACCAGGCGGGTAACCTATGCCGCGTGAACGTGGAGAGCATTGCCCAGCAACTGCTGGAGCGTGAAGCGCGATCCAAACTTGAGAAGGAAGCCGATAAATTGGGCGACAAGGCGGGTGGTGTACTTAAAAAACTCTTCGGTAACTGAGTTCGCAAGATCGTGAGCGCCACCACTGGTTTTCAGCACAGCCTGGTCGCACTCGGGTCGGAATACATCACCCCGACCTCTGCGACACCGGTCAGTGCCCCCGACTGGATTGCCTGGAATGACTCACTGGCCAGCGAACTGGGCTGGCCCGACGCCTGGAGCCATACCGAAGAAGCCCTCGCCGGCCTGGCCGGGAATACACCATTCGACGGCTCCCAGCCAGCAGCGTCGGTCTACGCCGGGCACCAGTTTGGCAGCTACAACCCGCAATTAGGCGACGGCCGCGCCCTGCTGCTGGGCGAGTGGCATACCCCCGCGGGGCATGTTCTGGACATCCAGCTGAAGGGGGCGGGCCCCACACCCTATTCCCGGGGCGGCGATGGCCGCTCACCCGTGGGCCCGGTGGTCCGGGAATATCTGGTCAGCGAGGCGATGCATGCCCTGGGTGTGCCCACCACCCGAGCCCTGGCCGCGGTGGCCACGGGAGATCCGGTATACCGGCAGACCAGAGAGCCAGGCGCCATCCTGACCCGGGTGGCTGACAGCCACCTGCGCATCGGCACCATCCAGTTCTTCGCCATGACACGCCGGGGCGCGGGGCTGGAAGACATCGTCAACTACGCCACCGAGCGCCATTATGGAACGGCCCTGGCAGCGGCCCGGGATCAGGAGCCCGACGTCACCCCGGCCAGGGTACTGCTGGAAGAGGTGGGTAAAGCCCTGGCGGGTTTGGTGGCCCACTGGCAGAGCATTGGCTTCATTCACGGGGTGCTCAACACTGACAATATGTTGCTCTGCGGCCAGACCGTGGATTACGGCCCCTGTGCGTTCATGGACGCCTTTGCAGCGGGGCGGGTCTTCAGCAGTATCGATAGCGGTGGGCGCTATGCCTTTGGCAACCAGCCGGGCATCGTGCACTGGAACCTGGGGGTCCTGGCCCAGTGCCTGTTGCCCCTGATCGATGACGATGAGGAAGCTGCGGTGGCTTATGCCCAGGCCAGCGTTGACCGCTTTCCAGAACGTTTCAGCAGCGCCTATGCGGCACATCTCGCGGCCAAGTTTGGCCTCGCCGGCATGCGCGAGGATGACAAACAGCTGATCGAGCAGTTCTTTCAACAACTAGAGCAGGATAGCCTGGACTTCACCCTCGCCTTCCGGTGGCTGGCGGAAATGGCCAATGGCACCCTCGAACAAACACCCCTGTCCCAGATCTTCAGTCCAAGCGACGGGCTTTCCGACTGGTGTGAGCAATGGCAGCTTCGCCGCAAAGGGGCCTCCGGGGACACCACAACCCGAATGTTGGCCGTCAACCCCGTGGTCATTCCCCGCAACCATCTGGTAGCACGGGCCATTGCCGCTGCTGAACAAGGAGACTATGGGGTGCTGAAAACGCTGAACAGCCGCTGGCAGGATCCTTTTGCCTGGTCGGATAATGACCTGCAATTCGCCGCCGCTCCGGAACCGGAGGAAGCGGTGCACAGGACCTTTTGTGGCACGTGATGCGGGCAGCGTATAATTGGCGAAATCCCTGAGAATCTCTCCATGCCGCTTTCGTTTTTAGGCAAGACCCTGAGTGGTCGATTCACGATCCCCTCCGGCATCGTCACAACCGCTCCCAGCATCATCCAGCGTGTGTTCCGTGACATACCGCAAATTGGCGTAATCACCACCAAGAGCATAGGCCTGGAACCTCGCCTCGGCTATCGGGAACCCGTCTACAGCCAATTTGCCCCGGGGTGCTTCGTCAACGCAGTGGGGCTGACCAACCCGGGAGCCCAGTCCTCCCTGGAAAGCCTGGGCAAGCTGCAGGTGCCCGATGACCGCTTTCTACTGGTATCCATCTTCGGTGGCAGCGTGGAAGAGTTCGTCACCGTGGCCAAAATATTGGCACCGGTGGCGGATGGCTTCGAGCTGAACCTGTCCTGCCCCCACGCCAGTGGCTACGGCATGGCCATGGGGCAGGACCCGAAGATCGTGGCGCAAATTGTCAGCGCGGTTAAGCAGGCGGTGCCCCAACCAGTGATTCCAAAGCTGACGCCAAACGTGACGGACATTACCGAAATTGGCCAGGCCGCATTGGCGGCGGGGGCGGACGGACTCTGCGCCATTAACACTGTCGGGCCGGGTTATACCGAATCCCACGACATGCCGGTGCTGAGCAACGGCGTCGGCGGCATGTCGGGCAAAGGGGTGCTGCCCACTGCCCTCAAGTGCATCCGGGAACTCAGGCAAATTACTGACAAACCCATCATCGGCTGCGGCGGCCTGTCCAGCGCCGCCGACATGCGCGCGGCGGAACACGCGGGTGCGACCATCATCGGGGTGGGCTCGGCGCTTTCGGGCCTGGATACCGAGGATCTTGGCAGCTACTTTGAGAGTCTGGAGCAAGACCTTGAACATCACGGCAACCATGCCGAAGCCCGGGTGCGTTATGACCTGGACATGTCATTTCGTCCGGTCACAGTGGTCGCCAACGAGCCCGTTTGTGACGATATCACCGTGGTCACCTGCGCCGAGAAGATCAATATTCAGGCCGGCGAGTACGTGTTTGTATGGATACCCGGCGTCGGGGAGAAGCCTTTTTCCTGCCTGACCGATGATCCCCTACGTCTCGCGGTCATCAACGTCGGTCTATTCACCGACGCCTGTTACAAGTTGCAGCCCGGCGATACGATTTATGTTCGCGGGCCCTACGGTCGCCCCGTTTTGCCACCCGAGGGAGCGGAGATCATCTGCGTGGCTGGTGGCACCGGGCTGGCCGCGGTGTACCAGATCGCCCGGGATTTCGGCAGCGAGGCACAGCCCGTGCATATCTTTGCCGGGGCCAGGAGCGGTGATCGGCTTTATTTCATCGATGAATGCGATGCAGTAGCTACCGTCACCACCGCCACCGACGACGGCTCATCGGGTTTCCACGGGCGCGTTACCGATGCCCTGGAGGCACACCTGCAGTCCCTGACCCCGGAGGCGCTGGCTCGTATCTGGTTCTATAACTGTGGGCCTGAGCCCATGATACGGGCCGCCGAAGCGGTGCAAACAAGATACTGCCCCACCAATCAGATCTTCAGCGCCATCGATTACACAACCAAATGCGGTGTCGGCATCTGCGGCGCCTGCGCCTCCCCAGACGGCCGCAGAATCTGCATCGACGGGCCCTTCATATCAAGTGAACCCGATTTGCTATCTGAATCAGGTCAGCCAGAGCGTCAGTAAAATACCCAGGAACAAACCCTTCAGGAACCCAAACCAGAGTAACTGGTAGTCATCCATTCCCAGGCGCTGCTGCCAAAGTTCAGTCTGCCGTCTGTGCCAGTTCCAAAAGCCCATATCAATTCTCCCCCGTTACCCCTTATCCCTGGCGCTAGCTGTTGTCTGTGGATCATAGCAGCGCCGCATCACGCCCCGGGGCTTTTTCGGTTGGCTGTCATCCGGGTATTCCAATATCGAAGGCGGTTGTAGCGGGACCCGCCTGAGCGAGCTTCCAAAGATCCCGGTATCCGATCACCAAGGCCCCACCCGTGCGGCCGCCATCCGGCCACGCTGCCAAGAACCGGGGTTTTGCCCTGGCAAGCGGCTGGCCCTGCCAGTGCTGTTAACCGCTATTTCCGTCAGGAGTTGACAAACCACTGGAGCAGCAGTTGGTCGTCGAGACAGCGAACTTGTTTTTATACCCATACCCCGTTAGGGTATAGACCTGAATCAAAGAGTAATGTCATGAAAGAGAAAACCAAGTCGCTGGCCGATCAACGCCTCGCGCGAATTGAGGGGCAGGTGCGTGCAGTTCGCCGCCTGGTGGCGGAAGATCGTTACTGTGTCGATATTGTCCGCCAGGTACAGGCAGCCCGGTCCGCACTGGCCAGCCTGGAAGCACTGGTCATTGAAGACCACGTTGACACCTGCGTCGAACAGGCACTGACCAAAGGCTCCATCAGCGAGCGACGGGAGAAAGTGACCGAACTGGTTGGCATTCTCACGGGTAAGAAAAAGTGAAATTACTGCTGGTCACCTGCCTGCTGCTGGTGCCGACACTGGCCACGGCGCGGCCCGTCTCTTACGTGGGTGGCTGGACCCTGATTGAGGAGTCCAACCGCCAATCGACTTCGGCGCTGGCTCATTACACCCCTTCGCCTGAATGGTCCGTGGGTCTGCGAAGCGAATGGATGCGCGACTCGGACTACCTTGTCACGGCA
>JAAXJC010000032.1 GCA_012270045.1 Luminiphilus sp.
CATAGAACGGACTGGTGCGAAGGCCCCTGGAAGAGGCGTATGGCTCGCGGGGATGTACCGCAGGGGTGTAGATTTTCTGGGCAATCTCGTAGCTGCGGTTACGAATGAATTCGTCGGTGAGTTGGATCGGGTAATGACGTGCGGGATCCACGCTGTGGGGATCCATACTGGTGCGACCGTCGGTCATCCAGTCCGCCAGCACCTTGCCCGCTCCCGGACCGTCCTTGACCCAGATAGCCTCACACAGCCAGAGCCCTTTCACCGCCGGGGATTCACCGATGATGGAGCCGCCATCGGTGGTCACCGACAGCAAGCCGTTGAAGGATCGGCGCTCCTCCCAGGGGAGTTCAGCCAACACCGGCGTTAATTCAACCGACCGCTCGAAGGCTTCCAGCACCTGGTCCAGGGCCAGATCATTCATCGAGGGCGACATACGGGCGTCCTCGGGTTCCATAATGGCCGTGGGTTCGATGATCCGGGGCTCGAAGGGCTCGTAATAGCCCCACTCCAGCAGCCCGCCTTCGGGGGTGGTGGGGTCACCGGTATCCCTGACATAGGCCGAATTGCCCTGGTCCCGGAACAGGGGGTAAACGATATCCTCGCCAGTACCCTCCAGTGCCTCCCAGGGGCCAAAAAACAGCAGCGGATGCTCCACCGGCATCAGTGGCAGTTTGACGTTGGCGGTATGGGAGACCAGGGAGCCCCAGATGCCGGCGCACAGGACCACGTAATCCGCCATGATCGTGCCCTTGGCGGTCTCCACGCCCACAGCGCGGCCATCCTCGACCAGACTGCGCTCGGCCGGGGCGTAGGCAAAGGCCTTGAGCTTGCCCGCCGCCACCGCTTCATCCACCAGGTCTCCGGCGACCTTCTGGGAACGCGGCGTGACCAGGCCGGCATCGGGGTCCCACATGGCGCCCTCAATCAGGTCTTCCTCGAGTAACGGGAAACGCTCCTTGGCCTCAGCCGCCGAGATCATTCGGGCGTTGGTGCCGAAGGCCTTGCCAGACCCCACCTTGCGCAGCAGTTCCTGCATCTGGGCGTGATCGCCCTTGCGCGCCACTTCCATACCCCCAATTTCAATGAAATTGCCCCGGGATTTATAGAACTCCCGGCTGTAGGTGCTGGTGAACACATTCAACTTGTCATGGGAGGTCATGTAGCAGAAGTCGGACGCGTGGGACGTCGAGCCAATATCCGTGGGTATCGCAGATTTCTCCAGACCCACAATGTCGTCCCATCCCGCCTGGATCAGGTGGTGTGCGACTGAGGCACCGACAATGCCCCCCTGACCAATGATGACGACGCGCGCGTGTTCGGGTAGTTGTGCCATGGGTGTTTCCTCGAAAAACTCTGTCGTTAGCTCACTTTTTTTCGGGTGGAATTTGGCGCCTTTTGGCCACCAAACGCTGTTTTGTTAGCGACATTTTGCCAACCAAAAACGTCATGGCCAGGCCACGACGGCGGCATTGACCTGTCGCCACTTGCGGGACATGCCAGGATCAGCGGCCGGTCCCATCGGCCTCCAGCACCGCCAGCGCGGCGTGCACTTCTGAAGCCAGCACCCCGGGCTCCTCACGGCCGATGCGGCCCAAATCAGAGCGCATGGCGGGGGTCCAGAAACGCGTGACATGGTCGGCAATCTGACCGGCCACATCTTCGGGAGAAGGCACATTGCCGGCAATCTGGTTGGCCATCTTGACCAGGTGCTGCTGGGTGTAATCCAGCGTCATGCGGGCACCGCCTCGGCGGCCGACGCCGGCCGAATCTCCACAGCAGTGACCTTGTATTCGGGACAGTTGGTAGCCCAATCCGAGTTGTCCGTGGTGATGACGTTGGTGCCACTGATCGGATGATGAAAGGTGGTGTATACCACCCCTGCCGGAATATCGCCGCTGATACGGGCACGCATGCGCGTACTCCCTGCCCGGCTCGACACCTCTATCCAGTCGCCGTCCCCAACACCCCGCAGTTCCGCATCGGCCTCGTGGATATCGAGAATATCTTCGGCGTGCCAGATGGTGTTTTCGGTACGGCGGGTCTGGGCGCCCACGTTGTATTGGCTCAGGATGCGCCCCGTGGTCAGCAGCAGCGGGAATTTGCGTGTCGAGCGCTCATCGGTGGGCACATAGGGCGTGGTCACAAACTGCCCCTCGCCGCGCACGAAGCGCTGCTCGTGCATGATGGGGGTACCGTCGGGGGCCGCATCGTTACAGGGCCATTGAACGCTGCCCCGCGCCTCCAGCAGATCAAAGGAAACACCGGTGAACGTGGGAGTCAGGGCAGCAATCTCGTCCATGATTTCCGACGCGTGCCCGTAGTCCATGGGGTAGCCCATGGCGGCACTGAGGGCACAGGTGACCTGCCACTCGGCCATACCCGACGCCGGCGGCACAACAGGTCGTACCCGGTTGATGCGTCGCTCGGCATTGGTGAAGGTCCCGTCTTTCTCCAGAAATGATGTTCCCGGCAGGAAGACATGGGCGTAGCGGGAGGTCTCATTGAGGAACAGGTCCTGGACCACCACGCAGTCCATGGCCTTCAGCGCCTCCTCCACATGGTGTGAGTTGGGGTCTGACTGGGCAATATCCTCGCCCTGGATGTAGATCCCGCGGAACTGGCCCGAGACCGCCGCATCCAGCATGTTGGGTATGCGCATACCGGGATCTTCCCGGAGTCCCACGCCCCAGAGCGCGGTGAACTGCTCCCGGACACTGTCGTCCGAGACATGGCGGTAGCCGCTGAATTCATGGGGGAAGGAACCCATGTCGCAGGCCCCCTGGACGTTATTCTGGCCACGCAGGGGGTTAACACCCACCCCTTGCCGGCCAATATTGCCCGTGGCCATGGCGAGATTGGCCATGGCCATGACCATGGTTGAACCCTGGGAGTGCTCGGTGACGCCCAGTCCATAATAAATGGCGCCGTTACCACCCCCGGCATAGGTGGCTGCGGCTGAGCGGATCAGGTCTGCAGAAACACCTGATATTTCCGCCAGGTGTTCAGGGCTGTTTTCAGGCAGTTCGATAAAACGCCGCCAGGCGTTGAAGGATGCCAGGTCACAGCGCTCACGAACAAAGTCCTCGTCGATATAGCCCTCTGTCGCCACCACATGGGCAAGGGCGTTGAGCACCGCCACATTGGTCCCTGGCTGCAGCTGCAGATGATGACTGGCCGCCACGTGGGGCGAACGCACCAGGTCTATAGAACGGGGGTCTATGACCACCAGCTTGGCCCCCTGGCGCAGGCGCTTTTTCATTCTCGACCCGAACACCGGGTGCGCGTCGGTGGGATTGGCACCGATGACCATGATGACGTCTGATTGCTCCACCGAGGCAAAATCCTGGGTGCCCGCGCTGGTACCGAAGGTCTGCTTGAGACCGTAGCCCGTTGGTGAGTGACAGACCCTGGCGCAGGTATCGACGTTGTTGGTGCCCAGGGCGGCACGAACCATCTTCTGGACAACATAGACCTCTTCGTTGGTACAGCGGGAGGAGGTAATCCCGCCCAGGGCATCGACACCGTACTCAGTCTGGATCGCCTTAAAGCGATCGGCGGTAAAGGCAATGGCTTCCTGCCAGTCTACTTCCCGCCAGTCGTCGTTGATGCTGTCACGGATCATGGGTCGGGTGACCCGGTCCGGATGACTGGCATAGCCCCAGGCAAAGCGGCCTTTGACACAGGAGTGGCCGGCGTTGGCCCCGCCCTGCTTGTCCGGCACCATACGCACCAGTTCATCACCCCGAAGTTCTGCCACGAAGGAGCAGCCGACACCGCAGTAGGCGCAGGTGGTCTTGACCTTGCGAGTCGGCACCCCCAGGTCGATAACGCGCTTCTCCTGCAGGGTCGCCGTGGGACAGGCCTGGACGCAGGCACCACAGGAAACACATTCGCTGTCCAGGAAGCTGTCCTCTTCGCTGGGAGATACCTTGGATTCAAAGCCTCTACCGGCAATGGTCAACGCAAAGGTGCCCTGGACCTCTGAACAGGCCCGGACACAGCGACTGCAGACAATGCACTTGCTGGCGTCGAAGCTGAAGTAGGGGTTGGAACTGTCGGTGCCGGCTGACAGGTGATTGGCCCTGGCCTCGGGATAGCGTACCGAGCGCAGACCCACCGCACCTGCGGTGTCCTGAAGCTCACAGTCGCCGTTGGCGGCACAGGTCAGGCAATCCAGGGGGTGGTCGGAAATATAGAGTTCCATCACGCCCTTGCGCAGCTTATCCAGTCGCGGCGTCTGGGTCCTGACAGACATTCCTTCTTCACAGGGAGTGGTGCAGGAGGCCGGCGTTCCCCGGCGTCCCTCAATTTCGACCAGACACATGCGACAGGAACCAAAAGCATCCAATCGGTCGGTGGCACAGAGTTTGGGAATTTGCGTCCCCGCCAGGCTGGCGGCACGCATGACGGAGGTGCCCGCGGGTACCACCACCTCAGTGCCATCAATCAGTACCGTAACGGTCTCGGTAGCCAGGGTCGCCGGCGTACCCAGATCGAGCTCTGCCGGGTCAAATTCAATGGGCTTGTTCATGGGCTACTCCTTGGCCGGCCGATGTTTCCCCCCGGCGGCCACCGTCAAAATCTTCCGGGAACTGGTCCAGGGCGCTCAGTACCGGTTGCGGCGTCAAACCGCCCATGGCGCACAGGGAGCCCTGGGTCATGACATCGCACAGGTCCCGCAGCAGGTCCTCGGCATCCCCCGGCGCATCGGATGCGAGTAAATCATCAATCACCTCAACACCGCGCACAGCACCAATTCTACAGGGGGTACACTTACCACAGGATTCTTCAACACAGAACTCCATGGCGAACCGGGCCTGCTCGGCCATGTCGACGCTGTCATCAAACAGAACCAGGCCGCCATGGCCCAGCATGGCACCGCGGGCGGCCAGGGCTTCATAGGCCATGGGAACATCGAGCGCATCCGCGCGCAGGTAGGCCCCCAGGGGACCGCCAACCTGAACCGCCTTCAGTGGTCGACCAGAACGGGTGCCCTGCCCCAGGCCAAACACCAGTTCATGTGCGGAAATACCGAAGGCGACCTCGACAATACCGCCCCTGGCAACATTACCGGCCAACTGGAACACCTGGGTGCCACGGGACCGCTCCTCCCCCAGGGCGGCATAGGCATCGGCGCCCCGGGCGAGTATGGATGGCACGCTGGCGATGGTCAGCACATTGTTAATCACGGTGGGGGTGCCGAACAAACCTTCGATGGCGGGCAGGGGCGGCTTGGCACGCACCATACCCCGGCGACCTTCCAGACTCTCCAGCATCGCGGTCTCTTCACCGCAGACATAGGAGCCGGCACCGACCCGGACAGTGACATCAAAGTTGAGGTCTGAACCCAGTATCCCAGCACCCAGCCAGCCCTGGGTCCTGGCCTTCTCGATGGCCTCGTTCATAACGCGGATCGCATCTGGATACTCTGAACGCAGGTAAATCACGCCCCGATCCGCGCCCACCCCATGGGCTGCGATGGCCATGCCCTCGAGCAGACAGAACGGATCTCCCTCCATCAGCATACGATCGGCAAAGGTGCCGCTGTCGCCCTCATCCGCGTTGACGCAGATGTATTTGTGTCGCGGCGCATCCACCGCCTGCCCTTTGTGGCGAGCCGGAGCCTGCTCGGCTACCGTGCGCCATTTGATGCCAGCCGGGAACCCGGCACCGCCGCGACCGCGCAAGCCGGACGCAAGCACCTGCTCCACCACGGCCGTCGGGGCCATAGCCAGGGCAGCGCGCAACCCCGACATACCGCCATGGGCGACAAAATCATCGGGGTCCAGTGGGTCAATCACCCCCACACGCTGGTATATCCACCGGTCCTGACCGGCCAGAAAATCAATCTTTTCAACCTCACCCAGATAGGAGGCATCTGTTGCTGTCGGAGGCCCCTTGGCCACATCTTCTGCCTTGACGTTACCCCAGCCAACACGGACGCCGTCCCGCGTTGGGGCGCACTCCACCAGGGGTTCCAGCCACAGCAGGCCACGGCTGCCCGTTCGCACGACCTCAAGTCCCTGGGCGGTAAGGACATCGGCCACCCGATCCGCCCCCATCGAGCGAGCCGCCGCGTCACCGGGCACGAACCAAACGCTCATGATGACTCTCCACTCCGTGCCGCGGCTACTGCGTCCACCAGCGCCTGAACATCGGCGCGGCCGACCAACTCACCGTTGACCAGGGCAGCGGGACCCAGGGCACAGTTGCCCAAGCAATAGACGGGCTCATCAACGCCAGTGTCCTGCGCCAGCTGGG
Organism: Luminiphilus sp.; assembly: GCA_012270045.1. Lineage (GTDB taxonomy): Bacteria > Pseudomonadota > Gammaproteobacteria > Pseudomonadales > Halieaceae > Luminiphilus. The sequence goes on from JAAXJC010000032.1 coordinate 6,262, forward strand.
GATCACCCTCACACTGTTCGCGCCAGGCCTTCGCCAGTGCCCTCGCGCCCACGGCCTGACAGGCTTCGGCCGCACAAATACGCACCGGCACCGCGGGTCCGGGGGACTGTTTGAGATCGCTGTAGTAGGAAAACACCCCGTGCACGTCGGCCCGGGTGATGTTGCAGACATCGGCGATCACGGCCACCGCGCCATCGGGGACGTAGCCAAAGTGCTCCTGCACTTTTTGCAGGCAAAGCAGAACCGGGCCGGCTTCGGTCGCTGCCAGCGGCGCGACCAGGGTCCGGACGGTGGCGCCCAGTTCAGGGCTATCCTGTTCCCGTGCCGTCACAGTGCCACGTACTCCTTGCCCGAATAGATATTCAAGCGCTCATCCCGTGTAAAACCTATCAGCAGCATACCGTGTGCCCTCGCCAAATCCACCGCCAGGGTAGTCGGACCTGAGACCGCCACAATGCCCGCAACACAGGCACTCAACGCCTTGGCGACAATTTCATAGGACACCCGACCACTCACCACCAGCACGTGGTCTGTAAGGGGAAAGTTGCCCTCGAGAAAGGCATTACCAAACACCTTGTCCACGGCGTTGTGCCGGCCAACATCCTCACGCACCACCTGGATCTGGTGGAACGGGCTGGCCAGGGCTGCGGCGTGCAGGGACCCGGTCAGGTCAAACATTTTCTGCTGGCGACGCATCCCGTCGATGAGATCGTGGGCGGTCTGGGGGGTGATAGACCAATCGCTGCTCTGCAGGGGTGTCGCAGGCGAGGGCGCAGCGTTCAGAACATCACTGCTGCAAATGCCGCAGGAACTGGAAGTCAGGTAGGCCCTGGGTTGCGGCGGCACAACCCCGGGGCCCAATTCCGCCAGGATGGTGTCCACCGGCTCCTCAACACCCCACTCCCTCAGTTCGGATGCGCCGACCCGTTCGAGGCTGACCACATCCCCGGGCCGCGATAAGTTGGACTCGCTCAACAGCCAGCCCGCCGCCAGTTCCTCGTCATGGCCTGGCGTGCGCATGGTGGTCAGCAGCGTCTGCTGACCAACGGTGATGGCCAGTGGGGCCTCCACCACCACCCGATCAAACTGGTCGATGTGGGAGGAACCATTCGCCGTCACGTTGTTGACGCGCAGCATCGGCCGGGGGTCTGTGGCGTGAACCGGCATTAGAAGAGACCCGTCACCTGACCATCGACCACATCGATCTTTTCACTGGCGGGCACCTTTGGCAGGCCTGGCATGGTCATCACATCGCCACAGACGGCGACGACAAAACCAGCCCCCACGGACAACCGGATCTCCCTGATGTCCATGACATGCCCTGAGGGCGCACCCCGCAACTGGGCGTCGGTGGAAAAGGAATACGGGGTTTTGGCGATACAGACGGGCATATCGCCGTAGCCTTCCTGCTGCAACTCGTGCAGACGATTACGTACTTTGCTGCTGGCAGTGACTTCACTGGCGCCGTAAATTTTGGTTGCAACCGCCTCAATTTTGGCCAGCAGCGACGCCGAGTCTGGGTAGACAAAGCTGTCGTGCCCCTCATCAGCGGCACGCTCATCCGCATCGCAGGCCTCTGCGACCATGGTCGCGAGTTCAGCAGCGCCGGCGCCGCCATTGGCCCAGTGACTCGCCAAAGCGATGCGAACGCCCATGGCTTCGGCCCGTTCCATCAACAGTGCGATTTCGGCATCGGTGTCGGATACGAACTGGTTGATCGAGACAATCGGGGTGACACCGTAGTGGTCACGGATGTTCTCCACATGACGCTGCAGGTTGACCATGCCCGCACCCAGGGCATCGAGGTTTTCTGCATTGAGATCCTCCTTGGCCACACCACCGTGGAATTTAAGCGCGCGAACAGTAGCCACGAGCACCGCCACCGACGGTCGTAGATTCGCAGACCGGCACTTGATGTCGATGAACTTTTCAGCACCGAGATCGGCACCGAAGCCGGCCTCGGTCACCACGTAATCGGCGAGCCGCAGCGCCCCGGTGGTGGCAATCACGCTGTTACAGCCGTGGGCGATGTTGGCAAACGGCCCACCGTGTACAAAAGCCGGGGTACCTTCCAGTGTCTGGACCAGATTGGGTGCAAGGGCGTCTTTCAACACCGCGGTCAATGCGCCCTCAGCCTTGAGGTCGCTGGCGCGAACCGGTTTTTTGTCCCGGGTATAACCGATCACAATGCGACCGATGCGCGCCTTCAAGTCCGCCAGGTCGGTCGCCAAGCAGAAGATCGCCATGATCTCGGAGGCAACGACAATATCGAAACCGTCCTGGCGCGGGTAACCGTTACCGACGCCGCCCATGGCGACGGTGATTTCCCGGAGCGCACGATCATTCATATCGAGCACCCGCTTCCAGGTAACACGGCGCACATCAATACCCAATGCGTTGCCGTGATGAATATGGTTGTCAACCAGAGCCGCGAGCAAATTGTTGGCGACCCCGATGGCATGCAGGTCACCGTTGAAATGCAGGTTGATATCTTCCATGGGAATGACCTGAGCATAACCACCCCCGGCAGCGCCACCTTTCATACCAAATACGGGGCCCAGTGATGGTTCCCGGAGACAGATCATTGCGTCCTTACCGATGTGGCGCAGGGCGTCTCCCAAACCTACCGTGGTTGTGGTCTTGCCCTCCCCTGAGGGTGTCGGGCTGATGGCGGTGACCAAAACCATACGGGCTGACTTGCGAACAGGCTGCTGCAGCAGCCAATTCAGGTTCACCTTGCCCTTCGTTCGCCCATAGGGCTCCAGCGCTTCCTCGGGTATGGCGAGCTTGGCTGATATCTCCGCAATCGGACGTGGCGTCGCGGCCTGTGCAATTTCAATATCAGTCGGCATGTTTCAGCATTCCTTTTTTTGTCTACTGGTCTTGTCTACTGGTGACTCGGTGACAGCGCCCATTTCGCTGTGCCGTGGCAACTCTGGTTCGTGATTTCATAGTGGTCGGCCGATCAGGACTGGCAGGATTCCGGCGACAGCCTATCCCGGTCATCGGATCTGCATCAGACGCGGCTATGTCGCCGCGCCCTGTGCGGCAACCGACACCCAAAACGGGTGCTGCACCCCCTGAATTCGCCCCCATCGGCGCCCGTTGGTCGCCATTATTGGAGACAACATCAGGCGTGGCAATCACCCTATTGGACGCTTTACGGAGGGGCTCCGGCCGGTTCAGTGCGACAGCGATTACCGCGCGCTCCAATGGCAGGCACCTTGGCAGCCATCAATAGCCGGGAACACCGAGAAAAACAGTGTCTGGCGACAGCGAGGGTCATGCAGGCATTCAGCAGTCAGCGCTGGCAGCCCGGGCCACTGTGCATAATCCCGCTTTCCAGAGGTCGTTTTACGGACAAATAATGTCGCAGAAATGCGTGAAAAACAGGGTGAAAACCGGGGCCTGCCCGGGGGCTTGGAACCGCGGCACAGCTGGGGTCCGGTAGCCTCGAAAAGAGAGCATTCCCAGGCCCTGCTCCAGCCCCGTCCGTCACCCAACCTGGAAGGGGAGCAGCGGTTCATCAACTGGGCTAAAATCCGCAGCTGATTTGACGGCCTACAGGGCCTGCACGGGATAGGGGAATTATGACAAGCACCTGGGACCTGCTCATCAAGGGAGCAAAATTATTTGACGGCAGCGGTGAAGCGCCCGTCGTTCAGGATGTGGCTGTCCGGGAGGGCCGCGTAGTAGCCCGTGGTGAAAACCTGCCTGCGGGTCATGCGGAGACTGTGGTGGAAGCCTCCGGCCAGTGGCTGCTACCGGGCATGCTCGATATACACACCCACCTGGATCTGGAAGTTGACGTGGAACCGGCGCTGCCCGAAGTCGTTCGGCACGGGACCACGACGGTACTGGTCGGAAATTGCAGCCTGGGTACCAGCTTCGGCAGCCAGAAGTCGGGCAACCAGGAACCTATCGTCGACTGCTTTACCCGGGTGGAGAATATTCCCAAAGCGGTGCTGCGCAAGGTGAGCGAGAAGATCACCTGGGACAACACCGGTGACTACATGGATCACTTCGCCCAATTGCCCCTGGGCCCCAATGTCGCCACTTTTGTGCCCCACTCCATGCTGCGAGTGGAAGTCATGGGACTGGAAGCCAGCGTCAGCCGAGCGCCCACCGAGCAGGAATTGGTGGCCATGGAGGGGCTGCTGGAAACCGCCATGCAACAAGGCTATCTGGGACTGAGCACCGACGGACTGCCCTTCCACTACCTGTCCAACGATCCCAACACCAGCAAACGCATCCCAACCCAATTCGCGAGCTTCAAGGAACTGCGCCGACTGCTCAAGGTCGTGCGCAAATACGACCGGGTCTGGCAAACCACGCCGATCATTGAAAATCGCCTGATGGCGCTGGTGTACTTCTCCCTGACCAGCGGGCGCCTGTTCGGTAAACCCCTGAAAACCTCGGCGTTGTCGGCCATGGAAATGACCGCTGCGCCGCGGTCGGGGCGCCTCTTTCTCAAGGTGGCCAGCCTGCTCAACACCTGGCTGTTCAAGGGCAAACTGCACTTTCAGGCCCTTGGCACCAATTTCAGGGTCTGGTCAGACGGCATCGTCAGCCCGCTGTTTGAGGAAATGAAGTCCACTTCCCAACTGATCGCCAAGGAATACGATGACGTCGAGGGTCGCCAGGCCCTGCTACACGACCCTGACTGGGTGGAACTGTTCCGCAAGGAGTGGCTGCACGGCAGGACCGGGGGTGACTTTGCCAGTTGGAAAGCCAGCAAGGGATTCCCAGACAGTCTGGTAGTGCGCGATGCAGACAGGTTGATTTTCGACGGTGCACCGGTCAACAACTGGGACGGGGAGTCCATGGCGGCGGTGATGGCCCGGGTGCAGCGTTTCAAGGACGGTGACGAGACCGCGGCGCGTTCGAAGGCGGAACAGGGTGCCTTTGAAGAATTTCCCGCCAACCTCCGGGACGACGCCGATTTCATGCTGTACATGATGCGTCGCTATGACAAATCTTTCAGGTTCTATGCCGATATCGCCAACGAGGGCAACCGCGCCACCCTGGATTACCTGTTGGATGAGCATGCCCTGCCCGGCTTCAATGACTCGGGTGCACACATCACCAACATGGCGTTTTTCGACAGCAACCTCATGTCCCTGAAGCTGGCCAAGGAACGTGACGAAGCGACTGTCGCCCGCATGGTGCAGCGTCTGACCCAGGAACCCGCAACCATATTTGGCCTTGATGCCGGATCGCTGGCCGTGGGGGCCCGGGCTGACATGGTGTTGATCAATCCCAACGAGCTGGATGGCTGGGAACCCGACCAGACCCGGCGGCTGGAATACCGGGAAATTTTCGACCATCACCAGATGGTCAACCGTCCTGAGGGCATCGTGCACTCGGTCTACATCAAGGGTGTGCTGGCCTGGGCCAATGGCGAGGCGCAGCAGGCCCTGGGACAGGAAACACTGGGTCAGGCACTGCGGGCGGCCTAGGGCAAACCCGGGCTTGGGCGGTCAATCGACCTGTAATTCAGGCCGAGCCCGGAACTGCTCCAAGGCCTCGGGATTCGCGAGGGCGTCGGTATTTTTGACCGGCTGGTCGTGCACCACCTTGCGCACAGCCAGTTCCACAATCTTGCCACTCAAGGTTCTGGGGACATCCGTGACCTGCAGTATTTTGCCCGGCACGTGCCGGGGGGTGGTGTTGTCACGAATAACCGCTCGAATACGATCCCGCAGGCTGTCGTCGAGACTCTGGTCTCCAGCCAGGACGACAAAAAGGACCACCCGGACATCGCCTGCCCAGTCCTGCCCCACGACAATGCTCTCCTGCACTTCCGGCAGCCGCTCTACCTGACGATAGATTTCAGCGGTGCCGATGCGCACTCCCCCGGGATTCAGCACAGCGTCAGATCGACCGTGAATAATGTAGCCGCCGTCGGCAGTGCATTCGCCGTAATCACCGTGGGCCCAGGTATTGGGCCACTGGGCAAAATAGGCCCGGCGATACTGCGCGTCGTTGGGATCGTTCCAGAACCCGATGGGCATACTGGGAAAGGGTCGAGTACAAACCAGTTCACCCTTCTCACCCACCACGGGTTCACCGTTTTCGTTCCATATTTCCACGGCCATGCCCAGACCCGCCGCCTGTATTTCGCCAACACGAACCGGCCGCACGGGGCAGCCGACAACGAAGCAGGACAGGATATCGGTGCCGCCACTGATCGATGACAGACAGAGGTCTGCCTTGAAGCTCCGGTACACGTAGCGAAAGCTCTCGTGGGACAGCGGTGAACCGGTGGACAGCACCGTCCTCAGGCTGCTCAGGTCAGCCACCTCCCGGGGGACGATATCCGCCTTTTCCAGGGCCGCCAGGTATTTGGCACTGACGCCGAATACAGAAATGCCCTCGCTCTCGATCGCCTTGAGTAATACCTGGCCCTCATCTGCAAAGGGCGAACCATCATAGAGCACCAGGGTCGCGCCACTGGCCAGCCCGGAAACCAGCCAATTCCACATCATCCAGCCACAGGTGGTGAAATAGAAAAACACGTCCTCCCTGGCCAAATCGACGTGCAGGCGATGCTCCTTGAGGTGCTGTAGCAGCGTGCCCCCTGCGCCGTGGACAATGCACTTGGGCATACCGGTCGTGCCCGAGGAGTACATGATGTAGAGCGGTTGGTCGAAGGGCAGCTGCGCAAAATCGAGGTCGCCAATTGCTGACTGGGTAAAGTCAGTCCAGAGGCAGGCGCCTTCAATGTCAGCCAGCTCGGGCTGTTGGGACAGCAGGGGCACCACCACCACGCGCTCAAGGCTGGGTATGGCGTCGGCGATCGCTGACAAACGCTCCAGGGAGTCACAGGATTTACCGTTGTAGATGTAACCGTCAGCGCTGAACAGCACCTTGGGTTGGATCTGACCAAACCGGTCCAGCACGCCGTTGATGCCAAAGTCCGGAGAACAGGAGGACCAGACCGCGCCGAGACTGGCGGTGGCCAGCATGGCCTCGACGGTCTCGATAATATTGGGCATGAATCCGGCCACACGATCCCCCGCCTCAACCCCCGCGGTCCGCAGGGCCGCCGCCAAACCCGCAACGTTCTGATAGAGCTGACCGTAACTGATGCTTTGACGCCGACCGTCCTCAAGGATGGACACCAGGGCAATCCGCTCATCCCTGAAGCGCAGCAGGTTCTCCGCGAAATTGAGCCTGGCACCCGGATACCATCTGACCGGTGGCTGGGACTGGCAGGGAAACCGGTTCGGGTCGTCCGCCACCCGGTCACCTTTGTCCTGGGCCACTACGCCGGTGAAATCCCAAACGGCGTCCCAGAAGGGCTCCCGCTGTTCAATGGAGAACTGATGTAAGGCCTGAAAATCGCTGAATGTTCCCAGTTGCCTGTCAGACAGAAAATCCGCGAACCGGCTGATGGCGCTGTCACGAACACCCTCTGCGGTCGGCCGCCACAACTCATCCGCGGAATCGGCGCCACCGGGGGGACTGGCAATGGTCAGGGGCATGGGCGGGTACTCATCGGCTACGCTCTCTCTCAAACAGGGGGCCCAGAAGGTTGCTCCAGAACAGCCCCGGAACAGCTTGCACTGGCCATCATCGGCAGTTCACGGACGGCAAGAACTGCCATGCTTATCCACCGGCCGGATTGCTCATTAGCCGCTGCGCTGGCTGCGCTCAGCGGTAATAAAATCTATCCATCCGGTGAAGATCATTTTCTCATCATGGGCCGCAACCACTCCCCGGTGCATGTGGGTCATATCACTGGGCCAGATGATGACGTCCCCCTTGATGCATTCAGTTACAACATCCTGATGGGGAAATTCGGTACCTCCGGACGGGGTATCGGTCAGATACAGCATCCAGACCAACGCCCTGTGGCTGTATTCCAGCCGGTCACGCTCGCAGTGAATAGCGGGATAGCCGCCGCCCGGGGGGTACCACTGAATATTGGCGTGGTCAGAGAAACCCAGGGGCCCCAGACCGTTGGCACCCGTCGCGTAGTAGTACTTGTCGACATAGGCCTTTACGAAATCACCCAGGCATTCAAAAAAAGGGGCAACCTGGCCGTAGAGCCGGATGGGCACGCTGAGGTCGAGTGAGTCCTTCATGCTCTTATCAACCCGGGGCACCTCCCCGAGTCTGCCCGGCTGTGCCAAATGCTCATTGTCCCGGAAAAATGCCACGATGCGATCGCAGACACTGTGGTCCACGCGATAGGTTTCTATAAAGGTGGCGGCGGACATGGTGGGCCCTGGTAACCGAAAGCCCTAGCATATCCGCTTGCCCGCCCCCCGGACCAGAGCGCGGCTGTGATTGCCATCCCGGGCGGGCATCGTGCCCGGAATGATTCATGGGTCAGTGCCAGCGACGAAATGGACCGGCATAGGGCCGGCCCGTTAACCCAGCATCAGGCCCGACAGGGGGTCGGCGCTGAAGTTGCGCCAACTGGGCAGGGCAAACTCCAGGGCCGCATCCTCCAAACCCAGCCACCGACCCAGGCTGGCCGCATACTGGTCTACGGCAATGGTCGGGATCAGCCTACCGTTACCCGCATCCTGGGAATGCTCAAAGGTAGGATCGGGAATTGACCCGTACAACTGGCCGCCGTTGACTGCGCCGCCTACAACAAAGTGATGGCCACCCCAGCCGTGATCCGTGCCATCGCCATTGGCCCTCAGGGTTCGACCAAAGTCCGACCCGGTGGCCAGGGTCACCCGGTCGAAGGCTCCGATATTTTTCAGGGCCTCGGTGAATGCTGCCACCCCGTCACTCAGGTCTGTGTGCAGATCCGGCAACAGTCCACCCTGGTAGCTGTGGGTGTCGTAACCGTAGGCACCGACCAGGAACACCTGACGCTTGACCCCGAATTGCTGCTGGGTAGCGATGATATTGGCCACCCGTTCAAACTGGCTGCCCAGGCTGGTGTCCGCGAAGGTGACGCCCAGGTCGGGCGCCTGTTCGACGATAGACAGGTACTCCTCGTTGGCCTGGAACCCATTGACCGTGGTGTTGGCCAGGTCCCGGGTCAGGATGTGGTCCGCGGACTGTCCCTGGGCGATCAAGGCCTGGTAAAGGGATCGGAGACTGCCCCCTGAACTGTTGGCGATAACCCCAGCCAAATCCAGTCTGACCCGCCCCGAACCAGCCACATAGGGCACGGTGTCATAGCCGGTCACAAACAGGCTGTCCCTGGCCGTGGTCAATGCGGCGAATGGTGAGTCCGGACTGATCCCCTGCTCCACCATGAGTTCTGTAAAAATGCCACCCCATCCCGCCAGCGCGCCCTCCGGCGAGGTCGCCTGCCAGACCGATTGCTGGTCATTATGGGAAAATAATCGGGGTGGCAGCGCCACGCTGCCCGCGGTCAGCTGCTCACGATTAACCGGTTCAACCAGCGGTCCAAGGTTGCCCACCACCGCAGCCGAACCCTCCTCAAACAAGGTATGAAAGGCGGATAGCTCCGGCGGCAGGGCATAGTCGGGGCTGCCTGATCCCAGGGGGAGTAACGCACTTCGCGCGCGGTTACCACCGTGATCCGCGATCACCGAAGCCCGGATATTCGCGTACTCGTTGTAGGCCCCGTTGTCGTAGGGAATGATGACATCGTGGCAGTCAACACCACCAAACTGGAACACCAGGACCAGGGCGCGGTAATCGTCCTGGACAGTCTGGGCTCGCAGGGCGGGGGAAAAGCTCCCCGAGGCCAGTAGACCCAATAATCCTGCGCCGGTAGAGAGAAATTGCCGTCGATCAATATTGTGGCCCATAACCGCCTCCTCAGCGCTGAATCAGGTAATCGGAGTCAATCATCACAAGGGTGACCGCGAGGCCGGCCCGGGTGCTTCGCCAGTCACCACCGCTGTCCTCGGGCACACCCTCTACCAATTCGATGATTTCCGCCTGGGAAGCCTGGGACAGGGCATTGCCCGCAAGCAGTAGATTCAGGTGGTTAACAAGGGCCGGCACATCATCGGCCAGTGCCTCCTCGGTGGTGTAATCAGGCACAAAACTGCTGCGTGCCAACTCCGGATCGAAGGGCACACCGACCAGCCCACTGATCTGCTGATAGACCGACAGATCGGCACGCTGGGTATCGCCCATGGCAAACAAGGTAATGAAATTAAGATAGGCCGGTGTGGTGGCCGCATTGATAATCTGCAGTTCGGGTACCGTCATGCCCAGGGCACCACTTTCAGTCCCCGCCGCCACGTAACCGGGCCGATAAAAGTTGAATACCGAAGATGCCCGAAAGGGATGTTGCAGCAAGCCCTGGCCGATACCGGTCTGTGAGCCCACGTCGTACAGCTCCAGGGTGTACTCGGGGGTCAACGTGCCGACATTGAAGGCCCGCGCCCACTGGGTAAACCGCAGCACCGGTTCACGGATTTTGCCAAACTGATTGGCATCTTCAGGGGACAGATTCTCCGGATCCAGCAGAATGGCCGCCAAGGTGGCGGCAAGATCACCCCGCTGACCACTGCCTACCGGCGTGCCATCGGGCAGGGTGTAGCGCCCCGAGTTGAATACCTGGGTGACCCTGAAAATGTAGTCGGAGCTGGGGTTTGATGTGGTAAACCGCTGGATCAACTGCCGGGACAGGAACGGGGCCATGCTGCTGATGCCCATCAGGTGGTCCAGGGCCAGGTCAATGCTGTCCTGCGCGCCGGTGTCCTCGGGAATGGTCAGACCGAGAAAGGTTTTGGCCGCCGTAGAGTGGTACTCCGGATCAACCACCATAGGCTCACGCCAGCTGGCCAGCACCTCGGGGGCATCGGGATCGGCCCGCGCCAACGTGTAGTCCACTGACAGGTTGAGCCCGGTGAACACCTTGGCAAGGCCGGTGATGTCTTCATTGGTATACAGTTCGACCACTTCGGCAGCGCCGTCAGCCGGGTAACTCGGTGTCCCATCGTCATCGAGTGCAATCAGTCCAATGCTGAACAACTGCATCAGTTCACGGGCATAGTTCTCGTCGGGCTGACGCCCGGTCTCGGGGTCGGCCTTTTGATTGCCCATGTAAGTCAGGTAATAGCCCATGCCCGGGGAATAGGTGATGTCCTCCAGCAATGCCCGGTAATTGCCGAAACTGTGGGCGCTCAACAGGCTGTGGTGATAGGCCACAGCCTCGGGGTATTCCCTGAGGGGGTCATTATTGCCGTTGGAAATCACCAGGATCTGGGACAGGGCCCAGGCCATGCGCTGGCGCAGCTGGTCCGAGCCCGCGATGCTGTGTTTCCAGAAGGCAAAGGTGGTTGCCTGCCGATTCCAGGGATTGTCGATCAGGAATGGCAGGGGGTCCTGGTAGCTCTCCACCGTCGCCAGGTAATCCGAGGGCTCGGCCTGAAACTGCTCCCGCAGCCAGGCGGACACCGAGGTCCCTACCAGGGTCTCTACATCATCGGGTGTGGCGCCAAAGGTCGCCTGGGATAAAAACCGAACCGTGCTGGCTTCGGTTGCAAAGGGAGCCGCGTCAACGGTATCCGGGTCATCCGGTTTATCGATGGTCCCGCTTCGTGTCTGCTGTACGCTGTCCAGCAGCGAATTGAATGCGTTTGAGGCCGCCTCCGCCATCGACAGGGGACCCAACAGGGCCAGCGTGAGGCCCATGGCGACAACCCGCAAAGCGTCCTGGAACCCAATCCAGCCTGCTTCCCTGGAACCCATCCTGATCGGCTTCATGCCCGTCTCCTTTCCCGGCGATTCATTCCCTGTACGCATGGGCGGGGTATTCCCGTCGCGGTAGTTTACGCCGGAGATTCGGACTTCGTCAGGAGAGAAAATTTCCGATGGCCGGGCAGCAGTAGCGTTGCCCGGTTGCCAGCTCAATCCACCAACGGTCGCTGCTGCTGCCAGACCGTGATTTCAGAGCCACCAAATTGGCCGGGCATTTCGACTCGACCTACCGGCTGTGACCCCAATTTTTCTGCCAAATGCTGGGAGGCTACATTGCGGTCGTCGATCAGGTGGCTGACGCTATCCCAGTCCAGGGCTTCATAGGCATGCCGGATGGACGCTCGGGCGGCCTCCAGGGCAAGCCCCCTGCCCCACCAGTCCCTGTGCAAGCCCCAGCCGACTTCCCGCACCGGCCAGTGCAGTGGATACCAGGGTCCGACCCGGCCTATCCATTGGCCCGAGTCCTTGTCCACCACCGCAAACATAGCCGCATCGGTGAGTTGCCACACGCCAATCCAACTGGCGAACGTACGCCAGGCGTCGGCCTCGTGCTGAGCCCCGCCCCGGGCGCGCATGGTCTCCTTGCAGGTGAGAAACTGCCGGGCTCCGGACCAGTCCTCCGGGATGGGCTGACGCAGTAGCAGCCTCTCGGTCTCAATGACCAAGGGATTTTCCAAAGACCCTGGGCAGCAACATGGGAATACGTGCCATGACGTCAGCGTATTCAGGGCGGCGTTCCAGGGAGCGTTCCTCCATCATGGGAATGCTGGCGAAGCGAAACATCAAAATCATTGCAATCGCCCCCAGGCCAACCCACAACCACCCCGCCGGGTAGGCGGCGAGACCAAACAGCGCCAGGCCCACCCACAGGCCTATTTCACCGAGATAATTCGGGTGTCGGCAACGGGCCCACAGGCCGGTATCAAGGCTTGCGCCCGGCTCTGCTCGGTCCGCGAAGGCATGCAACTGGAAGTCCGACGCCATCTGGAGGGTGATGGCCGAGAAGGTAACCACTGCGGCGACGATATCCAGCCAATTGAATGGCCGCCCACCCAACACCGTCAGCGCGTACACCGGCAGCATACCCATAAATACCTGCAGGGTCGGGAACACATGAATCCCCAGTAAATCCATCCACACCGCTCCCCGTCCGGACCGGTTCCGCAGCATGGGGTAGCGCCAGTCCTCATGATGCAGCCCCGGCCAGTAATAGGCCCAGTGGCTGGTGAGTCGCGTCGCCCAGTACAAAATCAGCGCCAGCACCAAAAACTCCCTGACCAGCACGCCGCTGTCACCCTGGGTCATCCACCAAAGCATCAGTAACGGCGGAATGACCGACCAGAACGCATCGTAGAAACTGCTGTTCCGATGCCAACGACTGGCGGCAAACACCACCAGGGTGGCGACCAGGTCAGCCATCAGCGCGCGCCACAGGGGGTTAGCGTCAGAGAAGGCCAGTACCAGACCCGCGGCAAACAACGCCAGCACATAGACCACCAGCACACGAACCAGCGCTTCTGCTTTTGGAATATTGGAATCGGGTCTCTGCCAAATCGACTGCATGGGTTAAGCCACCTGTCAGCTGTGGGTTGGACGGGATGAGAAACGACCGAGATAGTCGATCAAAACAGGAACCAGTGAAAAGGTCACCAGCACCATGATGGGAATGGCAATGGTGAGCAACTGGCCCAGGGAGGCCGCACCGCGATGGGCGCTGGTCATCAGGGAAGCGAAAGTGGCCACTGTGGTGATTGCTGACAGCAGAACCGCCCGGGGCGTACTGGAACGCATCAACTGCTGCATGGAACCCAGTACCTGGTAACGATGGGCAACGTGGATGGCGGAGTCTATACCCAGGCCAAAAATCAACGGCACCACCAATACATTGGCCATATTCAGGGACAGGCCGATCGATTCCATCACCGCAAAAGTGAGCAGCGTGGTTAACATCAGTGGGATGATCACCACGATGGGCATGACAATCCCCCGGTAGTAAAGCGCCAGAAGCAGCCCGATAGCCGCCAGCGCGATCAGCGATGCCTGCTTGAACGCCCGGACCACAACAGTGCCTACGCCATGCTCAATCACCGCACGACCACCCCCGTTATCGACCACCGAGCGCACTTCACTGACAAAATAGTCCAGCCCGGCACGGTTATGGGTGGGGGCGGAGGGACCAATCTCCAGGCGATACCGGCCATCGGGCATCACCCAGCGGCCCAGTAAATCGGGGGAAAAGTCGGTCATCTGGGGCGCGGTACTGGTCAGCAACGGCTCAAACTCGGACCGCCAACCGGCAAGGGTGCGGCGGATGCTCTGGTCGAGGTCCAGCAACTCTGAATCGTCATAGGCCACCAGGCTGTCCACCAGCTCCTGCACCTCGGATGACAAACTGGGCTGGCTCTCCAATGCGGCGAGCTGCGCCCGTACCATGGCGGGCTGCAGGGGCGGAAATTCAGCTACCCGATCCAGGGCCGAGCGCAGCTGGGACAATTGCTGACTGCGTTCAACCGCATCGGCTTCCGGGAAAAAATCGTCTATCGAGGCAACATAACCCACCGCATCCAGTGACAACAGCGAAGCCTTGAGGTCGTCGACCACAGCCGGGTCGACCAGCGTGGAAATACTGTAGTCGGTGCTGAATCCCGCCCGTTGCAACTGCTCCAGCAGGGTCATGGCCGGTGTATCCAGGTTGCGCAGACCCGCGACCGAATAATCAAAGCTGGCATCCCGCGCCTTGAACGCCCCTGCCACTCCCAGGGTCAGCCAGATCATGAGGACCACCCCCGCTGCTGGCCACTTGAACCGAGAAGGTGAAGCCGAAGCCGTTTCGGACAGGGGTAGACCCAACCATCCAAACAGGGCGGGTAACAAAGTCACCGTCAGGAATATGGCCACCAGCATGCCACCAGCAGAGATAACCCCCAACTCACCCAAACCGTTGTACTCGGTGGGTGTGAAAGACAGAAAAGCCAGTGCTGTGGTCAGGGCGGACAGCAACAGCGCGACCCCGGTATTGCGCACAGCCTTCGCGACCGCGTCCTGCTGCCTGCAGACTTCCCTGACCGCCAGGCCATAGTGCAATCCAAAATCCACCCCGAGGCCGAAGAACATAACCAGAAACGCCAGGGACAGTGTGTTGTATTGGCCAACGGTAATCATCGCCAAACCGTGGGTCCACAGGCTGCCGATAGCGACCAGGGCCACCATCCCCAAGGTCAGAACCCAGGAGCGCACCCCCAGGGCAACAACCAGAATCAAAAACACCGTGGACAGGGCGGCCGCCAGCTTGACCCCGCCCAGGGCGTCGGATATCTCCTCGTTGGCGAGCACCACATCCCCGGTCATGGCCACCGAAAGCTGGGGGAACGCCGCGGCAGTGGGAGTCACCCATGCCTCCAGTCTGGCCACAATGTCCGACGCGGGCATCTGCTGGCCGTAGTCGGGTTTGACGTTGACCAGCACCAATTCGTAAAACAGGCCATCAGAGCCCGCAATTGCGGTGGGCGCGTCCGACAACGCGGCCAGCTCGTCGAGGCTGGAGTCCTGTCCCTGCAGAAGCTCCATCAGCATCGGGGGGGCGCTGTCCGGGAGATCAGAGGCAAGAATCCCCAGGGCCCCCGTCAATGCACCCACATCGTGCAGGGTGGTACTCAGGGTTGTCAGCAGTTCCAGGGATGCAATCAGGTTCTCGAAGTCATTACTGCTGAGGTAGAACGCGATGGCTTCCCGGATAACCGACTCCCGAGTGGGCGTGGTGACCTGGTCAGGGGCAATATCCTCTGGAACTGTCGTCAGAATCCGGTCCGTTGCCCGGGAGCCATCTTCTGCAGATGGCCCGGAGATAACCACGATAGCCAGATCACGTAACTGGGGGAAGGCGGCTTTTAGCGTCTCGTCATCCCGAAACCACTGGTCGCTGGCACGGGGTTTTATGACGTCATCCATGGAAGAATTGAGTTGGAACTTGCTGGCGCCAAAAATTCCCGCCAGCAGGGTCACCCCCAATAGCGCCAGCAGTGTCTTACGGGGGTGTTTAAAGCAAAGGGTTACCCAGGCTTCAAGCCGCCTCATTTAAACCGTCCGGCAGCACAATCCCGGCATGCAACCCGGCATAAACATCGAGCAGCGCGTTGACGGACTGGCGGTGGTCCAGCCTGCGCATCGCCTCGTGGTTTTCCCGACTAATCCGGTTGACCAGGTCGGGGTTTTGGGTCAGCTCATCAATCCTGCGGGCCAACGCGCCGGCGTCCGGGAAACTGAAGCGGCTTTCCGCAATGGCCGTCAACTCTCCGGCGGCTGAAGCCTGGGAATCCGACACGATGACCGGTACCCCCGCCGCCATCGCCTGCATGACCGACATGCCCTCCAGCTCACTCTCGCCGGCGTGCAGGAACAGGTCGGCGCGGGCGTATAACGCTTTCAGTTCTTCGTCCGAGGGCGATACGAAGGAGGCGGCCACTCCCAATCGGGCACTGAGCTTTTCCAGAGCGCCGCGCGCTGGCCCCATGCCGGCAAAGGTGACCGTGAAGCGGTGCTTGTCGGTCACCGACGCCAGGGCCTTGATGATCAGGTCATAGCGCTTCTCTGGCGCATGCCGCCCCACGCAGAGCACACTTACCTGCTCAGGCAACTCCTGGCGCTCCTGAAAAGCGGCCAGCTGATCCGCGGGAACGCCGTTTGACAGCACCTCAACCCGCCCGTCGATGCCGGCATCCCGGACCAGTGTCCGGGCAAAAGCCGAGGGTGCCAGCACCACATCGGCATGCCGAAAGATGAAGTGGCGCATCAACGCATAAACCCCGGTCGACAGTACGGGCGTGGGTAGTTTCAGGTTGCGGAGGATGTTCTCGGCCTGCACGTGGAAGGATGCAACCACCGGCAGCTGCATCCGTCGCGCCTCGGTGATCGCCATGCCACCCAGAAACAAGGGGAACTGGACATGCAGCAGGCTGGCACCCTGTAAGGCATCCCGGATTCGCAGACGCTCGGGCTTGGCCAGTTGCACCCGCATGGTCTCCATCACCCGGTTGACCCCGGGGATCGATAATTTGGGGAACTCGTAGAGCTCCACTCCCGCCACCGGGTGCGCCTGACCTTCCAGCGCCAGTACCCGAACGGTGATGCCCATCGCCACCATGGCCTCGGCGAAGCGGCGTGAGGACACGACGGTGCCGTTGAAGGGCTGATCCCAGGCATCGACAACCATAACAATAACCATAGGACTCAGATCCCCGACCAGCTGTCTTGGTTTACCGGGGCGGCGGCGGCGGAAACCGACACGGGTATTCCCGTTAAATGGGCCATGCCGGAGAAAGACTCCAGGGCTTCAGGACCATCCGAGGCGAGTATATTGACGTTCGCCCCCCTGAGTTTACTGGCGATGGAGAGCCCCAGGGCGTGTTGGTGACCCCAGCCGTGGGGCACAGACACCAACCCCCGTTCCAGAGTGGTCAGGGGCGTCACCGGCAGCCGGATGGTGCCCGCATCAGAAGCGATATCGATGGCAAGCCCGGCCTCAATATTGAGATCGGCAAGATCATCGGGGTGCATATAAGCGACGTTGGTTTGTTCGTTGTCGCCCCGGGTCAATGAGGTCACATTCTGGGTCCAGCTGTTATGTGTATTGTGTCGACGCTTTGAGATCAGTCGAAATGCCCTTTGTCCGCCCGCCATCTCACCGGTCAGGGCGGCAACCCCCTCCAGAAACTCATCCGGCGCGAGCTGTACTTTACCGTTTTCGGTGGTTACCCGTTTACCCAAAAAACTACCGGACTTGGCTCCCTCAATAGGGTAGCCATCGGGGTGATCTAGCAGTTGGTTGAAATTGGGGGCTCCATTGTGCCGCAGAATACGATCCAGCAGCCAGCGCTGGGGAAACCCCTTACCCCGCCACCGATTGAATCGGGTAATCGTCCCCAGCAGCCCCTGAAGCACCCTGGAACCGAACAGACCCACACCGCAGGCGGAGGCCAGCTGGGTATATATAGTTGCTTCGTCCCGGGTCTCACCCGGGGGCTCCACCACCGCTTCGGTTGCGGCAAGGTAGGGTATGGACTGGAGGCCCAGAAACAGCGGAAAAACAAAGGGCAGATCAGGGCGCTCGAGGGGCGATGTAGCGGGCAACACGTAGTCGGCCTCACTGGCCGTCTCATTCAGATAAATATCGGTGACCACAAGCAGCTTCAGTGAACCCATAGCCTCACGTAGCCGCCGGGCATTGGGCATGGTCATCAGCGGGTTCCCACCGGTGACAAACAGTGTGGTCAGTTGCTCATCACCGGGGGTGAGGATCTCATCGGCCAGTATGCCCCCGGGCATGGCGCCATTCAGTTGCCGAAAATTTCCTACCCGGGAGCGTAGTTCACGGGAAAACAGACCCTTGCGCTTGGCGTAGGCCGCGAAATCAAAAATACCCTGTCCCACCAGGTGGCCACCGCTGCGATCGAGATTGCCACTCAGGGCAACAATGACCTCCACCAGCCACTGGGCCAGGGTGCCCTGCCCGCCCATTCCCAGGCCCGTGCCTGTTGCTATGGCCGCACCCCGGGCGGCAGTGAACGCCGCAACCATGTCCCGCAGCACCGCTGGTGCAATGCCCGTCATTGCCTCGGTGCGCTCGGGGGGCCAGGGACTGGCTACGCTGTCCAGTTGGTCGATACCCTGATACAGCTCGGCATCCAATACCTCCGCCGGCCTCCTGATTTTGAGCAATTCATGCAGGAAGCTCAGCAGGAAATAAACGTCGGAGCCCGGTGCGATGGGCTGATACTCACCGGCCACTTTGGCGGTTTCGGTCTCCCGGGGATCCACCACCAGGACGCGGCCACCGCGCTTGAGAATTTCCTTGAGCCGGCGCACCGGATGGGCCACCTGCAAAAACGTCCACTTGGACACCACCGGGTTGGTGCCCAGAATCAGCAGGAACTCGAGATTGTCCAAATCGGGAAAGGGCTGGGTAAACGGGAAGCCGTAAATGGCCTGGGAGGAAGCAAAGCGGTGGGCGCAATCCTGGGTCGCCGAGCTGTAGACATTGCGTGAGCCAATGCCGTCCATGAACCCCTGGGCGAATATTGGGTGCAGCAGACTGAAGCCGGCAGCGGTACCAACGTACATACCAATACGATGGGGACTGATTTTTCGTTCGGCCCGCACCACCGCGCCGATCTCCCGCAGGGCATCCAGCCAACTGATCGGTTGAAACTGCCCGTCCACCCGTTTCAGCGGTGTCTGCAAGCGGTCGGGGGAGTTGTAGAGTTCACTCTGGGCCAGCCCCTTCATACAGGCAAAGCCAAGGGTGCCACGGTGACTGCTGCGGGGCGCTATGTGGCCGGCCACGCCCTCCTCGACCGTGACTTCAAGGGCACAGCTGGCTTCACAGATGCGACAAAAGGTTTGCTTCTTCAAAGCCCTTTATTCTTTTTTGGGTAATTTGGATGGCAGACGTCAGTTATCAAACAAAAGTTTAACATACGCCGTCGGGGGCTAGCGGTAACCCGCGGTTCGGTGGTGCTTGGGCATGGTGCGACCGGCATCACGGCCCTCCCCCAAGCTCGATGGTGTCCGGGGCACGACTGGCCCACTCGCACCACGAGCCATCATAGACCCTCGCTGTGATGCCCAGGGTGTGCAGCGCCAGGGCCAGCACACAGGCAGTGACGCCGCTGCCGCAGCTGGTAATAACATCGGCCCCGGACGGCGGTAGCTGATCGCCGAACACGAGCCGTAGCTCTTCCGCAGATTTGAGCGTGCCTTTGTCCGTATCCAACACGTGATTGAAGGGAATATTGATGGCCCCGGGCATGTGCCCACTGGACAGACCCGGTCTCGGCTCGGGCTCTGCACCCGCGAAGCGACCGGGGGAACGGGCATCGAGCACAGCGCTTCCGTCACCCTCAACGGCGCGGGCGACGTCTTCAAAACGAGCTATCAGTTGCTCATTAAATTGCACACTGAAGGGCTCACTCGCCGCGCTGGGCGGGGCGCCCGGCACCGTCGGCAATCCCTGCGCTTGCCAAGCGGGCAGCCCCCCAGCCAGCACTGCCACCCGCCTGTGACCGAACAGGCGCAACAGCCACCATGCCCGGGCGGCGCTGAACATACCCAGACTGTCGTAAACCACCACGAAATCAGAATTCCTGATACCCAGGGCCTGCATGGCCAGGGCAAAGTCATCGCCTGACGGACAGCTGTGGGGCAACGTGCTGCCCTGATCGGCTATCTGGTCGATATCGAAAAATCCCGCGCCGGGCAGGGAGACCTCCAGAAACTCGCTGTGGGCGCTCCTGCCTGAGGCGGGCATGTGCCAGGACGCATCCAACAGCGCTATGCCGGGTGCGTCCAGGTTGGCCCGCAGCCAGGCCACACTGACAACTGCGTGATCAGACATTCAGATAACCCTCAATCGCCCCCTTGGCGTTCACCCAGATACACCCGCACCTGCCTGAATTCCCCAGACTCGTCCAGGTCCGGCAGGGTGTGACTGCTGCGAGTTGTCAACAAGCTGTAACCGGGCTCCGAGAAGTCCCGGATTCTGGAATCGGCAAGCAGAACACAAGGGGCAACATTAAGAAAGGCCTGCAACCAGTGCAGATTTCCCCTGTCGTAAAGCACGTCCGCCGCCAGGACCAAGTCCGCAGCCCCGGTCAGTTGCTCGAGGTCAGATATGGTCTCGATTGCCACGCCATTCAGGGCAGCGTTCAAACGACTGGCTGTACAGGCCAGGGGATCGGAATCGCATACCACCACAGAGCGGGCACCGGCCCTTGCGGCCGCCAGAGCGACGACGCCCGACCCGGCACCAAAATCCAGGACCCGCTTGCCGGCCACATAATGGGGCTGCTCGGTCAGGAATTGTGCCAGGCACTGACCCGCCGCCCAGCAAAAAGCCCAGTACATGGGTTCGTTCATGATTTTGATGACCGCATCACCATCCAGCAGGTGTTGTGGATAAGCCGCCTCAAGCAGCACCAGGCGCAGACCATGGTCGCCGGG
>JAAXJC010000020.1:0-6643 GCA_012270045.1 Luminiphilus sp.
ATGACCCGATGGCTGCCACTGACGAGACTGCGGCGCCTGCCGAGCAGGCCCCGGTTGCGGCGGTAGACCAGCAGCGGCTGGACACCGCCGCGGAGCAGCCCGAGCAGTGGCTCACCTACGGCGGCTCCTACGACGAGACCCGCCACTCCACCCTGACCAAAGTCAACCGCGATACCCTGCCGGACCTGGGCATTGGCTGGGTCTATGACATGAAGAAGCCGCGGGGTGTTGAGGCGACGCCGATCGTGGTGGACGGCGTGATGTACGTCACCGGCTCCTGGTCGGTGGTCTATGCCCTGGATGCGCGAACCGGGGAAGAGATCTGGGTCTATGACCCGGAGGTATCTGGGGAAGATGCCGCCAAGGGCTGTTGCGACGTAATCAACCGCGGACTGGCCGTCTATGAAGGCAAGGTGTTTGTCGGGGTATTCGACGGCCGCCTGGAGGCCCTGGATGCTAAGACCGGTGACGTGGTTTGGAGCGTGGTGACCGTCGACCAGAGCAAGCCCTACACCATTACCGGCGCCCCCCGGGTGGTGAAGGACAAGGTCATGATTGGCAACGGCGGTGCCGAACTGGGCGTGCGTGGTTACGTTAGCGCCTATGACACGGACAGCGGCGAACTGGTCTGGCGGTTTTATACCGTGCCGAACCCGGACAAGGCGCCCGACGGTGCGGTCAGCGACGAAGCCCTGGCGCGACTGGCCAATGACACCTGGGGTGATACCGGTGCCTGGGTTACCGACGGCGGTGGCGGTACGGTCTGGGATGCCATTGTCTACGACCACGTCAACGACCAGGTGCTGCTGGGGGTGGGCAACGGCTCGCCCTGGAACGCCGAGATACGCGACCCGGACAGCGACGGTGACAACCTGTTCCTGTCGTCCATCGTCGCCGTGGACGCCGATACCGGCAGCTACAAATGGCATTACCAGACCACGCCCCGTGATATGTGGGACTACACGGCGACCCAACCCATGCTGCTCGCCGAACTGCCCCTGGGTGTCGACGGCGCGCCACGCCGGGTGGTGATGCAGGCACCCAAGAACGGCTTCTTTTATGTGCTGGATGCGGCCACCGGTGAGCTGATTTCAGCGGATGCCTTTACCGACATGACCTGGGCCACCGGTATCGACGAAAACGGCCGGCCCATTGAGGTGCCCGAGGCGCGCAGTCTGGAGGAGGATTTCGTGGTGCTGCCGGGGCCCACTGGTGCCCATAACTGGCACCCCATGTCCTACAGCCCGGACACCGGGCTGGTGTACATCCCCACCAACATCTGGCCCCTGGTCTACAGCCATCCGGACCCGGACAACCCGGTCAAGAGCAATTGGAACATTGGTTATCGCGAGGATGCGGGCTGGCCGCTGGAAATTCCCCCGGGCGGCATTGAGGGTCTGCGCGAGATGGGCGGTGGCTCACTGCTGGCCTGGGACCCGGTCAAGGGAGAGGCGCGCTGGGCCGTACCCTTCCCGGTACCTTTCAACGGCGGCACCCTGTCGGTGGCCAGTGGCCTGGTGTTCCAGGCCAACAAGGCGGGTGAACTGGTGGCCTACGACGCCGAGACCGGTGAGCGGGTCTGGGCCCACGGTCTGGTAGGGGGCCCCGGTGCGGCGCCCATGACCTACGAGGTGGACGGCGAACAGTACATTTCCATCCTGTCGGGCTGGGGCAGCACCATTGCCATGGTCTACGGCGTGGTGTTCGAGGACGCGGTGGGTCCCGAAACTGGTCGTGTTATTACCTTCAAGGTGGGCGGTAACGGCGAGCTTCCCAAACCCCTGGAGATCGGGATTGCCCGCACCCCCAAGAGTGCACCCATCGGCGACGAAGCCCAACACAGCAAGGGCCTGACACTGTTTGCCGCCAACTGCCAGTGGTGCCACGGCGCCTTCGCGGTCAGTTCCGGGGTCCTTCCCGACCTGCGCTGGTCAGCCATGACGGCAACCGAAAGCGCCTGGGATACCGTGGTCCGGGACGGCGCCCTCAGTGATCGGGGCATGGTGGGGGTTGGTGATCGGCTGGACAAGGCAGAGACCGACGCCATTCGCGCCTACGTGGTCAAGCAGGCCTGGGATGCGGTGGCCCGGGGCGAAGCCGAAGCGCCGGATGCGCCAGCCAGCGTGGCAGCCAACTGAGGCCATCCGATTGATGCCGACCCCATGGGGTCGGAATAGCCGACCGGCTGCTGGGGGTAGACCGCCAGCAGCCTTTGCCCAAAGTCAATTTCGGAACCTGTCAGCACCTTGCCTTGCAGGGTACTGACATCCCCAACTCGTTGGGCGGTTCGGTGGGGTAAGGCGTTACTCTGAGCGCTTGGACAGCGTGAGCGAAATGCTGCTGGGCTGGTCATCCCCTTGCATCAGAAGAACGTTCAATGAACGCGCTCCCTTGGTGTATTGGGTGCTCCACATGGCCCCATAGTCCGCAAGTAGTTCCTGCTGCCAGCCGTTATCTTCAAAAAAGTCCAGGTAAGTGGTCTTGATGTCCCCGGGGTCTGCCTCGCTGGACAAACTCACCATGAATCCATCGGCACTCTCAACCGTGGAGATGATCTCCGCGTCGTCGTACACCAGCACGTCATCCGGAAAGTCTTTGGGCAGTTGGATACCCTTCCCCGAGGTGGCTTTGTAACCATTTTCGCCGCCGATGGCATAGGAGATGGTATCGCCGTCCACATCAATATCGATATCCTCGACCCCCGACAGGGCCTCGGTGATCTGCTCGGCAATAAATTCCTGCCCGGTCTCGCTGCCACAGCCGGTCATGACAGCCGCCAGCAGCAAGGCACCAAGACCGCGCCCCAGTGCGACCTGAACTGAACTTGATTGGCGTGTAGAAAATCGGCGCTGAATGCGCAAAAAGTGCTTCATGCTTCCTCCCTGGTAGCGTTGAGAATCCTGAATAGGCCGTTACCGTAACAACCTATCGGGAGATGCCCCATTCCCCTAAAGGGGTAGATTGTCGGTCAGCGGTCGGGGCCGGCGCGGGTTGTGGCGAAGGTCGCCACCGGGATGACGCTTTCGCTGCGGCAGGAGACGCAATTGGACCGCTTCGGGGCTATGCCCCGCAACACCGCTTGCGTAGCATGCTGCTCCTCCGGTTCTGGATGTGAACGCTGGGCCTAGCAACGTTATGGGTGAGTTGGAGGGTTTCAGTCCTACGGGTTGACCCGTTATCCGCGCGATGCACCGCGCAGTAAATTGGAGTCTGGGTATGACAACAGAACAAGGCATGGAATTCGGTTTCGGGACCCAAATCCGCAAATCGCCGTACTTCGATGCGACGGTGCGCTGGGGTGCCCGGGACTTTTCGGTCTATAACCACATGTACATCCCCCGGGACTTTGGTGACCCGGAGCAGAACTTCTGGAACCTGGTCAACGATGCCATCCTCTGCGACGTGGCAGTGGAGCGCCAGGTGCAGATCACCGGGCCCGACGCCGCTCAGTTTGTGCAGTTGCTGACGCCCCGGGACCTGTCCAGTCTCGCCGTGGGCCAGTGCAAATACGTGCTCATTACCAACGCCGAGGGCGGCATTCTCAACGACCCGGTGCTGCTGCGCCTGGCCGAGGACAAGTTCTGGCTATCCCTCGCGGACAGCGACATCCTGCTCTGGGCCCAGGGGGTGGCGGTGCACGCGGGTCTGGACGTTCACATCTGTGAGCCCGATGTCTCTCCCCTGCAACTGCAGGGGCCCAGGTCCGGAGAGATTGCCCGGGCCCTGTTCGGTGAGGACATTGCCGATCTGCGTTATTACTGGCTGCGTGAATACCACGTGGTCGGTATTCCGGTGGTGGTATCCCGCACCGGTTGGTCCAGCGAGTTGGGCTATGAAATTTACCTGCTGGATGGCAGTCGGGGTGGCGAGTTGTGGGAGGCGATCATGGCCGCAGGGCAGCCCTTCGGGCTCAAGCCCGGTCACACCTCCACCATTCGTCGTATCGAAGGGGGTATGCTGTCCTACCATGCCGATATGGATAACCAGACCAATCCCTTTGAGCTGGGCCTCGATCGCCTGGTGGCTCTGGACTCGGATGCCGAGTTTGTCGGCAAAGCGGCGCTCAAACGCATCCGTGACAACGGGGTTACCCGGCGTCAGGTGGGTCTGGTCATCGACGGCCCGCCTCTGGCCGGCCCCAATACCCGTTTCTGGGCCCTCAGTGTCGGGGGCGCAACCGTGGGTAAGGTGACTTCGGCGGTGTATTCCCCCCGGCTGGAAAAGAACATCGCCCTGGCGATGGTCGCCGTTGAGCACGCGGCGCTGGATACCGAGCTGGAGGTGGCCATGCCCGACGGACAACGCCTGGCCAGGGTGGTGCAGAAGCCCTTTTATGATCCGAAGAAAAAAATCACCGCCGCGGCACTGACCGCCGCCTCGGGTTCCGATGGGGTTTGATGGCCCGGAGCTTGAGCGCAACGCGGCCAACCACACGCCGCTGTCACCGGTATCCATTTTAAAACGCGTCGAGCGGGTACACCCGGAACTGCCCGCCCAGATCCACGGCAGCATCCGCCGCAACTGGGGCGAGGTGGCAGCGCGCTGCAAGCGCCTGGCGTCGGCACTGGGCCAGCGCGGTGTCGGCAAGGGCGATACCGTGGCCCTGATTGCCCCCAATATTCCCGAGGCGCTGGAATGTGCCCTGGCCATCCCACTGCTGGGCGCCGTGCTCAACGCCAATAACGTGCGGCTGGAGGCCAGCACCCTGGGCTACATCCTGGGCCACGGCGAGGCGTCGGTGCTGCTGGTGGACACCGAGTTCTCGGCCTTGGCCGCCGAGGCGGTCCGCCTTTCTGGCCGGGATCTGCTGGTGATCGACATTGAAGACTCCGAAGGCCCCGGGGGGGCTCGCATCGGTGAGCTGACCTACGAGGCACTGCTGGCCGAGGGCAGGGAGGACTTTGGCTATGGGCTGCCCGATGACGAGTGGGATGCCCTGGCCCTCAACTACACCTCGGGTACCACCGGCCAACCCAAGGGGGTGGTCTACTCCCACCGGGGTGCCTGGACCAATGCGGTAAACAACGTGGTGACCTGGGCCATGCCCCATCACCCGATCTATCTGTGGACCCTGCCCCTGTTCCACTGCAACGGTTGGTGCTTTCCCTGGACCGTCACCCTGTTGGCGGGCACCCACGTGTTTATGCGCGGCCCCACGGCCGGAGGCATTTATGCGGCCTTTGCCGAGCATCGTGTCACCCACCTCTGCGGCGCACCGATCATCATGTCGATGATTGCCGGTGCCACCGAGGCGGAGCGTCAGCCCTTTGACCAACAGGTGCGCATGATGACCGCGGCGGCGCCGCCCCCGGCGCCGGTGATTGCCGCCATGGAGGCCATGGGCATTGCCATCACCCATGTCTATGGCCTGACCGAGGTCTACGGCCCGGCGGTGGTCTGTGCGGAAAAGCCCGACTGGTCGAAACTGCCCATGGAGGAACAGGCACGACTCAAGGCCCGCCAGGGGGTGGCCTACGAACTGGAGGAGGACGTACTGGTGCTGGACCCTGACACCGGTCTGCCGGTGCCCCTGGATGGTGAAACCCAGGGCGAGGTGGCCTTCCGGGGCAATATCGTCATGAAGGGGTATTACAAGCGTCCTGAAGAAACCGCCCAGGCCTTCCGGGACGGCTGGTTCTGGTCCGGGGATCTGGCGGTGCAGCACCCCGACGGTTACATCGAAATCCGCGACCGGGCCAAGGACATCATCATCTCGGGTGGCGAGAACATTTCTTCCATTGAGGTGGAGAATGCACTGCACAGCCACCCGGCGGTGGCTTTTGTTGCGGTGGTGGCCATGGCTGACGACAAATGGGGGGAAGTGCCCTGTGCCTTTGTGGAGCTTGTCGAGGGCGTCAGTGCCGGCGAGCAGGAATTACTCGAGTACGCCCGGGAACGGCTGGCCGGGTTCAAGCGGCCAAAGAAAGTGGTGTTTGGCGAGCTGCCTAAAACCACCACGGGCAAGATTCGCAAAAATGAACTCCGGGCGCGGTTGCAGCAGACCGAGCCCGGCTGATTGCGGCTGTAGCTACCCCGTACTCTAACTCACCGAATATGTGGAGCATGGCGCGACCAGAGGTGCTTCTCCCGGCGGGACAACGGCGATGGACGCGGTTGATGATGAGTCGAGCCGTGTGAAGTCTGTGCAGGACAAGCCCGGTATGTCCCGGCCTCAATCGGCGTCGGGCAGGCAGTCGATCCGATCGTAAGTCAGTTCACTGACCACATCACCCTCAGGTGCCCGGTAGCCGTAGAGCGCTTCCGTGCGTGCTTCAATGCTGGCCAGCAGGGCATTACCCAGGCGCAGGCCGGCAAGGCCGGACTCGGCGCTGTAGCGGGTCAGGTAGTCCCGGGCGAGTTCCGGTTTATCGGCATCGAACAGGGTGTTGGCAACAGCCACCACGGTTTCCTGCTCTGCCATCAGCCGGTTCTCAAAGGCAGTGAGCGCGTCGGTGACCTCGGCTAGAAACTGCTCGGGTCGGTCGCAGGTAAAATACATCAGGCGCTTGAAGGTGCGACCCGCAAACTCGGTGGCCTCCTGGATCTGCCAGTCCCGCAACAGGAAGCCCGCGGCTTCGCCCTTGGTGAGGTAGCGATGTTTGCCAAATTGGGGCGCGATGGCCTGCACGCCAATGCGGTAGGG
>JAAXJC010000020.1:6653-19596 GCA_012270045.1 Luminiphilus sp.
TCATCATCATCATCAGCATCATCATCATCATCATCATCAAAGACTCCAACCAGGAGAAAGAGTGAGACGACGTCGGGGGAAGGTGGTAGTGCAGGCGAGAGGGGGGGTGGGGAAGGGAGGGGAGGAAGGGGGCGGTTACCGAGCCGGTGGCGGCAATCCACAGCAGGTTGAGCTCCGGGTGGGCGCTGTGTTTCAGGGCAGCCACCTGACCGTAGCCGGTGGAGTCCTTGGCAATGCGGGGGTCGCGCACAGCGTCCATCATGGCCCGCAGGTTGATGGGGGCCGCCGCCCGCAGTTCTGCCTCCATGGCGCTGCGGGGATAGCGCTCTGCATCGACGCCGTAGACACGCGTAACGTTGAAAGCTTCATTGCTGTTTGGGTCGTACCAGCCCTGCTCCACGGCGAAGTCGATGAAGTTCGCCGACCCCATAAAGTCATCGTCGCTGTCAAAATCCAGTGGGATGTCGCCGATATACCCCGGGTAGGACATGCGTATGTCGTCGGGTCCCAGACGCTCGGCGACCCACAGTCCCTGACCGCCGGCAAAGTTGAGCAGCACCCAGCCCTCCTGTTCGTCGGCGAACATATGGGAGTTGCCGCCGTAGGTGGAGTAACCGTACTGGTCAATGAGGGCGCCGATGATCGCCACCGCTTCCCGTGCGCTGCGGGCCCGTTCCATGGCAATGCGGGACAGGTCGCGGTACTGGGGCCCGGTCTGGGGGTTGGGGGTCATGGCCACCAATTCGGGGCGTGAGGGTGACCAGACATCCCGTCCGGCGACGTTGTGCTCATTCAGGCCGCCATTGGTCAGGGGCGGGGGAAAGCCCTCGTACTCCGAATAGTTCATGGTCAGGTAACGGAAGGTCTCGGCGGCCTGGGGGATTTCAGAGAACACCCCGGGCATAAAGGCTTCGGCGGTAACACCCACGGTCACGGTAGCGCCCGGGGCATGGCTGGCCCCGGGGACCACCTCCAGCCAGTGGCTGGATACTTCGTCACCGGAACCGCCGATCATGACGCTGCCATCGGCGGTGAGGTTCTTGCCGATGTAAATAGCATAGCTGGCGGATGCCATCGGTGCCCACAGCAGTTTTAGGGCAAACAGCAACACCATCGATGTTTTGGCAGGGAATGCCATGACCGGACCGTACGCGCTCAACACCATCAGTTCCTCAATGTTTGCAGTCGTGACGGGTCTTGCTCGTTATTGCAGCCGGCCCGTCCGGCCTATGCTAACTGTAAAATCAGGACTGTGTATGCTGGCAGTTTGTGCTGATCGAGACCGTTAATGACTCTGGGTTAAAAGGCCTGGGGCCCGGTGGCACATCACGCAGGGGACATAGCGTATCTTCAGGTTTTTGTTGATCAACAGAGGTGGCCGCCCGTCGTTGACCAGATGGTTGCGAAACAGATGAACCCACTCGACATACTCAATAACGTCTTCGGCTACGAGAGCTTCCGACCCCTGCAACGGGAGGTCGTTGACGCGGTCATTGCCGGCGGCAATGCCCTCGCCCTGATGCCCACCGGTGGCGGCAAGAGTATTTGCTATCAGGTACCGGCAATTGCGCGAGCAGGCTGCGGCGTGGTGGTGTCGCCGCTGATCGCCCTGATGCAGGATCAGGTGGACACCCTCAAGGGCCTGGGTGTAAAGGCCGAGTTCCTGAACTCCACTCTCGACTACGATGCGGTCCTGGAGATTGAGCAGGCCCTCAGGGCCGGCGCGCTGGATCTGCTCTATGTCGCCCCCGAGCGTCTGCTGCAGCAGCGCACCCTGGACCTGCTGCAGGCGGTGGAGGTTGGCCTGTTTGCCATCGATGAGGCCCACTGTGTCTCCCAGTGGGGTCATGACTTCCGGGAGGATTACCTACGGCTGGAAATCCTCGCCGGTGTTTTCCCCGGGGTGCCCCGCATCGCACTGACCGCAACCGCTGACCCCACCACGCGACAGGAAATAGTTGACCGGCTGCAACTGGGTGCCACCAACCAATTTGTCAGCAGTTTCGATCGGCCCAATATTTTCTACAACATCATTGAAAAGAAAGACCCCCGCAAACAGCTGCACGCCTTTATCCGCGGCTCTCATCCCGGTTGTGCGGGCATCGTCTACTGCGGTAGCCGCAGGCGGGTGGAAGAAACAGCCACTTGGCTGAGCGATCACGGCATTAACGCCTTGCCCTACCACGCGGGTCTACCCGCCGATACCCGGCAGGAGCACCAGCGCCGGTTTCTGGAGGAAGACGGGCTGGTCATGGTGGCTACCATTGCCTTTGGCATGGGCATCGACAAACCCGACGTGCGCTTCGTAGCCCATTTGGATATGCCCAAGAGCATTGAGTCCTACTATCAGGAGACCGGCCGTGCCGGACGGGATGGGCTCAAGTCCGATGCGTGGATGGTGTATGGCTTTCAGGACGTCGCCTGGATCCGACAGCGACTGATGGAGTCTGAGGCCAGCGAAGATTTCAAGCGTGTGGAATGGCGGCGCATGAACGCCATGCTGGGTTTGTGTGAGGTCAGTTCCTGTCGGCGCAATGTCATCCTCGATTATTTTGGCGAGACCACCACCGAGCCCTGCCGCCGCTGTGACAACTGCTTGCAACCCCCCGAGACATGGGACGGGACCCAGGCCGCCCAAATGGCGTTGTCAGCGGTCTACCGAACGGGGCAGACCTTCGGCGCCAACTATGTGATAGACGTACTCATCGGCAAGCTCAGCGACCGCATCATCCAGTACGACCACCACAACCTGCCCACCTTCGGCGTCGGTGTCGCGATCTCCGTCAACGAGTGGCGCTCCGTGTTGCGGCAATTGGTGGCGCAGGGGGTACTCCGGGTGGATATGGAGCGCCACGGTGCGCTCAAGTTGACCGAAATGTCCCGGGAGGTTCTGAAAGGCGAGGTGGCGCTGGAGTTTCGCAAAGACCGCAGCCTTGTCCCGGGCAAGGGCAGCCCTGCAACTGGGAAAAAATCGGCGGCTGCAGCGACCTCTGCAATCGCTGCCCACGACCAAGAATTGTGGGAGGCCCTGAGAGCGTTACGTAAATCCCTGGCGGATGCCAAGAACGTGCCGGCCTTTGTGGTGTTCAACGACCGCAGCCTCATTGCCATGTGCCGGGAACGACCGCTGACCCACGGACAGTTCCTGGCGATTGATGGGGTAGGCCCGAAAAAATGCGAGGAGTACGCCGACCCATTTATTGCCGAGATCGCGCGCTTTGGCGATGACTGATTCAGGGGATGAAGTCAGCACTCGGCTGAAGCATCCCTGACGGTCGAGATCCCCTCAGCCACCTGGTCGCACTGTTGTGCCGTCCCGACGCGGCGCCAGAGCCTGCGGCGCACAGGTTGACCCCCCACCTCACAACATAAATCGCCTGGGTCCCCTTGCGGTAGCCAGTCGATCCTCACAGTGCAGGGCCGCCGACCCTATGCCCTGCCGGGCGTGGGTCAGTGAGTACTGGATGCTGCCGGTCCACTCGCCGTCTGCATCCCGGTAGCGCAGGGCCGCCTGGTCGTGGGCCTGCAGGTCGTGGATGAAACTGCTGTCCGCGGCAAAGCTCACCGATAGCAGGCCCACGGGCTTGTCATTGCTGTTGTCAAAATCAAAGCGGATGACCGCCTCGGTTTCGTCTTTCGCTGCACCGTCCAATTGTGCGCGAACACCGGTGCCAAACTGCTGGCCGTTCAATTCCTGCCATCCCGCCTGCTCTTCTTCGCTGTAGTGATCCAAGTAATAGTCGAGTACGGTGAGCGTGGCCTGACAGCCGTGGCCGGCGTCAAAGTGAATGGCCAGGTAGTTGTCCACCACATTGTCGCTCTTCAGCAGCACGTAGGCTGAACCCCCTTCCGTCGTGTACAGGGGCACGTAGGGCGTCCGCTCCTGGGCCTGGCTGGCACCCGCCACCATCGCGCCCGCGAGCAGGGCGACACTGCCCCGACTTAAGGCCCGCCGAATGGCCTCCCTAAACGCCCGGCGCAGTGCCCGGCGATGGGCTCTGGCACTGCGCGGATGGGTGCGCCTGGTCAGTCCGGACGGGCGTGGGTTGCGGCTGCTCTCTGGGTTGTCACGGTTGCTGCTAACTAAGGTGATAGCGATGGGGTTCATTGGGCGCATCTCCTGATCGTGGATAACGAGTCGATGACGCTATTGGGGCAAACAAAGATGACGCGACCGGCGCACAGTGCTGTGCAACCGCGTTCAAATGTGGCGAATTATGGCGGGGTCTGGGTGAGGGTGAGGAGGGATCTCGCCTAGGCAGGGTGGTGATCCCCGGTGCCTGGTGTTTGTTTCTCCGTCTTAGGGTGCGGCTGGACAGACAGCCCTAGAACAATTCAGTCACTCAGTCGACAGCCTTCAGTTCCCCCGTCACGGCATGACCCAGCAACTGTGCGTATTGCTCTGCCGTGAAAGGCACCGGGTTGGTGGCCGCCGTTGGGTCGGCCACCGCCTGGGCTCCGATCAGCGCTGCCTCTGCGGCGTCGATACCAATGTCGGCCAGGGTGTTGGGAATGCCGATGGCCTGGCGCAAATCCAGCACCCAGTCCAGTACGCCGTCGACGCCAGTGTTGTCCAGATCGAGGGTGCGGGCCAGGTGGCTCAGCTTGTCACCCAGTACCGGGCGGTTGGCCTGCAGCACGTAGGGCATGAGGATGGCGTTGAGCAGCCCGTGGTGGGCGTTGTACCGGGCCCCCAGGGGATGGGCCAGGGCGTGCATGGCCCCCAATCCTTTCTGGAACGCTGTGGCCCCCATGGTCGAAGCCACCAGCAGTTGGGTGCGGGCTGCCAGGTCGCTGCCATCGGCCACCGCCCGTGGCAGGTACTCCTTGATCAGTCCCATGCCCCGCAGGGCGATGCCCTCGGCCAGGGGATGGAAGGTGTGAGCGCAGTAGGCCTCCAGACTGTGGGACAGGGCATCCATGCCCGTGGCAGCGGTCAGGTGGGCGGGCAGGCTCAGGGTCAGTTCCGGATCGAGGATGACCTGACAGGGCAGGATACGCGGATGGAATATCAGTCGCTTGCAGCGCGCCTCGGTATCGGTGATCACTGCCACCCGTCCCACTTCCGAGCCGGTGCCGGCGGTGGTGGGGATGGCGATAATGGGCGCGATGTGCTCCTCCCGGGCCAGGGTCCAGTTGTCGCCGATATCGTCAAAGTCCCACAGGGGCCGGTCCTGTCCGGCAATAAAGCCAATGGCCTTGCCGGCATCCAGGGCTGAGCCACCGCCCAGGGCGATCACCCCGTCATGGCCGCCGCTGCGAAAGAGTGCGGCGCCGGCTTCAACGTTGTCCAGGGTGGGATTGCCCTGCACGTCTGAAAACAGCGCCACCTGCAGCCCCTGGTCTGCACACTGGTCCACCAGATTCACCACCATGGGCAGATCCGCCAGTCCCGGGTCGGTCACCACCAGTGGTGCGCGGATACCCAGCCCCTGGCAGAACGCAGCCAGTTCATTACTGCGTCCCGCGCCCACGGCAATGGGGGTGGGGTAGTTCCAGTCGGCGGTCAGCGGTATCGAGCTTGCATCACTCTGTGTCGAATCAGTCATCGTTCCGTCAGTCATACAGGTCAGTGGTAGCCGTTCTGTTTCAGTTCAGTGGCTGGGGTTCGAGGAGGGTGCTGTCGCGTCCCGCCGTCAACCGGCGCGGCGTGTTCGCAACGGTTGCGCACAGTGAAAGTTGGTTGCCCAGCAGCTTCCGGAGCCTCAGATAATCTCGAAATAACGCTGCAACTCCCAGTCGCTCACGTGCCGGCGGTTTTCCGCAGCTTCCCAGACCCGGCTTGCCGCGTAGTGCTCTACAAACTCGGCCCCGAACAGCTCCCGGGCCACCGGGGACTGGCGCAGCCGGGCCGCGGCCTCGGGCAGGGACTGGGGCAGGGCCAGGTGATCGGGGTGCTGCTGGTCGTAGGCATTGCCGGTCACCATGGGTTCAGGCTCGATCTGCTGCTCAATGCCGTACAGCCCCGACGCCAGCGCCGCGGTCAGTGCCAGGTAGGGGTTGGCGTCTGCGGGGCCCACCCTATATTCCACCCGCTGGGAATTCGCACTGCCGGGTATCAGGCGCAGGGCGGTGGTGCGGTTCTCGCAACCCCAGGTGGCATCGGTGGGGGCCCAGAAGCCGGGCACCAGGCGGGTGTAGGCGTTCACGGTAGAGGCAACCAGGGCCAGGAACTGGGGCATCAGGCGCTGCTGGCCGCCTATGAAGTGCCGCTGGGTAGCGCTCATGGTCATGGGCTGGTCCGGGTCGTGGAAGGCGGACCGGTCATCGTCCTTATGGCGCAGAGACAGGTGGATGTGCCCCGACTGGCCGGGGTAATCATTGGACCATTTGGCCATGAACGTGGCCATCATATTTCGGCGTTGGGCCCAGACCTTGGTGAAGGTCTTGAACATTGCCGTTTGTTAGGCCGCCCGGGCGGCCTCGTCCACGACCCGCGCTGCCTCGATCACACCGGGACCGGTCTCGGTTTTCAGACCCTCGATGGGAAAGTCCATGGCTTTACCCATATCCAGCAGTTCCTGGTACAGCTCGGCGTGTACCGAATTGCGCAGCATGGAGTAACCAAAGAAGCCCGGAGTGATGGGCTTCAGGTCCCGGTAGTGTTTTTCCCGGATGGAATCGGGGGTCTCGTTGAACAGGAAGAATTCGTACTCGAAGGCGGCGAGGGCGGTGAAGCCCAGTTTGTCGGCACGGTCCAACGTCCGCGCCAGCAGCTTGCGCGGACACAGGGCCGCGGCGGCGCCGCCAAACTCGCACAGGAACAACAGCATGCCCGGCTCGAAGGGAATGTCTCGGCAGGTGGCTGGATCAATGCGCACCGGAGCGTCCGGGTAGCCGGTATGCCAGCCAGTGAATTCCACTCCCACGTTTTCGTAAAGCTGGTCGCTGGAGTCCCAGCCCAGCACCACGTCACAGAAGGCCAGGCCCTTGTCCAGTGCGGCGAAAAATTTCTCCTTTGCCAGATATTTGCCGCGCATGATGCCGTCCACGTCAAACAGGCCAATCTTGACGTGGTTGAGCCCGCGCTGCTCCACCAGCCGCTTGGCATCTTCGACGGTGCGGATGTCCTGTGGCGTCAAGCTCATAGTGTTCTCAAGCCTCCCTTGGGAGCATTTTTTGGATGCATGTCCCAACGCTCTGGAACATGCCCCGGACGATGGTCGCTGTCCTGCGCTGCCCGGGACAAAACAAACCATGCGGGAATCAGTACATGCTCAGGAACAGCCTGGGGTGACAGCGGGCTGCCCATTCAGCGCAGCTCCGCCTCGGCACGGGCCAGGGCTTCGAATTCTTCCTCAGGGGCCTGGGCAACCAGGTGGCGACGGCTGTACAGCAGGAAGTACGCCACCAGCACGGCGTAGAACACCGCCGACCATAGGGCCGCTTCCCGACTGACGACGAAGGTGCTGGCAAAGGCGACAACGGACAGCAGCAGGGCGATGCCCGAGGTCACGATACCCCCGGGGGTGCGGTAGGGCCGCTGCAGGTCGGGTTCACGCAGGCGCAACAAAATATGGGAGGCCATCATCAGCCCGTAGGACAGGGTGGCACCAAAAACCGCCATGGTGATCATCAGGTCCCCGGCTCCGGTAAGGGACAGCAAGAAGCCAAAGACACCGGGCACTACCAGGGCCAGGGTAGGTACCTTGCGACGGCTGGTCACCGACAGCCAGCGGGGCAGGTAGCCGGCCCGGGACAGGGCAAAGACCTGGCGGGAGTAGGCAAAGATAATTGAGAAGAAGCTGGCGATCAGGCCCGCCAGCCCCACCACATTGACCACCGTGGCCAGCAGCGATGACTCGCCGTAAACGTGCTGCAGGGCGCCCACCAGCGGTGCCGCGTGGTCGGCCATCAGTGCGGCACTGGAGCCACCGGGGGCGAGGAACAGCACCAGCCCGCCCAGTAACAGCAGGATCAGCATGGCGGTGATGATGCCCCTGGGCATATCCCGGGCCGGATCCTTGCTCTCTTCCGCGGCCAGGGGTACGCCCTCCACCGCGAGGAACAGCCAGATGGCAAAGGGGATGGCCCCCCAGATACCCCAGTAGCCCCCGGGCAGCCAGGTGCTGGCCCCCGCGGCCGCGGTATCCACAGGAATGTCCATCAGGTTGTCCCAGGCAAAGTGGGGCAACATGCCCACTACAAACAGCAGCAGTGCCAGCACCGCCACTGCGGTAATCCCCAGCATGATCTTCAACGCCTCGCCGGTGCCCCACAGATGTATGCCCACGAAGGCCGCATAAAAGGCGGCGTAGACCAGGGGTCCATCTATGCCCAGCAGGGCGCCGGTGTAGCCGCCAATGAATACCGCGATCGCCGCCGGGGCGATGGCGTACTCCAGCAAAATGGCGGTGCCGGTCAGGAAGCCCCCCACCGGCCCCATGGCCCGGCGGGCAAAGCCGTAGCCGCCGCCGGCTGTGGGGATCATGGCGGACAGTTCCGCCAGGGCAAAGACCATGCAGGTATACATGAGTGCGATCAGCACAGTGGCGATCAGCATGCCGCCGAAGCCGCCCTGGGCAAAGCCAAAGTTCCAGCCGGCGAAGTCGCCAGAAATGACGTAGGACACGCCCAGTCCCGCGAGCAGGATCCAGCCGGCGGTACCCTGCTTGAGTTGGCGTTGCTCCAGATAGCCGCTGTCGACGTGTTCGTAATCGACAGCCCCCTGGCGGCTGGTGGGTTTGTCATAGGTGTCGTTGCTCATGGGGTTAGCTTACCCCGAGTGCGCTGCCCCGTCTGCTGCCGGCGGCCCCAACAAGAAGGTTCGGTCGGGCGAGGGTGCCAGGTATGGCAGCCTGCCAGTTGCGGTTGGTGGCCAGGTGTCGGTAAAAACCGTTACCCGTTACCCGTTACCTGGCTGCTCGAGTGACGCAAAACTGACTTGCCGTTGCGCCAGCTACTCGAGACCTTCCTCTGCCATCACCTTGCGCGCGGCCCGGAAGCACTCCAGTGATTGGGGTACGCCACAGTAAATGCCGATCACATGGATGATCGCCCGTAGCTCCTCGCGGTTGACGCCGTTGCGGATGGCCCCCCGGCAGTGCACTTCCCACTCGTGCATCTTGCCCAGGGCCCCGATCATGGCCAGGTTCATCATGGACCGGGTTTTCGGTTCGATAACATCATCGGACCAGCCAAAACCCCAGCACCAGGCGGTCATGGCCTCCTGGAAAGGCCGTGTGAAGTCATCGGCTGCTGCGAGGTTTTTTTCCACGTACTCGGCGCCCAGCACGGTCTTGCGCATGGCCAGGCCTTTTTCAAACAGGTCGTCATCCATCTAGCCAATCCTTATGCCAATGTTCTTGGTCTGCACGTAATTCATCAGGGCTTCACGCCCCTTCTCCCGACCGTAGCCGGATTTTTTGAAGCCGCCGAAGGGTGTTTCCACACCCCCGGCGAACCACTCGTTGATAAAGATCTGCCCCGCGTTGACCGACTGGGCCATGCGCATGGCCCTGTCCACATCCTGGGTGAAGACTCCACCGACCAGCCCGTAGGGGCTGTCATTGGCGATCTCGATCGCTTCCTGCTCGCTGTCAAAGGCGATGACGGACAGGGCCGGCCCAAAGATCTCGGTCTGGGCGACGGTCATGGACCGTTCCACACCACTTAAGATGGTGGGCGCGAGGAAATAGCCGTCCCGGTCCAGGGCTTCGCCGCCGCTGGCGATGGTGGCACCCTCGGATTGGGCTTCAGCCAGCAGTGTGGCCGCTCGCGCTCGCTGGCCATCGGAAATCATGGCGCCCATGTTGGCGCCAAACTCCGGGCGTTCGATGCCGGGGCCCACTGACAGGGATTGGGCCAGGGCCACCACGGCTTCCAGCACCCGGTCGTGAATGTCCCTGTGCACCAACAGTCGGGACATGGCCGAGCAGACCTGCCCGGCGTTGAAATAAATGCCCCAGCGCACACTGTCCAGCAGGTTATCGAGATCGGCATCGGCGTGGACGATGGCCGCGGATTTGCCCCCCAGTTCCAGTACACAGGGCACCACGTTCTGGGCGGCAGCGGTGGCGATGGCAATGCCAGTGGGGACCGAACCGGTAAACACGACCTGGTCAATGTCCCGGTGGGCCGACAGGGCGGCACCTGCCTCGTGGCCATGGCCGCACAGGATGTTGATGGCGCCCTCGGGAAAGCCCGCCGCCTCGGCGGCCAGGGCATAGTAATAATGGCTAAGGGGGTCCAGCTCGGGGGACTTGATCACCACGGTGTTACCGGTGGTGAGGGCCGCCGCCATGCCCCGGGCGGTCATTTCCAGGGGATAGTTCCAGGGAATGATCTGTGCCGACACCCCCCTGGGTTCATAGGTGGTGAAGTCGTAGTAGCTGTCACCCAGCGGGATGGAGCGGCCCTCCAGTGTTTCCGCCTGGTTGCCGTAGTACTCGAAGTAACGCGCCGCTCCCTCGATCTCCATAACCGATTCCCAGAGGGGTTTGCCCGCTTCCAGGGTCAGCAGTTGGGCAATCTCATCGATATGGGCCAACAGATAATCACCCATTGCACGGACCATACGGCCCCGCTCCACCGGGCGCATGCCGCTGAGTACGCCACTGGCATGGCAGCGACGGGCGGCTGCAACCGCAGCGTCTACATCCCTGGCGTCGGCGATGGCTTGTTCGGCCAGGGGTTTGCCCGTACCCGGGTTGTCCACCACCAGCCGACCGGCACCGCCGTCGACAAAGCGGCCGTCGATGTAGTTCCGGTAGTAGGATTGGGTTTCAAAGGTAGCCATCGACGGCCTCCCGGGTCCATTGGTGCAGGGCACGGATCGAGTGCTCGGAGTTCACTCCGCCGTTGGGGTCCAGTACCAGGGGTCCCGGTTTATAGCCCCTGGAATACATACCCCGCTGCATGGACTCCACCAGGCGGATGTCCTCGGCCACGGTGGTGTCCCGGTCCTGCCTTGCCAGCTGTCGGGCGATGGCTTCACTGGTCTCGTCAAACGCATACCAGCCCCGGTACAGCACTACCTGATCCACGGCTCTGCCCACCCGCCAGTGGTAGGTATTGAGCACGTTGCCGGGATACACCTGGAAGGAAAACATCGGCCAGAGGAACCAGCTGGAGTATTTGCCCGCGGTGTCATTGGCAGACAGATCAATGGGGTAGGTCATGTCTGACAGGTCATCCTGGCACTCGGTGGTGTGGCGCAGGCAGTAACCCTGGGGCTGAATGTCATAGGTCTCGGGCTTGATGACGCCGGTGGCAAAGGTTGGGTGGTTGCGGGCACAGTGGTAGCACTCGGAGTAGTTCTCCACCGAGATTTTCCAATTGGTCTGCTCCTTGATTTCCACAAACTCTGTGGGCACCAGAGCATCGATGTGGGGCACATAGTTAAGCAGTTGCTCGCGCACACCGGGGAACCACTGGTCCATGGGCTGGGCGGCGTCATCGAGGTTCACGAACAGGAAACCGTGCAGGTTTTCCAGGCGCACGCCGGTCAGGCAAATTTTTTCCCGATCAAAGCCCGGTGTCGACTGGACATTGGGCCCCATGCGCAGCTGGCCGGATAACTCATAGGTCCAGGCATGGTAGGGGCACACCAGCAGGCGGGCGTTGCCGCTGTCCTGTACCAGCTCATGGGCCCGGTGTTGGCAGACGTTGTAAAAGGCCCGCAGTTCCCCGCCCTTGTCACGAATGCAGAACAGGTTCTCGCCGGCCACGCTGAAGGTGAAGTAGTCCCCGGGGTTGGCCAGTTGGGAGGCATGGCCGGCAAACTGCCAGGTCGATGCCAGCAGGTGCTGCTTCTCGATGGCGAAGATATTGGGGTCGGTGTAGTAGCGCCCATCGAGGGAGTAAATCGGCTCAGTCATCCCAGTAGATTCCCAGTTCCCGTCGCCGCTCGTGGAAGGCGGCAACCCGATCCACGATTTTCTCATCGGCCCGGGCAATGACAAAGGACAGCAGGGTTTCCAGCAGCGTGATGGTGGCCACGGAGGAGGGGAAAAACTGGGGGGTGTCATCGACCACCGAGAAGGCGTGGTCCGCAATGCGGGTGATCGGCGACGTGGCCCGGTCGGAAATCGCGACCACAGTCACCCCCTGCTTCTTCGCCAGCCGCGTCGCCGTCACCACCTCCTCTCGGTAGGGGGCAGTGGTCACGGCCAGCAACACGTCCTCGGGCCCCGCCCAGGTCAGGTCATCGGTGGCGGTGGCACCGGGGCGTGGGATGGCGTGAAAGTCCACCATGCCGGTGCTGGCCAGGTAGGTGAAGTGTTGGGCATTGGCGTGATGTATCCCCACCCCCAGGGTAAAGACCTGCCGGGAGCGCCAGATCACATCCGCAGCGGTGGTCAGGGTGTCGACATCAATACGGGAAAAGGTGCTTTCGATATTGTCGATGGCGGCATGGATGATGTCGGCATAGAGTGGGCCCAACTGCCCGTCCTGGGAGACCTTCTGCAGCCAACGGGCGCGATCGGTGAAGCCCAGGTCACCGCCCCGCAGTTGTTCCTTGAACGGTCCCCGCAGCTCTTCATAGCCCTCAAAGCCCACCGATTTGGCCAGGCGCACCAGGGTGTTGGGGCTGACGTCGGCGGCGGCTGAAATTTCCCGGATTGACGACACCCCCACGTCGTTGGGGTTGTCCAGGATGAATCCCGCGGCTTTCTTGAGTTGTGGACTAAGGTCGTCCCAGCCGTCGTTGAGCCGGGCCATGATGGTTGCCGGGGTCGGGGCCTCACTGCCTATTTTTGGTACAATTGTGTCAGATATATTGCTCATTGGTACAATCGTAACATATGCTGGCCCAGCGTACAGAACAATAAGGATCGCAGCATGGCAGGACCAACCCAACCGGTGCCCGGCAGCGCCCGGGTCGTGATTATCGGCGGTGGCGTAATGGGTTGTGGTATTGCCTACCACCTCGCCCACGAGGGCTGGCCCGATATTGTGCGGCTGGAGAAAGGTGAGGTGCCCTCGGGTTCGACCTGGCACG
>JAAXJC010000020.1:19606-26880 GCA_012270045.1 Luminiphilus sp.
GCGGTTCCTTCCGCCTGGCCTATGACCGGGATGAGATGGACTGGCTGCTGTAAACCCGCTCCGTGAACATCGCCCTGGGTTTCAACTCCGAGGTGGTCGATCCGGCCTTTGTCCGTAGCCACCATCCGTTTTACAACCTGGACGGGGTGCTGGGCGCCCTGTACACCCCCGATGACGGACACGTGGATCCCTCCGGGGTGACCCTGGGATTGGCCCGGGGTGCCCGTCAGTTGGGTGCAAAGATCATCCGCCAGTGTCGAGCGACCAACGTGCAACAGCTGCCTTCGGGGGAGTGGCTGGTGTCCACCGAGCACGGTGATATCCGGTGTGAACACGTGGTCAACGCCGGGGGCACTTACGCCCGCCAGGTGGGGGATTGGAGTGGCATCAACGTGCCGACCACCTCCATGACCCACCATTATTTTGTCACCGAGACGGTGCCGGAATTCCTGCAATTGGAGCGTGAGCTACCGGTCATCCGCGATGACAAACGGGTGTCGGGTTACATCCGCATGGAACAGAAAAGCGGCCTGATTGGCATCTATGAGAAGGCCAAGCCGAACGTGGTTTGGGATGACCACTGCCCCTGGGAGGCCGAGAACCACCTGTTCGAGGCGGACTACGACAGGGTGATGCCCTGGCTGGAGAACGCGCTGGATCGCATGCCCATCTTTGCCGAACTTGGCATCAAGCAGGATGTGCACGGAGCCATTTCCCATCCGCCAGATGGCAACCCCCTGATCGGCCCGGTCGCCGAAGCGCGCAACTACTGGTGTTGCTGCGGCACCCAGATCGGCATTGGCTGGGGGCCGGGCCTGACCCGTGAGCTGGCCCGCTGGATGGTGCACGGCTCGGCGGATATTTCCATGCGGGCCTTTGATCCCCGGCGTTTTGGTTCTTACGCCGATAAAAAGTGGCAAAACATCAAGGCGCGGGAGGATTACCTGCTGCGCCATGAGATTCCCTTTCCACACTTCAACCGCCTCGATGGCCGACCGGTGAAGAAGAGCCCCCTTTACGACCGCCTCAAGTCCCAGGGCGCGGTGTTTGAGGAGATTTACGGCCACGAGCGGCCGCGCTGGTTTGCCACTGGCGATGAGGCCCAGCGGGACCACTACAGTTTCCGCCGCAACATCGTCGATGAGCGGGTGGCGGAAGAGCACCGTGCGGTACGCGAGCGGGTGGGCATTATGGATATCTGCGCCTTTACCAAAGTGGAGGTGTCAGGGCCGGATGCCGAGCTGCTATTGGATCGCCTCATCGCCAACCGCCTGCCGGCCAAGCAGGGCGGCATCTGCCTGACCCACATGCTCAATCGCCGTGGTCGCATTGAGATGGAAATGACTATTCTCAACATGGGCGAAGGTCGCTACTACCTGACCTGTGCGGCGGTTTTCGAACAGCGCCTGATGGACCACCTGGCCCACCACACGGCGGGCGAGGCAGTCACCATCACCAACCGCTCCAGTGACTGGTTCGCCATGACCCTGCAGGGACCCCGTGCTCCCGAGGTGCTGGCTGAGCAGGTGACCGATTCCCTGGCCCTTGCCGATTTCCCCTGGCTGCGGGGTCGGGAAATGGAGATCGCCGGACAGCGGGTTTGGGCCCTGCGCCTGTCCTATGCCGGTGAGATGGGCTGGGAGTTCCACGGGCCCCGGGATGCCATGCTGCCCCTGTACGATGCCCTCTGGCAGAGCGGCCAGCCCCATGGCATTGCCAACTACGGCAGCTTCGCCATGAACACCCTGCGCATGGAAAAGATGTTTCCTGGGGCGTCAGAACTGACCAACGAGGTGACCCTGCCCGAGGCCAATGTCATGCGCTTTGTGCGTTCGGACAAGGACTTTCTGGGTAAAGCCGACAGTCTCGGACAAGCAGAGTTGCCCTGGGTGTGTGCCTACCTGGCCATAGAGGCCGACGGTATCGACGACGGCCACGGGGGAGAGCCAGTACTGCTGGACGGCGAGGTCATCGGCTCTACCACCTCCATTGCCATGGGCCACAGCGTGGGCAGGATTCTCGCCTTCGCCTACATCAAACCCGCGGCCAATAGCCCGGGCCAGCAGCTGGAGGTGGTGATCGCCAATGCCCCCCGCGCGGCTGTAGTCCTGGGCGCGGCCGCCTATGACCCCAACAGCGAACGCCCACGCGGTATCGCCAGCGCGGAGGCGGCGGCATGAGCTTGCCGACAACCATGCAGGCGATGGTCACCATGGGCCATGGCGACATCGACCAACTGGTCTGGCATGAGGACTGGCCCCGGCCCGAGCCCGGTCCCGGGGAGGTGCTGATCGAAGTGGCTGCCTGTGGTCTCAACAACACCGACGTCAACACCCGCTCGGGCTGGTACTCGAAAGCCGTCACCGAGGCCACCAACAGCGAGGGCTACGCCGCGATCTCGGACGAGGATCCAACCTGGGGTGGTGCGCCCATCGTCTTCCCGCGCATCCAGGGTGCTGACGTCTGCGGGCGTATTGTGGCCGTCGGTGATGGTGTGGACAGCGGGCGCATCGGCGAGCGCGTGATCACCGATGGCTGGCTCAGGGACCCGGATGATCCCGACAACATGGATAAGACCGGCTACTTCGGCTCCGAGCGCAACGGGGGTTACGCCCAGTACACGACTACCCCTGACGGCAATGCCGTGAAGATAGAGTCATCCCTAACCGATGCCGAGTTGGCGACCTTTTCCTGCTCCTACACCACCGCCGAGGGCATGCTGACTCGCGCGGCGGTGTCGGAACGGGATACGGTATTGGTGCCGGGGGCTTCGGGCGGCGTCGGGGGTGCCCTGGTACAGCTGGCCAAGCTTCGTGGCGCCCGGGTTATTGCCATGGCCTCGGAGGCCAAACACGACGATGTGCTGGCGCTGGGAGCCGACCGCGTGTTGCCCCGATCCCCGGATGAGCTCAAGGTCGCGCTCGATGGCGAGCGCATTACCGTGGTCGCCGATGTGGTCGGCGGCGATGCCTGGTCCGGTTTGATCGACATTCTGGAGCGGGGCGGGCGCTACACCTGCTCGGGTGCCATTGCCGGCCCAATGGTCAACCTGGACCTGCGTACCTTCTACCTCCGTGACCTGACTTTTACCGGCTCCACGGTCGTGCCCCTGGGTGTCATGCAGCGGATAGTAGCCTATATCGAACAGGGCCTGATCCGTCCCTCTCTGGCGGCCACCTACCCATTGGCCCAACTACGTGAGGCCCAGGCTGCCTTCATCGCCAAGCAGCACACCGGGAACATTGTGGTGCTGCCATGAAGATCACCTGCATCACGGTGTACCAGGTCGATCTGCCCCTGGAACATCCCTACTGGCTGTCGGGTGGCAGGCTCAAATTCGAGTGCCTCGACGCCACCTTTGTAAAGATTGAGACCGATGCCGGTGTAACCGGTTGGGGTGAGGGGACGCCCTGGGGGCACACTTACGTGCCTGCCCACGGGCCCGGCATTCGCGCCGGTATAGAGACCATGGCGTCCTTTGTTTTGGGTCTGGACCCGCGCAAAGTACTGGAGGTGGAACGGGCCATGGACCTGGCGCTACCCGGGCATCTGTACGCCAAGTCACCCATCGATATGGCCTGCTGGGACATCGCCGGTCAGGTGGCGGGTATGCCCATCGCCGACCTGATGGGTGGCGGCAGTCGCACGCCCAGGCCGATAGCGGCATCCATCGGCGCCAAAACCGTTGAAGCGACCCGGGAGGTCATGCAGCGCTATCGCGACCGGGGATATGTTGCCCACTCGGTCAAAATTGGTGGCGATGTGGAACGGGATGTCGTGCGCATTCGCGACGTCGAGTCCTTCAGGCAGCCGGACGAACTGATTCTCTATGACGTCAATCGCGGCTGGACACGCCAGCAGGCACTGCGGGTCATGCGGGCAACGGAGGAACTGCGGGTAATGTTTGAGCAGCCCTGCGAAACCCTGGACGACATCGCCGCCATCAGGTCACTGCACTCGGCACCGGTGAGTGTCGACGAGAGCCTGGTCACCCTGCAGGACGCCAGTCGTATTGCCCGGGAGGGTATTGCCGAGGTGTTCGGAATCAAACTCAACCGGGTCGGTGGATTGACCAAGGCGGCGCGTATGCGGGACATTGCCCTGGCCCACGGGATTGATATGTTCGTAATGGCGACCGGAGGCTCGGTGCTCGCCGATGCAGAGGCCCTCCATCTCGCCGCAACCATTCCCGATGACCAGTGTCATGCCGTCTGGGCCTGCCAGGATATGTTGACGAGTGATAT
The DNA here is from genome assembly GCA_012270045.1 of Luminiphilus sp. Lineage (GTDB taxonomy): Bacteria > Pseudomonadota > Gammaproteobacteria > Pseudomonadales > Halieaceae > Luminiphilus. The sequence continues at coordinate 23,851 of JAAXJC010000020.1, forward strand.
CGCCGGCGGTCGCGGCCCCCGCAACGAAGCGGGTCATTTGCGCCTTTCCGACGCCCCCGGGCTGGGCGTGCATCCCGATGAGAATCTATTGGCCGACCCCGTGGCGGTGTACTCGTGAAGATCAACCGTATCTCCCTATGGCATGTGCCACTAACCAGCCACCAGACCTACTACATGTCCGACGGCAAGACCTGCGATACGGTGCTGACGGTAGTGCTGCGGCTGGATACCGACGCGGGGATCAGTGGCTGGGGGGAGTACTGCGCGATTCCCCATTACCTGCCCGCCTATGCCCTGGGGGTTGCCCCCGCGATCACAGAAATGGCGCCCCGGATTCTGGGTCAGGACCCCATAGGCCCACAAGCCTTTGTCCACCGACTGGACCAATGGTTGCCCGGCCACGGTTACGCCAAGTCGCCTGTGGACATGGCCCTCTGGGATATCCATGCCCAGGCGGCGGGGCAGCCCCTGTACAACCTGCTCGGTGGCCGGCATGCCAGCCGCATTCCCACCTATCACTCCATTACCTGCATCGAACCCGAGGCGATGGTGGCTATTGCCCGGGAGGCCCATGGGCAGGGCATCCGCCAGTTCCAGTGCAAGCTGGGCACTGACAGCAACTGGCAGGCGGACGTGGCCCGGCTGCGCGGAGTGCGGGAGGCCGTCGGAGAGGGGCCGCTGGTCTATGGCGATTGGAACTGTGGCGCCAACAAGCTTGACGCCATCCGGGTGGGCCGGGCGGTGGCTGATCTCGACATCATGCTGGAGCAACCCTGCGCCACCCTGGAGGAGTGTTCCAGCGTCAAGCAGGCCACCGGCCTGCCCATGAAAATTGACGAGAACGCCCAGACCACGGGCGACCTGCTGCGGGCTGCCGAGCTCGATTGCATCGATGCCCTGGCCCTGAAGATTTCCAAGTTCGGCGGCCTTAGCGCGGCGGTCCGGGCCCGGGACCTGTGCGTGCACCTGGGCATACGCATGTGTGTTGAAGATACCTGGGGCTCGGACATTGTCACCGCCGCCTCCCTGCACCTGGCGGCATCGACACCGGCCAATCGGGTGATGAACGTCTGCGACCTGTCAGGCTACGTGGGCCCCCGTCTCGATCCGAGCAGCCCTGTTCGCAAGGACGGCCACATCGGTCCCAGCGACCAGCCGGGCCTGGGAGTGGAACCCGACCCCAGCATTCTTGGAGAGCCCCATGTCGTCCTGGATTGATCGCGCCCGGGCGGTATTACCCGGGGGCGGCTTCGGCAACTTTGATGCCGGCCTGGTGATCGAGCGGGGTGCCGGATCCAGGGTCTGGGATGCCGATGGGCGGGAGTACATCGATTACCTGATCGGCTCCGGCCCCATGCTGCTGGGTCACAGCCACCCTGAGGTGGTGGAGGCGGTCGCCCAGCAGTTGTCCGGGGGCTTCAGTTTTTTTGCGACCAACCCACGGGGCATCGAATTGGCTGAGGTCATCTGCGACGCCGTGCCCTGTGCCGAGCAGCTGCGCTACGTATCCACGGGGGGCGAAGCCGACATGTTTGCGGTGCGCCTGGCCCGGGCCCATACCGGACGGCCACTGATCTTGAAGTTCGAGGGCGGCTATCACGGCATGAGCGATGAAGGGCAGATGAGCCTGAGCCCCACCCGACTGCTGGACTTCCCGGTACCGGAGCCGGATTCGGCGGGCATACTGCCCGAGGTACAGCGCCAGACCCTGGTAGCTCCCTGGAATGACATCGAGCAACTGGATGCCCTGTTTGCGCAACACGGTGACCAGATCGCCGGGGTCATTGCCGAGCCACTGCAGCGAATCATCCCCCCGGCGCCTGGGTTTCTGCAGCGGCTGCGCAGTCTTTGTGACCAATACGGCAGTGTTTTGGTCTTCGATGAAGTGGTGACCGGCTTTCGCTTTGCCTGGGGTGGCGGGCAGGCCTACTACGGCGTTACCCCCGACCTCTGTACCCTGGGCAAAACCATTGGTGGTGGCATGCCCCTGGCGGCGGTGGCCGGCCGCAAGGATATCCTTGAGCTATTTGACAAATCTCTGGCCGGGGAGCGCTGGCTGATGCAGGTAGGGACGCTCTCGGGCAATCCCATCGCTGCTGTTGCCGGGCTGAAGACCCTGGAAATTCTGGCGCGGCCGGGACAGTTTGAAACCCTGCGCGCTGCCGGCTTACGCATCCAGCAAGCCCTGACTACAGCCCTCGGTAGCGCCGGGGTGCCCTTTCAACTGGTCGGGGACCCGGTACTATTTGACGTGATCTTCATGGACCAGCCGGTGCTTGACTACCGGGACCTTGCCCGTGCCGACAAGGCGCTGCAGGCCCGTTTCAACGGGGTGCTGCGGGAGAGGGGTATTCTCAAGTCACCGGCCAAGATTTACCCCCACCTGGCCCTGACTGAAGAGGACTTGCAGCAAACCGAGACCGCGATCACCGCGGCCGCCGCCGCAGTCGCTGCCTGAGACCCGGGTGACGCTGGGGTGTCCCGGGGTTAGGCTACGCCCATGCCAGACCTACCCGTTCTGTACTCGTTTCGGCGCTGCCCCTATGCCATCCGTGCCCGCATGGCCCTGGCCGTTGCCGGTATGGCGGTGGAGTTGCGGGAGGTGCTGCTGCGGGACAAGCCCGAGGCCATGCTGGAGGTCTCCGCAAAGGGCACGGTGCCCGTGCTGCAGCTGCCCGACGGCCGGGTTATTGATGAAAGCCTGGAGGTGATGGACTGGGCCCTGACCCAGAACGATCCCGAGGATTGGGCTGATAGCAGCGCCGATGCCGAGGCCTTGATCGCCTACTGCGATGGCCCTTTCAAGGGCTGGCTGGATAAATACAAATACGCGGACCGTCATCCCGAGCAGTCCCAGGGTGTTTATAGAGAGCGGGCTGAAGAATTCCTGGCGCTGCTGGAGCAGCGTTTGGCCGGCCGGGAGTTTTTGGGGGGGCAGCGGGTCACCCGCGGCGATGTGGCGGTGTTTCCCTTTGTACGCCAGTTTGCCGGGGTCGATCCGGCCTGGTGGCGGGGTGCGCCCTATCCCAA
>JAAXJC010000172.1 GCA_012270045.1 Luminiphilus sp.
GCCAGCAGGTCAATGGTGCTGATGGCCAGGCCATTGAGTTCACCCTTGTCGGTGATGTCCTCAAGCAGCCCGGGCACTTCGGTATCGCTGGGCAGTTGGCTCACCAGGGCACCGAAACTCTCCTCCATCTCCACCATTTGCAGCTTGTACGCCTCCAGGTTGGCGGCTTCGAAGGCCTTGCGCTCAAAATCCCTGCGCAGGTCGGACTCTTCTTTTTCCTTGCCCTCAAGCTGCAGCTGCAGGCCCTCGATATGGTAGTAGTAACCCCCTACCACAAGCAGTCCGAACAACAGTAAGCCGGTAAGTATCTTGATGGCCAGGGGCCAGCTGCCCAGGTTGTCAAAATCCAGGTCGCCGAGGTCAAACTCGTTCAGGGACTTTAGGGTGTCAGCAAGCGCCATCCCTAAGACTCCTTTTCCTGTTTGGGAAGTTGCACCGATACCGTCAGCTTGAAGGTGGTGGCCTGGTCACCGTAGGTGGGTGCTGCCTTGACCATATCCAGATTGGGATTCTCCAGCCAATCAGAGGCTTCCAGTCGGCGCATCAGGCTGGAAACCCGATTATTGGATTCAGCAACCCCATCTATTTCAATCTTTCCGCTGCGGGCAACGAGGCTGGTGTAGAACAGCCCGTCGGGAACCGTGCGCACCAGCTGGTCCATGATCCTGACGATGATGGGCCGATTGCCCTGCAGGTCCTGAATGATCTGCATACGCTCGATCAACTCATTGCGCCGGCGCTGCAGATCCCGAATTTCCGCCACCTGGGCATCGAGCTGGGTGATGCTCTGCCGCAAATGGGCGTTGCGCCGCTCCTGATAACCGATTTCACCCTTGATCAACTGGTAGCCGATAAACAGCAGCAGCACTGCGGCCATCGCCACCAGAGCCAGGCCGGTGAGAAACTCTTTCTTGCGCTCGGCGCGACGCTCCTCGCGCCAGGGAAGCAGGTTAATCTGGGCCATTAGTCAAAACTCCGCAGCGCCAGACCACAGGCGATCATCATCGCGGGGGCATCGGAGTTGAGGGCCACCGCGTTGACCCTGGGCGAAATACTCATATCAGCAAAGGGGTTGGCTACGATGGTCTGGCAACCCAGCCGGGTGGCAACCAGCGGCTCCAGGCCGTCCATGGCGGCGACCCCGCCCGACAGCACCACGCAATCGACGCTGTTAAAGTCGCTGGAGGAAAAGAAAAATTGCAGTGAACGACCCACCTGCTGGACCACCGCCTCCCGAAACGGCTCCAGAACGTCGATTTCATAGTCGTCCGGAAGTCCGCCCTGTTTCTTGGCAAGCCCTGCCTCTTCCAATGGCAGGCCATAGCGGCGCATGATCTCGTCGGTGAGTTGCTTGCCACCGAATAGCTGCTCCCGGGTATAGACGGTTTCGCCTTTGTGCAGCACCGACAGCGTGGTCATGGTTGCGCCGATGTCGACGATAGCGACCGTTGCAGTGTCTTCAATCTGCCACTGGGCCTTGATCAGCTCAAACGCCCGCTCCATGGCGTAGGCTTCGACGTCGACCACCTTGGGCGCCAGATCGGCCATCTCCAAAGCTTCAACACGGGCTTCTATGGTTTCCCGGCGACAGGCCGCCAACAGTACGTCGACCTGGTCGGATCGGCCGGCCGTGGCCCCCTGCACCTCAAAATCTATGGCGACTTCATCCAGGGGGTAAGGAATATATTGATCCGCCTCCAGAGTGAGCTGGGTCTCCATGTCATCTTCATTGAGCCCCACCGGCATCGGCAGGGTCTTTGTGATGACCGATGACCCGGCAACCGCGGCGCAGACCAGTTTGTTTTTGGATCGCGCCCTGGAATGCAGGCTGCGCAGGGCGGCGGCCACCTCTTCGGTGTTGTTGATGTTCTTTTCAACGACCGAGCCCTGGGGCAATGACGCGACCGCAAAGGACTCGACCCGATAGCGATCCCCCGACTGGCTTAGCTCAATGAGCTTGATAGTCGTGGAGCTTATATCGATGCCCAGCATCTGCGCGGTTTTTCGTTTCCCGAAAAGACCTAACACGTTTCCCCTCTAATCCCGTCCTGGTGCCTGAAAGGTGGGCGCACGAGCCTGCGTTTCGATTCAATCCGCGGAAGCGCACCGGCCCTATGTACTTATTATACGACCTGACGACACACGACAAGCCCGTAAAAAGGTCACTTTGCCGCAGTAATTTGCGCGGCCACCTGACAAAGTCCCCGTCCGGAATCATTATTTACCTCAAACAGCAGCATATTGGGAGCATAAAGCCCTTGGCTTTGACCCGAACTTTTTCCGTCGGCCTGGTCATAATTGCCTGCGCCGCCCTGTGGTGGCTGGCCGGGCTCTACCTTTACCTGAGTCCCAACCTGCCTGACGCGGACACGCTCAGGGATGTCAAGCTGCAAACCCCAATGCGGGTTATGAGCAGTGACGGTAAGTTAATCGGCCAGTTCGGCGAGCAGAAGCGAAGCCCCCTGTCCTTTCAGGAAATCCCGGCAGATTTCGTCAATGCCCTGCTGGCTGCCGAGGACGATCAGTTTTTCCAACATGGCGGCGTCGATGCCCTGGGTCTCGCCCGAGCCGTATCCGAGTTGGTGGTGACTGGCCAGAAACGCTCCGGGGGCAGCACCCTGACCATGCAGGTGGCGAGAAATTACTTCCTGTCCCTGGAGCGAACCTTCCTCAGGAAATTCAATGAAATTCTGCTGGCACTGGAGATTGAAAGGGCGCTGACCAAGCAGGAAATATTTGAGCTTTATGTCAACCGGGTGTTCCTCGGGCATCGGGCCTACGGCTTTGAAGCGGCAGCCCAAACCTATTACGGCAAGCCCCTGTCACAACTGTCCCTGGCCCAGCACGCCATGCTCGCAGGCATTCCCAAGGCACCCTCACGGAATAACCCCCTGAGCAATCCCGAGGCGGGCAAGATCCGGCGGGACTGGATTCTCGGCCGCATGGCCTCCCTGGGGATGATCGAAGCGGATTTGCGCGATGCCACCCGGCTGGAGCCCGTCAGTGCCGCCTATTTTGGACTGCAGGTAGAAGTTGACGCCGACTACGTCGCCGAGATGGCCCGCACAGAAATGCTGGATCGTTTCGGCAGCGGGGCCTACAGCGACGGCTACGTGGTGTACACCACCGTCGACGGTTCAGCCCAAATTTCCGCGCGTCAGGCCCTGATCGACGGACTTGGGACCTACGACCGACGCCACGGCTGGCGCGGGCCGGAGCAACGCCTACCCCCGCTCCCCGATGAGACGGCGGAGGACACGGCGCTGCGATGGGCAGCCGCCCTGGACAATATGCCGGTGATCGTGAATCTCTCCCCAGCTATTGTCACGGCTATCGATCCCCTGGGTGCCGACATTATCGACAGGGGGGGCCAGCAACTGCGCCTTGAGTGGTCTGGAGACCTGGACGCCGTGCGCCGCTTCAGCACCGAAAACATCACCCAGGCCCCCGCCAACGCCGTTGAGGACCTGCTGGCAGTGGGCGACCTCATTCGCATCCGCCAGGATCAGGATACGGGTCTATGGCAGCTGGCCCAGGTACCCCGGGCCCAGGGTGCCCTGGTGGCGATGGATCCCCGGGATGGCGCCATCCGGGCGCTGGTGGGAGGAATGGGCTTCGAGCTGTCCAAATTCAACCGGGCAACCCAGGCCCGCAGGCAGCCCGGCTCCAACTTCAAAGCTTTTCTCTATGCCGCCGCCCTGGAGTACGGCATCACCCCCGCGACCCTGATCAACGACGCGCCGATTGTGCTGGACAATCTGTCCAGCGACGAAATCTGGCGGCCCGAGAATGACAGCGGGCGTTTTTACGGCCCAACCCGTTTGCGCAACGCCCTGACCTATTCCCGCAACCTGGTATCCATCCGGGTGCTACAGCGCTTGGGCCTGAACCGGTTTATCAACTACGTCGACTCCCTTGGCTTCGATACCGAGGGCATGGCAAGAAATCTCACCCTGGCACTGGGAACCCACACCTACACACCACTGGAAATTGCCACCGGCTACTGCGTGATCGCCAACGGCGGTTTTCGGGTCGAGCCCTACCTGATAGAGCGCATTGAAGACGCATCGGGCAATGTCATCTACCAGGCAGACCCCTGGATAGCCTGCAGTGCCTGTGAAGACCCCCCGCCGGTGACCAGTGAAGAACCCCTGCGCATGGAAGACATCATGCAGCCGGTATCGGTGCGGGAGGCGCCCCGGGTCATGGATGCCAGGGCGAGCTACGTGGTCACCTCAATGTTGAAAGACGTCATCCGCCGGGGCACGGGCAGGCGAGCCCGGGCATTGCAGCGGGGCGACATCGCCGGCAAGACGGGCACCACCAACGGCCCCCGGGATGCCTGGTTTTCCGGGTTCAATTCCGAGCTGGTAACGACCGCCTGGGTAGGCTTCGACGACTACAGCCTGCTGGGTAAGCGGGAGTTCGGGGGCACCGCTGCCCTGCCGATCTGGATCGATTTCATGGCCGACGCACTGCCGCCGGAGCAGCCACCCCCGCCTATGCCCAGTGGCCTGGTACGCCTGCGTATCGACCGGGAAACCGGTCGCCGGGTAGCCGGCTCACCCGAGGGGAGCATGCTGGAGTATTTTCTGGAGGAATTCCTGCCCGAGGAGGTTTCCGGTGCAGAGCGACCCGTCGGCACCGACGAATTGGACGATTTGTTCTGACCGGAGCAGCAATGGGCCCAGGCAGGACGGAGCCTAGCGCCAGTTCCGGTCGGCACCGAAACCGACCCCACCCCAGAGTTGCTCTTCGTAGTCATCGTCGATGTCGGCCCTGGCCACGCCCGAGGCAACCGCAGCACGGGCTACAGCCGGCGCAATAATGGGCATCAGGCGCGGATCCATGGGTTTCGGCAGGATGTAGTCCGGCCCGTATTCAAGGTCGATCAGGCTGTAGGCATCCAGCACCGACTCGGGAACCGGCTCCCTGGCCAATTCCGCAAGTGCGTTGACGGTGGCGATTTTCATGGCCTCGTTGATCGCAGAAGCCCGGACATCCAGGGCACCGCGAAAAATAAAAGGGAAACCCAGGACATTGTTCACCTGGTTGGGCAGGTCGGATCGACCAGTGGCCATGACGATATCACTGCGTGTTGCCATGGCGAGCTCGCGCCTGATCTCCGGGTCCGGATTGGAACAGGCAAAAATAATGGGTCTGGGCGCCATAGACCTGACCATATCCTGAGACACCAGGTCGGAACCCGACAAACCCACGAACACATCGCAGTCCCGCATGGCATCTTCCAGAGTGCGCTTGGGCGTATCGACCGCAAACAATGCCTTTTGCTCACTCAAACCCTGCCGTTCGGAGTGGATGACGCCCTGCCGATCCAGCATCAAGATACGACTGGGGTCTGCGCCCATCTCAAGCAGCAGCTTCATGCAAGCTACTGCTGCCGCCCCGGCACCCAGGCAAACGATGTCGACGTTGTCCAGTGTCTTGCTCTGGATTTCCAGGGCATTGACCAGGGCCGCTGCGGTAACGATCGCGGTACCGTGCTGGTCATCATGGAAAATGGGTATATCGCACAATGCCTGCAGCCGCCGTTCGATCTCGAAACACTCGGGGGCCTTGATGTCCTCCAGGTTGATACCACCGTAGGTGCAGGCGATAGCGCTTACCGTGTTGACAAAGGTATCGACGTCAGAGGTGTCAACCAGCACGTCAATGGCATTGATATTGGCAAAGCGCTTGAACAACAGGGCCTTACCCTCCATCACCGGTTTGCTGGCGAGGGCACCCAGATTGCCCAGTCCGAGCACGGCGCTGCCATTGGAAATGACCGCAACGCTGTTGCCCTTGCCGGTATAGCGATAGGCCATCAACGGGTCACTGGCGATCTGGCTGCAGGGCTCTGCCACACCCGGCGAGTAGGCCATCGCCAGATGCCGCATGGTGTCCGCCGGCTTGGTCAGTTCGACGCTGATCTTCCCCGGCACCGGCAGGGCGTGGTAATCAAGGGCATCTTTCAGAAGTTGTTTGGACATGGCATCAGCGCCCTGGTGGAGTTAGGTGTCGCCGGGCGACTTTTAAACAAAAAAAACGCCGGCTCTGCCGGCGCCTGCTCTCCCGAGGGAAGCTACTTTTTCAGGCTTCTGCCACCAAAGCGCTTGTTGAAGCGGTCGACACGGCCGCCAGTATCAACAATTTTCTGCTTGCCGGTAAAGAAAGGATGGCATTGGCTGCAGACATCCAACAGAATGTCTTCGCACACCGTGGAGCGTGTCTTGATCTCGTTGCCGCAGCTGCAGCGGGCGGTGATTTCTTCGTAGCGTGGATGAATATCAGCTTTCATTGCATCGGTCCTTGCACCTGCCCCAGGGGAGGTGCGATAAAAAAAGAGCGCGAAGATTACCAGAATGGGGCAGTTTTTCAACACCTTCCCGGGCGGCACCCGGCCGCAGCTTGCCAGATCGAGGGGGTTCAGTTTGTCGCAGGATGAAAAGGGGAAGGGACCGGTTCTTCGCTGTGCCATACCGGCACCTTTGCGGCAGTACCTTGACTACCTAGCGCCCGCGGACTGGCATGGGCCCATTGTCAGGGGGGCTAGGGTGCGGGCGCCGCTGGGCTCGAGGACCCTGACCGGGATCATTACTGCAACGGTAGACAGCAGCAGTGTGGCCCCCGGCAAGCTGAAGTCGGTCTCGGCGGTTCTGGATGAGTCACCGCTGATCGACACACGGATGATGGATTTGCTGTGCTGGACCGCAGACTACTACCAGCACCCCCCCGGCGAAACCCTGATGCTGGGCCTGTCAGTCCGGGAGCGCCGGGGCCAGGCTCCGGCCAATATTGACCAGCCGGGCTTTGAACTGAGCCTTCGGGGTAAGGGCCTGGCCGAGGACTCACTGACCAGGGCGCCCCGCCAACGCGCCCTGGTTGCCGCCCTCAGGGAGGGCCCGAAAAGCCGGGTCGAGCTGCTGGCCGCGGGCTTCACCGGCGCTAACCTGCGCAGCCTGGCGGCGCGTGAGTTGATCAAACCCGTGTCGATGCAAACGGTCAGCGAGTGGCGCAGCCAGCCCTCCCTGGAGGCAAATCCTGAACAGGCAAGTGCCATTGCGGCTATTTGCGCATCGGTCGGCCAGTTCAGCTGCCACCTGCTGGAGGGTGTAACCGGTAGTGGCAAGACGGAGGTTTATCTGCAATGTATCAGTCAGATGCTCGCCAGAGGCCGTCAGTGTCTGGTGTTGGTACCGGAAATCGGGCTGACGCCACAGCTTTTGAAACGTTTTGAGGAACGCTTCGACGCGCCCATCGCGGTTCTGCACTCGGGGCTGGGCAATGCCGAGCGCGACCGCAACTGGCAGCGGGCACGGCTGGGCGAAGCGGCGATCATATTGGGGACCCGTTCGGCGGTGTTTACCCCCATGCTGAACCCGGGGCTCATTGTTGTTGACGAGGAGCACGACCTGTCCCTCAGCCAGCAGGATGGGTTGCGTTATTCCGCCCGTGATGTGGCCGTCAAGCGGGCGCAATTGAGCGATTGTCCGGTGGTGCTCGGGTCGGCAACGCCCAGCCTCGAGTCCATGGCCAATGCCACCAGCAAGCGCTATCACTGGCATCAGTTGACCCGCCGCGCCACCGGCGCTCAACCCCCGCGCAAGCAGATCGTCGACATACGGGGGCTGGATTTGAACGCGGGTTTATCTTCCACCCTGGAGACCAGCATCAGCGACGCGCTGAACGCCGGGGAACAGGTACTGCTGTTCCTCAACCGACGCGGCTTCGCACCGGCACTGCGTTGCCATGACTGCGGCTGGGTGGCGGAATGCGGTCATTGCGACGCCCGGGAGACCCTGCATCGCAAACCACCGAGGCTGCAGTGCCACCATTGCGGCGCCCGGGAAGCGGTGCCCGAATACTGCCCCGGGTGTCGGGGTCGACGCCTGTTCGCCACCGGCCTGGGCACCGAGCAAACCGAGCTGGCGCTGCGGGCCAACTACCCGGAGGTACCCGTTTACCGGGTCGACAGTGACAGTATGTCCGGGCGACAGGCGATGTCGTCCTTTGCCGACGAAGTGGCCAAGGGTGGCCCCTGCATCATGCTCGGGACACAGCTTCTGGCCAAGGGCCATCACTTTCCCCGGGTGACCCGGGTCGGCGTCCTGGATGCAGATGCGATGCTGTTCAGCCCCGACTTCAGGGGCGAGGAACGACTGGCCCAACTGCTGACCCAGGTGGCGGGTCGGGCGGGCCGGGCCCAGCGGCCCGGGGAAGGACGGATTCAGCCCCGGCACCCCGATCACCCCATCATAGCCGCCGTGCTGGACAACGACTGGACCACACTGTCCGAGCAGCTGCTCGCAGCCCGGCGCCAGCAAGGTTTACCTCCCCACGGCGCCCTCGCCGCCCTGCGCTGCGACAGCCCGGATGCCAATGCGGGTCTGCTGTTCCTGCAGCAGCTTGCCGAGCGGCCCGGTGCTGCCCGGGCCCAGGGCGGAGCGCGTATTGTCGGTCCCCTGGCGGCGCCCATGGCGAGGCGCGCAGGCCTCTACCGCAGCCACTTAATCGTTGCGGGGAGAAGCCGGGGCACGGTGCAGGCCGCGATGAAGGACTTGGTGGCGGCAGCCGGGGAGCAGCGGGTGCCCACCGGCCTGCGCTGGTTTGTCGACATTGATCCGAGCGAACCCTTATGACGGTATCGGGCAGGCCGCCCTGTCAAAAAGCAGCCGGCTCGGGGATAATCCCGCCCCCCGACGGGCTGCAAGGCAGCTGAACACAGCGGAGTAGAGTTATGAAAGAAGCGCTGATCTCGCTTCTTGAGCAATCATTATCGGCACTGGAGGCGAGCGGTACGCTGCCCCAGGCGCCGGAAGTCACACCCCAGGTTGACCATACCCGGGACGCCAGCCATGGCGATCTCGCCACCAACCTTGCCATGGTACTGGCCAAGCGCGCCGGCATGGCGCCCCGGGCACTCGCCGAGGCCATAGTGTCCGGCATCCCTGAAAACACACTGATTGCCCGGGCCGAGATCGCTGGGCCAGGCTTTATCAATTTTTTCCTCAACCAGGCCAGCCAGGTCGAGATCATCGGCAAAGTCCTGGCCGCTGGCCCAGCCTTTGGCACGTCCCGGGCGGGCGCCGGCCGCAAGGTCCAGGTGGAGTTTGTATCGGCAAATCCCACCGGTCCCCTGCATGTGGGCCATGGTCGGGGAGCTGCCATTGGGGACTCCCTGTGCCGCCTGCTTACCGCTACCGGCTGGGATGTGCAGCGGGAGTTCTACTACAACGATGCCGGACAGCAGATCAATAACCTGGCGCTTTCAGTGCAGGCCCGGGCCCGGGGACTGGGCCCGGACGATGAAACCTGGCCCACGGACGGTTACCGCGGCACCTATATCATCGACCTCGCTACCGCCTACGTGGCCGGCGCCACCGTAGCCGCTGCCGACCGTTCGATCACGGCGCTGGGGGATATCGACAACCTGGAAGCCATACGGGATTTCTCGGTCGCCTGGCTGCGTCGCGAGCAGGACCTGGATTTGAAGGCCTTTGGCGTCACCTTCGACAACTACTTCCTGGAGAGCTCCCTGTACGAAAGCGGCGCCGTAGAGCGCACCGTCGCTACCCTGGAACAGGCGGGACACAGTTACGAGCAGGACGGTGCCCTGTGGCTTCGTACCAGCGACTTCGGTGACGATAAAGATCGCGTGATGCGGAAAAAAGAGGGGCACTACACCTACTTTGTGCCCGATGTGGCCTACCACCTGGATAAATGGCAGCGGGGCTACGAGCGGGTAATCAACGAACAGGGCGCAGACCACCACAGCACCATCACCCGGGTCAGGGCCGGACTGCAGGGCCTGGACCAGGGCATTCCCGAGGGATGGCCGGAATACGTGCTGCACCAAATGGTCACCGTGATGCGGGACGGGGAAGAGGTCAAACTCTCAAAACGCGCCGGCAGCTACGTAACGCTGAGGGACCTCATCGATTGGGTGGGCAAGGACGCTACCAGATTCTTCTTGGCGGCCAGGTCCGCCTCCTCCCAACTCACCTTTGATGTCGATCTGGCCCTGGCCCAGAGTAATGAAAACCCGGTTTTCTATATCCAGTACGCCCACGCGCGCATCTGCAGTGTAAAGCGCAAGGCCCAGGCCCATGATGCCAACTGGACGCCGCAATCGGGGCTGGAACACCTGGACCAACTGGTTGAGCCCGAGGCCATTGCCCTGCTGCTGTTACTGGCGAAATACCCTGAGGTCATCGAGGGTGCGACACGTCAGCTGGAGCCCCACGGTGTCGCCAACTACCTGCGGGAGCTGGCGGCGGCATTCCATGGCTTCTACAACGCCCATAAAATGGTGGATGAGTCCCAGCCGGACCAATCCCTGGCCAGACTGGCGCTGGCTGAAGCAACCCGTCAGGTGATCGCCAACGGCCTGGAACTGTTGGGCGTATCCGCGCCGGAGAGCATGTAGAGGTGGCCAGCGGCAACCGAAAGACCCCGGCCAAAAAACCCGCTGCAAAATCGGCGGCTGCACGCAAGCCCGCCAACCGGCGAACCACTGCCGACGCGGGGCCGCCCTCCCTATCCCTGGCCCACGTCCAGGGTTTTGGCGTTGGCGCTGCGGTGGGGGTGATTCTGGGTGCTGCCGGCGTCACCTGGCTTGCCCAGGAGGGTATGCCCAAGGCGGACAGCACCGCCGAGCCCGCGCGACTGGAACAGGACAGTGAGCCCGAGCCACGGTTTGACTTCTACACCGTGCTGCCCAGTCAAAACCTGGACCTTACTTCTGACATCACCCCCCCTGACCCAACGGAGCCGGGCACCGGCGACCTTTATGTCCTGCAGGCCGGGTCGTTCAGAAGCAGCGAGGATGCAGATCGACGCCGGGGAGAGCTGGCACTGTTGGGTCTGGAAGCGACTGTAGACCGTACTGAAAGTGATAATGGCGCCTGGTACCGGGTGTATCTGGGCCCCTTTGAGAGTCGATCAAAAATGGCGCAGGCGCGATCCATCACCGCCCAGCAGTCGATCGACACCCTGTTGTTGCGCAGGCCGCGCTCACCCTGAAGAACGAGGACTGGGGTAATGGAGCAATTTCACGGGACCACCATTTTGTCAGTGCGCCGGGACGGCAAGGTCGCCATTGGCGGCGACGGTCAGGTATCCATGGGTAATACGGTGATGAAAGGCAACGCCCGCAAGGTCAGGCGACTTTATCGGGATGCCGTCATCGCGGGCTTCGCCGGCGGCACCGCAGATGCCTTCACCCTGTTCGAGTTGTTTGAGTCACAGCTCGAGAAGTACCAGGGCCAACTGACCCGGGCTGCGGTTGAACTGGCCAAGCTGTGGCGCTCGGAACGCGCCCTGCGCCGACTGGAGGCACTGCTGGCAGTAGCCGACCGGGATACCTCCCTGGTGATCACCGGCAACGGCGACGTCATTGAACCCGAAGACAGTCTCATTGCCATCGGGTCCGGTGGGCCCTATGCCCAGGCAGCGGCCAGAGCGCTGCTGGATAACACTACCCTCGCCGCCGAGGATATTGTTGCCCGGGGCCTGACCATTGCGGGTGACATCTGTGTTTTCACCAACCACCACCACACCATAGAGACGCTGGGCTGAGCTATGTCCAATATGACACCAAGGGAAATCGTGCACGCCCTAGACCAGCATATTATCGGGCAGGGTGAAGCCAAACGGGCCGTTGCCATCGCCCTGCGCAACCGGTGGCGCAGGCAACAACTGGACAGCGAACTCAGGGGCGAGATCACTCCAAAAAATATCCTGATGATTGGCCCGACCGGGGTCGGCAAAACCGAAATAGCCCGGCGGCTTGCCAAGCTGGCCGGCGCACCCTTTGTCAAGGTTGAGGCCACCAAATTCACCGAAGTGGGCTATGTCGGTAGAGACGTGGAATCCATGATCAGGGATCTGGTGGAGACCGCCATCACCCTGCGGCGGGAAGAGGCCCTGGGCAAGGTGCAGACCAGGGCGTCAGACGCCGCCGAGGAGCGCCTGCTGGATCTGCTGCTGCCGCCCGGGCGCGAGGACAACAACAGCAACACCCGGCAGATTCTCCGGAAAAAACTCCGTGAGGGGGATCTGGACGAGCGAGAGGTGGAGGTGGAAGTGAACGCGCCGACCGCCAGCGTCGACATCATGGCGCCCCCGGGCATGGAGGAAATGACCCAACAGCTACAGGGCATGTTCGCCAACCTCAAGCAGGGCGGCAAGCCGCGCAAGGTACCTGTCCGCGACGCACTGAAATTACTGGCCGAGGAGGAAGCCGCCAAGCTGATTGACCTGGAGGACCTGAAGAGCCAGGCCGTGGCGGCCGCCGAGCAAACCGGCATTATTTTTATCGATGAAATCGACAAGGTGGCCAAGCGGGGTGAGGTCGGGGGTGCCGACGTGTCCCGGGAAGGCGTGCAGCGCGATCTGCTGCCGCTGATCGAGGGCTGCTCGGTCACCACCAAGCACGGGACCATAAAAACCGATCACATCCTGTTTATCGCCTCCGGCGCCTTCCACCTGTCCAAGCCGTCAGACCTTATCCCTGAATTGCAGGGCCGATTGCCGATCCGGGTCGAACTGCAGGCCCTGTCCACCGCTGATTTTCGACGCATCCTCACCGAACCCAAAGCCTCATTGACGGGGCAGTATCGGGCCCTGTTGGCCACCGAGGGGCTGGCTGTAGAATTTACCGACTGCGGCGTGGAGCGCATTGCGGAGATCGCCTGGCAGGTCAATGAACGGGCGGAAAATATTGGGGCAAGGCGACTGGCCACCGCGATGGAACGACTGCTGGAGGAGATATCCTTCAGTGCCGCCGATGCCGGCGTGGCGGATTCCGCCGTCACCATCGACAGGGCATACGTAGATGAGCAACTGGGAGAACTGGCAGGGGACGAGGATCTGTCGAGGTTCATCCTGTGAGTGCTGCCGCCGGGGACCCCAGCGTCTCGCGCCTGCATTACGCACGGGGGCGCCGGCAACTGGATATTGAATTCAGCGACGGCTTGAGCGCCAGCCTGGACGCGGAATTTCTGCGGGTCTTCTCACCCTCAGCCGAAGTTCGGGGTCACGGTCCCGGTCAGGAGGTGCTGCAGGCGGGCAAATCTGCAGTGACCATTTCCGCCATTGAGCCGGTTGGCCACTACGCGGTGCAACTGGTCTTCGACGACGGTCATGACAGCGGGCTTTACAGTTGGTCCTACCTGCGCGAGCTGATTGAGGCGCGGGAGAACCTGTGGCAAAACTACCTGGAACGCCTGGCCAGGGCGGGCCTGAGTCGGGAGCCCGACGTACAGGTGCTCATGTTTCAGCCCTGACGCCGCCCCAAAGGCGTAGGCTGCCCAGCTCAGTTACAATGGCGACCCTAACGGTACCGGAATCCACAGATGAAGAATAACGATGCTGCCGATGATCCGGGAACCACCCACTTTGGTTTCCAGACAGTAGACCGGGATCAGAAGGAAAGCCTGGTACGGGGTGTATTCGATTCCGTTGCCAGCCGCTACGACCTGATGAATGACCTGATGTCCGCGGGAATCCACAGGCTCTGGAAGCGTTTCACCATTGAACTGAGTTCGGTGCGGCCGGGGCAAACCGTTCTCGACATCGCGGGCGGTACCGGTGATCTGGCGGCGAAATTTTCCAAGCTGGTGGGGCCCGATGGCCGGGTCATTCTCGCTGATATCAACGATTCCATGCTCAGGGTAGGCAGGGACCGGCTGATCGACCTGGGGGCGGTAGGCAACCTGCAGACGGTGCAATGCGACGCACAGGAACTCCCGTTTCCAGACGATTCGGTGGACTGCATCACCATTGCCTTCGGGCTGCGCAACGTGACGGACAAAGACCGGGCCCTGCAATCCATGGAGCGCATACTGAAGCCGGGAGGCCGGTTGCTGGTGCTGGAATTTTCCAAGCCCGTCAGCCCGCTTTTGGAAAAAGTCTATGACGCCTATTCCTTCAGAGTCCTGCCCCTGATGGGGCAGCTGGTCGCCAACGATCCGGACAGCTACCGGTACCTGGCTGAATCGATCCGCAAACATCCTGATCAGGAAACGCTGCAGGAAATGATGGAAGACGCGGGTTTTGTCAGCTGCGAGTACCACAACATGACCGGCGGAATTGTAGCGGTCCACAAGGGCATCAAGGCCTGACAGTGACAGGTCGCCACGATCCCACCGTGGTCACCGCCGTGCTGGTGGCCGCAGAGGCGGCCATCAACCGCGGCTTGGAGCTCGATCCCACCAGTGCCCGGGACCTCGCCGACATGGCGGGGACCGTGCTGGCTATCGACTGCTTGTCTCCCGAGATCGAGGTTTTTGCCATTGTTGAGGAGACGGGACGCCTGCATCTGACACCCTACTGGGAAGCGCCGGCCGATGTCCGGGTACGGGGTGAACTGACGGACTTTCTGGCCCTGGCCACCGCCGAGGATCCCGCCGCCACGTTGATCAACAGCGATCTGGAAATACTCGGCAATACCTCGCCCCTGCTCGCCCTGCAGGCCCTGGTGAGCCGCATGCAGCCCGACTGGGAGGCGCCCCTGGTGGATGCCCTGGGTGATGTTGCAGGGCACCAGCTTGCCAACCTGCTGCGCGGCATCTTTCGCTGGGGCCAGGCCAGCAGCAAAAGCCTGCGCCGGCAGCTCTCGGAATTTATTCTTGAGGAGGGTCAGCTATCCCCCCCCGCCGCAGAACTTGAGCACTTTTTTGAACAGGTAACGGCCCTGGGACTGAGGGTGGACCGTCTTGAATCTCGATTGCAGCGCCTGGCCCGCCGCCTGGCGGCACAGCGATGATGCTGGCCCGGGCGCTGAAGGTCTGGGGCATTGTCCGCAGGCAGCGACTGTACGAGCTCGCCCCCCCAGACCGGCGCACCCGACTGGGTCGCCTGCTGCTGCTACCCCCGGGCAGCGAAGCGGAAGATTCCCAGTTACCTCGGGGACAGCGATTGCGGCTGGCCCTGGAGGCCCTGGGTCCGGTGTTCATCAAATTTGGCCAATTGCTGTCGACGCGACGGGATTTGCTGCCCGCGGACATCGCCGACGAACTGGCCGAATTACAGGATAATGTGCCGCCTTTTCCGACCGGAGAGGCCATCGCTGCCATCGAAGCCCAGTGGGGCGGAAAGATCGATAGCTTGCTGGCAAGTTTTGACCCGGAACCCCTGGCGGCAGCATCGGTCGCCCAGGTGCACAGGGCCACCCTGCCCACCGGGGAAGACGTTGTGGTCAAGGTGCTACGGCCCGACATCGAAGCGGTCATACGTTCTGACCTGAAACTTATCCATGGGTTGGCGCGGCTTGTCGAACGGATGTTCCGTGACGGACGCCGGCTCAGGCCCGTGGAGGTGGCCCGGGACTACGAACGAACCATCCTCGATGAACTGGACCTGCGCCGGGAGGCCGGCAACGCCTCCCAGTTAAGGCGTAATTTCCGGGACAGCGGTCTCGTCTACGTACCGGAGATTCACTGGCCACTGACACACCGGGAGGTCATGGTCAGTGAGCGCATCCAGGGGGTGCCGGTAACCGACGTCGCGACCCTGGTTGAACGGGGCGTGGATATGAAACGCCTGGCGGAACGTGGCGTGGAAATATTTTTTACCCAGGTGTTCAGGGACAGTTTTTTCCACGCCGACATGCATCCTGGCAATATATTTGTCGATACCTCGGACCCGGCGGATCCCTCCTATATCGCAGTGGACTGCGCCATTGTCGGTCAACTGGATGAGCATGACCTCTACTACCTGGCGCGGAATTTACTGGCAATCTTTCAGCAGGACTATCGCCTTGTGGCCAAGCTACACGTGGAATGTGGCTGGGTACCCGGCACTACCCCTATCGCCGACTTTGAATCGGCCATGCGGACACTGTGCGAGCCGGTATTTGAGCGGCCGCTGGCTGATATTTCCTTCGGCCACATGCTGGTCAACCTGTTCCGTACTGCCGGGCGGTTTGATATGACCGTGCAACCCCAGTTGGTGCTGCTGCAAAAAACCCTGCTTAATATCGAAGGTCTTGGCCGCCAGCTTTACCCGGAGCTTAATTTGTGGGACACGGCCAAACCGTTCCTCGAGCAGTGGCTGGCGGAGCGGTATGCACCCCAGACCCTGCTCAAACGCCTGCAGCAGGAAGCGCCGTTCTGGGTTGAAACCCTGCCCCGGGTTCCCGACCTGCTGATTAAAAGCCTGCAAGACAGGGAACAGAACCATACGCCGGCATCCCCCATGGCGGGCTACCTCTCCCCTGTAATGGCGACCGCGGGCGTTGGCAGCCTACTGGTTGCAGCCGCCAGCGAGCATCAGGGCGCACTGGGCCTCGCCGGAGGAATCCTGCTGCTGCTGGCGTGGCTGAATGAACGCCGCCCATAGGCAAGTCTGGCATAATAGCCGCCATGGAAACGATACCCACCCGCATGGCGCCGCTGTGGAATGAGCAGGGGCTGATACCGGTCATCACCCAGGATGCCACCAATGGTGACGTGCTGATGTTGGCATGGATGAACGAGGAGGCCCTGTCCCTGACCCTGGCCGAGGGACGCGCCGTGTACTGGTCCCGGTCACGCAGGCAACTGTGGCGCAAGGGTGAAACATCAGGCCACATACAAAAGCTCGTGGCTGCCCGCCTGGATTGTGATGGTGACACCTTGTTGCTGAAAGTAGAACAACAGGGGGCTGCCTGCCATACCGGGCGGCGAAGCTGTTTTTTTTATCAGCCCTCAAAGGGACAGTGGCTGGCAACCACGGAGGATCAGCCATGACAGACGTGCTCGAGGCGCTTCAGGCCACCCTGGAGGCGCGCAAATCAGCGAGTGCGGACAGCTCCTATGTCGCTGGCCTGTATCAACAGGGACTCAACAAGATTCTGGAAAAGCTGGGGGAGGAGGCTACGGAAACCATTCTCTCGGCCAAGGATTACGACGGTTCCAACGGCGCCCGCAGGGAACTGGTCGCGGAAACGGCTGATCTCTGGTTTCATTCACTGGTAATGCTGACGCACCTGGGTGTCAGCTATGATGAGGTCCTCGACACCCTGGGCAACCGCCTCGGCACATCAGGTCTGGAAGAGAAGGCCGCACGTACTGAAGCATAATCCGCGGAACTTGAGGCGCGGCAAATCGTTTTTGGGAGACTAGAGCCATGGGACTTGGTGGAATTAGCATCTGGCAGTTACTGATCATCCTGGCGATTGTGGTCATGCTGTTTGGCACATCACGACTTAAAAACATCGGCAGTGATTTGGGCAGCGCAATCAAGGGTTTCAAGAAGAGCGTCAGCGACGCCGATCCGGAGGACAGTGCGGCATCCCAGCGCCGTGAGACCGGGGATCCCGAGTCAAAAGATTCGACATCGTCCTGACCCCCACTACCATTTCGGGTAGCACGCCCCGTGTTTGATATTGGGTTCTTTGAAATATTGCTGATCAGTGTGGTCGGCCTGTTGGTCTTTGGGCCAGAGCAATTTCTCGACGCAGTGCGCACCACCCTGCGTTGGGTGCGCAAAATCCGGCGCAGCTTTGATGACGTTCGCATGGAGGTGCAGCGGGAACTTCACAACGATGAGGTGATGCAACAGCTCAAGGACAGCGCCTCGGAGTTGGAGCAGGAAATCCGCGAAGTGACCGCCCCGGTCGCCGAAGGTATGGCGGATATAGAGCGTGAAACCCGCGCTGTCGTCGACAACCCGCAACCGTTGGCACAGGATACCGCCCACGCATCCCAAGCCGGGGCGGACCCAAAGTGACCGACTCACCCGACGGGGCGGAGAACAGCACCGACGACAGCCCCCAGCCACTGGTCACGCATTTGGTAGAGCTACGGGATCGCCTGCTGCGGGCCGTGCTCTCGGTGCTGGTCGTGTTCATCTGCCTGTTTCCCTTTGCCAACGATATCTACGCATTCGTGTCGGAACCCCTGCGTGAATTGTTGCCCCAGGGCTCCAGCATGATTGCTACAGAAGTGGCATCGCCCTTCCTCACCCCTTTCAAGCTCACGCTGGTGGTGGCGCTTTTCGTCGCCATACCCTACGTCCTGTTCCAGGTATGGGCCTTTGTCGCGCCGGGCATGTATCGCAAGGAAAAACGTATTGCCCTGCCCCTGCTGGCTTCCAGCGTGTTGCTCTTTTACTCGGGGGCGGCGTTCGCCTACTTTGTGGTCTTTCCTCTGATCTTTGCTTTTTTTACCAGCGTCGGACCGTCTGACATTACGGTTATGACCGACATCAACCGCTACCTCGACTTTGTACTGAAGCTTTTCTTTGCCTTTGGAATCGCCTTCGAAATTCCAATCGCAGCGGTCATCCTGATCCTCACCGGGGTCACAACACCGGACAAACTGGCCAGCAAGCGACCCTGGATTATCGTCGGGTGCTTTGTTGCCGGGATGCTGCTGACACCACCCGACGTGATTTCACAGTCATTGCTCGCCCTGCCCATGTGGCTGTTGTTTGAACTCGGCATCCTTTTTGGTCGTATATTGCACCGTAGGTTACGGAGCAGTGCGGTAACCTGACATGCTCTGCGGCGGGCCCACGGGGGTTGCACTGGCTCTGACCCTGTAACAGGCTAAACCCAGCAACTTTATGGAACTCTGGTCATGATACGACGCTGGCTACCCTTCCTCTTCGTTTTCATCGCAGCCCAATGCCTCGCCAACGAGGCCGAAGACGCCATGGATGAAACGGCGCGCCAGGCATCGGCGGTTTCGGTTTTCCAGTCCGAGCAACAGGCGGAAGCCCTGACCCAGGGCAGCAGCGAGCGCACCTTTTTCCCCGCCTCCGCGCGTACCCCGCTGGAGGCTATTCTCGGTTTTCGAAAATTCATGCGCGCCGGGGACTATGACACTGCGGGCATGTACCTTGACCTGCGCTATATCCCCGAGGAGGTTGCCCAATACGAGCCGGGGAAGCTGGCCCAGGCTTTGTCTTTTGTCTGGACCCAGCAAAATGTACTGGACATCACGTCGCTGAGTGACAGCCCCGAGGGTCATCTCGATGACGGCCTGCCCAGCTACCGGGATCAGGTTGGGAAGGTCCAGCTCAGCGGCGGCACGGTCCCGATTTACGTTCAGCGCATCCCCGACAGCGAAGGCGGGATGGTCTGGCGTATCTCCAATGCCACCGTGTCCCAGATTCCGGAGATGTGGGAAGAACACGGCTTTTCCGAGTTCGCCATCTGGTTGACCCAGGTACTGCCCCCGTTCTCGATACTGGGCATGACCAACTGGCAGGCGGTCTCGATGGCGACCGCCCTGGTACTGCTCTGGTTTGTATCGGGTATTTTGTCCCGATTGCTGTCATGGCTCGCCCGGCAGATTCCCAGCAAACTGCCCGCCGGCCTGGAGCAGTTTTTCAAGGCCCCCATGCGGCTGATCATCTACGTACTGCTATTCCGCGCGGTAATAAATCAACTCGGGCTATCGATTACCGCCAGGGTCTATCTGCAGAGCTCACCCCTGGAGTATCTGGCCAGCACGGTTTTGATCATAGGACTGATCACACTGTGGCGGGATTACAAGATTAGGCAGCTTGAAATCTCGGGTAACCTGCACCTGGCGGCCCTGCTGAAACCGATCGTACTGATCACAAAAATTATTGTAGCTGTGGTCGCGGCGCTGGTCTGGGCCCACAACGCAGGCTTCAATATTTCCACCCTGATTGCCGGGCTGGGTGTCGGATCACTGGCCATTGCCCTGGCCGCCCAGCGCACCATGGAAAATGTCATAGGCGCCGCCACGCTTTACGCAGCGCGTCCCATCCGTCCTGGCGATCTGTGCCGCTTCGGAGATATCACCGGCGTTGTGGAGGAGATCGGTCTGCGCTCGGTGACCCTGCGCTCCCTGGACCGCACCCTGGTGTCCATTCCAAACTCAAAATTCGCGGCTGAGCAGATTGAGAATATTTCTGTCCGGGACCGCATCCGCTTTTTCAAGCGTCTGCAGCTGCAAATGCCAACGTCAGAGCAACTGCGGGTCATCCTGGGGGAACTGCGGGAAATGCTGGCGGCTCACCCGCGCATACAGCAGGACACGGTGAGCGTACGTCTGGAGAACATTGAAGCGGCCAACGCCGTGCTGCGCCTGGACTCCGGCATTGTGACCCAGGATTTTCAGGACTACCTGGCGGTCGCCGAGGATTTGAATCTGCGCATCATCGAAATAGTGCACGCCAATGGCGCCATCTTCTCTGGCCCGGGACAGGTGCTGCAGTTGCGCGAGTTCCATCAGGCCAGCGATGAATTGATGGCCGAAGTGAAGGGCAAGCTGGACACCTGGCGGGACAACCAGCAATTTCCATTCCCCGATGTATCCGATGACAGAAAAGCAGAGATAGAGGCGAGCCTCACCTACCCGCCCCTGGGGTCCAGCCAGGATACCCGGGACAAATGAGCGCTGACGCGGTAGCCGATGAAGATCCGGGAGAACGACCCCGGTCGCGAAACTTCAAGCCCCTGCAGGGGCTGCTGACTTTTCTCTGGCGCCATAAGCTGCGCCTGGTAGCGGCCACCGTCGCTCTGGTGGTCACCGCCATGTTGCAGCTGTCACTGGGTTACGGCCTGCAGATTCTCATTGATGAGGGCTTCTCCGCCGCCAACCCCGATGGCCTGCGGAAAGCGGTTGTGTTTATTGTCAGCGTGGGAGCGGCCATGGCGTTCGGCGCCATGATCCGCTTTTACCTGGTTTCCTGGCTGGGAGAGCGGGTCAGCGCCGATCTGCGTAGCGCCGTATTCAGCAACCTGGTTCGGCTGCACCCCAGCTACTTCGAGTCCAACCAGGCCGGCGAAATAATGTCCCGCCTGACCACTGATACCACCCTGTTACAAACCCTGATTGGCTCGTCGGTCAGTATGGCGGCGCGCAACGCCCTGTCCCTGGTGGGCGCACTGGTGATGATGCTGATCACCAACCTGAAACTCAGCCTGATCATCCTGGTGGTAGTGCCCCTGACCCTGCTGCCCATACTGTTCTTTGGCCGCAGGGTGCGAACCCTGTCCAACAGAAGCCAGCAGACCATTGCCGACGTGGGCAGCCATGCCGGCGAAATCCTCCAGTCCATCAAAGTGGTACAGAGCTACAACCGGGAAAGCATGGAGCAGGACGCGTTCAACCGGGACGTGGCCACCGCCTTTGATGTTGCCAGGGCCCGTATTCGCCAGCGTGCCATGCTGACAGGGTTCGCCATCCTGCTGCTGGTTGGGGGCATGGCGGGCATGATGTGGAGTGGCGGCCAGGACGTCATCTCCGGGCGCATGTCCGGAGGCGAGATGGGCGCATTCGTTTTCTATGCGGTCATGCTGGGAGGCGCCTTCGCGACCCTCTCCGAGGTCTGGGGGGATTTACAGCGGGCAGCGGGTGCTGCCGAGCGGCTGATGGAGCTGCTGAGCGAAACCAGCGCCATACGTGATGAGGGTTCTGCAGACCCCAGCCAGCGCTCGGCCATTGCCTTCAGGCAGGTGACCTTTGCCTACCCCACCCGGCCCCAGCAACCGGCACTGGACGGCTTTGACCTGACCATTCCGCCGGGTAAATCCCTGGCCCTGGTGGGCCAATCGGGTGCCGGCAAGTCCACGGTGTTTGAATTGCTGCAGCGCTTCCATGAACCCGGCACGGGGCAGATCGCCTACGGCGAGCATGACATCACTGACATTGCGCTCACCGCCTGGCGGGAACGGATCGCCCTGGTGCCCCAGAGTCCTGTGTTGTTCACCGGCAGCGTGCGTTACAACATCGCCTACGGAAGACCGGACGCCAGCGATGAAGACATCCAAGCCGCGGCCCGGGCGGCCCACGCCCACGAGTTCATTACCCAACTGCCCGGGGGTTATGACAGTGCCCTGGGGGCCCAGGGGGTTCGCCTGTCCGGCGGCCAGCGCCAGCGCCTCGCCATTGCCAGGGCGGTGTTGAAAAACCCCGAGATTCTGCTGCTTGATGAGGCTACCAGTGCCCTGGACACTGAGAGCGAATTCCATGTTCAGCAGGCCCTGTCAGACATCATGCAGGATCGGACCACCGTGATTATCGCCCACCGCCTGTCCACCATAATCAATGCCGATAAAATCGCGGTGGTGGATAAGGGCCGGGTCGTTGCCACGGGAACCCATGGCGAGCTGCTGACAACATCCCCAATCTATGCGCGACTGGCCAGCCTGCAGTTCCGGGACGAGGCCGTCTGAGCAGTCCGCCGCCTGAGCAATCCAATAGTCCAGAGAGATTCGGTCCCCTAGCCTGGGTCCGGGTCAGTCAGCGACTTGCCTACTGTCCCCGGGAGGACGGAACTGGACTTCGACACCCGCTCGCTCCTCGGCCTGTTGCCGGGCCACGCGCTCGGCCTGCTGGCGCTCCCCCAACACGGCCGCCCAGGAGTAGCTTCCGTGGCGCTGGGCCATGTTCTTCTCCTTGCGTTGTTCCGCAAGCTGCCAGCCCGGGGAATACTTGTCCTTGCGGTGTATTGCTGTGGACTGATCCGAGCGCACCAGGCGAATGAACAGCAAGCCCGCCAAAACCACCATCAGGGCCATCCAGAGCTTCAGCAGTGTCAACACCATCGGCAGCTCGATGGCCAGGGAGGGAAACAGGGCGGTGATCAGCATCAGGCCAAAGCCGCTGAAGGCCGCCAGGCCGATGAGCAGGAAGACAACTTTTTTACCTGAGCTCCACATATCCGCCAGCTTAGGGGGTGGATGGGCATTTTATAAGCACAAAAAAGCCCGCTATTGCGGGCTTGGTAATTGCTTACCGGTATCAACTGCTGAGTTCTGACACCAGCTTACCCAGGCTCTCCTTGGCGTCGCCAAACAGCATCCGGGTATTCTCCTTGTAGAACAGCGGGTTCTCGATACCGGCAAATCCCGATGCCATGGAGCGCTTGAGTACAAACACCGTGCGGGCGTCCGCCACATTGATGACCGGCATGCCATAGATGGGTGAGGATTCCACCTCACGAGCCGCAGGATTCACCACGTCATTGGCTCCAATCACAATGGCCACATCCACTGATTCCATGCGCGGATTGATTTCATCCATTTCCAGCAGTTGGTCATAGGGCACGTCGGCCTCCGCCAGCAGCACGTTCATGTGACCGGGCATACGTCCTGCCACCGGGTGGATACCAAAGACCACTTCCGCACCGTTGGCCTCCAGCAGGTTGGCCAGTTCTTTCACAACGTGCTGGGCCTGGGCCACCGCCATACCATAGCCGGGCACAACCGCCACGCTGCTCGCAGCCTCGAGAATGTAGTAGGCGTCGTCGGCGTTGATGGGTTTGATCTCGCCTTCGATCTCCGTGACCTCATTGGACACGCTGGCAAAACCAGAGAACAACACGTTGCTCAGGGAGCGGTTCATGGCCTTGCACATAATCTGGGTCAGGATGATGCCCGAGGCGCCCACCAGGGAGCCGGCGACGATCAACACGTTGTTGTCGATGGCAAAGCCAGCGGCACAGGCTGCCAGTCCGGAGTAGGAGTTGAGCAGGGATATCACCACCGGCATATCCGCCCCGCCGATGGGGATCACCGCCATGACGCCGAATACCAGGGCCAGGCCAATCACCACGTAGAGCCAGGTGGCGTTGGTGGGCTCCATGACGAAGAGTACGGCACCCACGACCACACCGAGTACCACCAGGGAGTTAACGATCTGCTGGCCGCTGAATACGATCTGTCCACTGCCCAGCTTTTCACTCAATTTGCCGTAGGCGATCAGTGAGCCCGTGAGGGTCACGCCGCCGATCAGGATGGAAAGGACAATGGTCACCAGGGTGAAGGTTGCTGCATCCGGGGTCAGCGCGGCCCAGCCCACCAACAGGGATGCGGAACCACCAAGCCCGTTGAACAGGGCGACCATTTCCGGCATGGAGGTCATGGCCACCGAGCGGGCCACTACCGCACCCACCAAACCGCCGGCCACCATGCCACCCGCTATCCAGGTGTAATTGACAATGCCCTGGTCCAGCAGCGCCACGACAATGGCAATCAACATACCCGTTGCCGACACCATATTGCCCCTGCGCGCTGTGGCGGGGGAGCCCAACATCTTCAGGCCAAAAATAAACAGACCCGAAGCAACAACGTAACCCAGTCCGGTCACCAGCGTGGTATCCATGATCAGCCCTCCTTCTTCTTGAAGAAGCCCAGCATCCGGTCGGTCACCATGTAACCGCCGACTACGTTGACGCTGGCCAGGGCCACGGCACCGGCACCCAACCACTGGGCGAGGTTTTCCTGACCGTTACCGGCGAGGGCAACGGCCCCCACCACCGTGATCCCCGATATGGCGTTGGCGCCGGACATCAAGGGCGTATGCAGGGTCGCGGGGACCTTGTTGATGAGTTCAAACCCCAGGAAAACCGAGAGCATGAGGATAAACAGAAGATATTCGGCACCGTTCATGATCAGCTGGCTCCTTCGATTATTTCTTTTATGGTTGGGTGTACCACTGCGCCGTCATGGGTGATGACACAGCCGGGCAAAATGTCATTCTCCAGATCGAGGACAAAGGACTTGGCTTCCTTGTCCCAGGTATCCTCGACCAGGTTAAACATATTGCTGGCGTACATCTGGGTCGCGTCGCGGGCGACCAGATTGGAAAGATTGCCGGTACCGATGATGGTAACGCCACCGACATCAACCACCTCGTTTGGCACTGAGCCCTCAACGTTGCCGCCGGTCTCTGCAGCCATATCAACCACCACCGACCCGGGCGCCATACCAGCCACCATGTCCTCGGTCACCAGCACGGGGGGCTTGCGGCCAAACACCTGGGCCGTCGTAATGACAACATCGGACTCCGCGATCACCGCCTTTTGGGCCTGTCGCTGCAGGTCCACCTGTTCCGGGGTGAGCTCCCGGGCATAGCCGTCCTTGGTCTGCCCGGTATCACCAAGATCAATCTCGAGGAACTTGCCGCCCAGGGACTGTACCTGTTCAGCCACCACCGGCCGGGTATCAAAGGCCGTAACCCGGGCTCCCAGGCGCTTTGCCGTGGCGATCGCCTGAAGACCGGCTACGCCGGCACCGATAATAAAGACCTTGGCGGGCTTTAACGTGCCGGCCGGCGTCATCATCATCGGGAAAATCCTGGGTAGCCGGGTGGCCGCCAGCATCACCGCCATATAACCCGCGAGGTTGGCCTGGGAACTCAGGGCATCCATCTTTTGGGAGCGGGTGGAGCGCGGAATCATTTCCATGCTGACCGCGGTAATGTGCTTGGCCGCAAACTCCCTGATCAGGTCGTGCTCGTTGAACGGGTCCAAATAAGAGACGTGGATGCAGCCTTGTTTCAGCTTGGCGACCTCAGCATGGTCAGGCTTGCGTAACCTGAGCACCATGTCGGCTGCGCCCAGCAGCGCGTCGCGGTCGGCTTCGATGCTGGCACCTTCGGCGGCGTAGGCCTCGTCGCTGAAGCCGGCACCGGCACCGGCACCGGCCTCAATGGCGATGTCCGCACCCAGGCGCACCAGTTTCTTTACTGTCTCGGGAGTAACAGACGCGCGGTTCTCACCGGGGTGCGTCTCACGGGGTATCGCTAGTCGCATAGTGTCTCAACCTGATTTTTTTTGTGATGGAACGCGGAACTCAAGCTATTGTTAATATTTACGTTACGCGATTTTGAGCGCACTGATTCTCAGCCCCGGCGCAGGGGGCCTGTGGTTATTTAACCTGCGCGGAGCTGCTGGAAAGGATTGAGCCAGCGATACTTCCAACCGGTAAACCGCAAGGGGGCATCCAAAACCGCGAGGCAGATACAGTCCTCGCCGTCCAGTGCCACCGGGGCATGGGTATCTTCGGCATCGCGATAAATGAAATCGCCCGGGTGATAACTGTCCCTGCCGTCGCTGAAACCACCTTCGAGCACCAGGGTCATCTCGCCACCATCATGGGTGTGCTCTGGAATCCGCCCACCCGCGGCAATTCTGTACAACGCGAACTCATAGTTGGTATCGCCGGTGGAGAGATAACTGATGCTCAGGGATCGGGTGATACGCTTCCACACCAGCTGGCTGAAGTCGCCGTTTATGAGGCGCTGCAACAGGCTGGGCAGATCCGCCGCCTTGGTCTGACCCGCGAAGGTCAAAGGAGCCGGATCTTCCAATCGCGCCAGCACCGTGTCCAATACCGATTCAGCCACCGGAACAGGTTCCAGGCGCTCCAGCAGTGCACCACCGACGGTCTTCAACTGACTGTCAATCCGGCGGCATCGCTCGCAGTAGGACAGATGTGCGGATACGCAGGCTGCCTGGGCCACCGGCAAAGTGCCTGCCGCGTGCTCCATCAGCAAATCATTGGAGGGATGATGTTTTGTCATAACTCAACTACCTTGTGTAACCCGGCGGCCCTCAGCCCCTGTTACCCCTTGATGTATGTGTGAAGCTTACGTCCCGTCAGCTGAATCGGTTTACTGCCGATCCATTTGTACCTGTAGTTTCTGGATGGCCAACCGAACCCGGGATTTGACCGTTCCCAGGGGTAAATCCAGCTCCGCTGCTGCCTCCGAGTGGGATTTGCCCTCCATGTACACCTTGGCCAGGATCTGGGCCTGGTCCGGCGGCAACTGACCCATCAGATCCTTGATGCGATCCGAACCCCTGCGGGTGTGGAGCACGGTGAATGGCTCCTCGCCCTCCAGCTCGATGTTCAGG
>JAAXJC010000053.1:0-12122 GCA_012270045.1 Luminiphilus sp.
GATTACGCCCAGGTTGAGCAGAAAGTGGTGCTGGGGGGACCGGGCAACAAAATGGCGCTGTGGTCTGAGGAGCAGTGGCTGGTAGAGCAGCAGGCCGCCCTGTCGGTGGCGTCGGGGGCTGAACTCCCAGCTGAACTGCTGTCGTTAACCCTTTGACCGGCGGGTCGCATACCACTGTATTACTGGAGGAGGCGGTCGAAGCCTTGATGGCGGGAAAGAGCGGTTCAACTGATGGCGCGGTTTATGTTGACGGCACCTTTGGCCGCGGGGGGCATGCCGCTGCCATTCTTGGCAGGTTGCAAAGTTCGGATCGCCTGGTGGCCTTTGATAAGGATCCCGAGGCAGAAGATGCGGCCCGGGTATTGCAGCAGCGCTACCCGGCATTAACGTTTGTTCGGGACAGTTTTCGTAATTTGGAGTACGCCGGCTCGGATTTGGCCGGGGTGCTGCTGGATCTGGGTGTCTCCAGTCCGCAACTTGATGATGGCAGCCGCGGTTTCAGCTTTCAGCACCAGGGCCCGCTGGACATGCGCATGGACAACACCCGAGGTGAAACTGCGGCAGACTTTGTTAACCAGGCTGCCGAGCAGGACATTGCCCGTGTTCTGAAGGAATACGGTGAAGAACGGTTCGCCCGGCGCATTGCTGCCGCCGTGGTCCGTCGTCGCGCCCAGCAGCCTTTCACCACCACCCACGATTTGGCTGAAGTGGTGGCGGCGGCTAACCCAGCCTGGGAAAAGCACAAGCATCCCGCCACCCGAACCTTCCAGGCTCTTCGGATTCAGGTGAATCAGGAACTCGACGATTTGGATGCAATGCTGGGCAAAGTCGTTGATCTTCTGGCAGTGGGCGGACGCCTGGTGGTGATCAGCTTTCACTCCCTTGAGGATCGTCGAGTGAAGCAGTTCATGCGTTCCGAGGCCCGGGGGCAGCAGTTGCCCCGTGGCGTGCCCGTACGGGGCGACGATTTGGGCCAGCGGTTGCGTTTGGTAGGCAAGGCCCTGCGGGCGGGGGACCGGGAGCGAGACGGCAATCCCCGAGCCCGTTCCGCCATTATGCGCGTGGCGGAGCGCATTGCATGAAGTCGTCAAGAGTTGCTCTGGCCGCGTTGGTGACTGCGGTTCTCCTGTCCAGCCTGGCCTTGGTCCAGAGTACCCATGAAAGTCGCAATTCCTATGCCGTCCTGCAGCAACTGGAGGCCAATCGCTGGTACCTGCAGGAGCAGTACAGCCGCCTTATGTTGGAGCGCAGCACCCTGGCCAGTCCCCACCGTATAGCGCGCATGGCCGGGGACGAACTGGTGATGAAGGCACCTGAGCTGACCCCCTCGCGGGTTGTCCTGCTGGGGGAGCCTCGCTGATGGCTCGCAAACCCCCGGCTCCAGTCGTCGTGGCCCCCTGGCGGCTGGGCGTGGTGGTGTTGCTGCTGTTGCTATTGGCGACGCTGGTATTGGGCCGGCTGGTATTGATCCAAGTGGTCGATGAAGAGCGGGGCGCCGCTTTTCTGAAACACCAGGGGGCGCTGCGCACCGTTCGCACAGCGGAAATGCCCGCCTACCGCGGCATGTTGACGGATCGAAGGGGCGAGCCTCTGGCGATCAGCACGCCGGTGGTGACGTTATGGGCAGATCCACGACAGCTGGCGGAATCAGACCGCCTGGCTGAATTGGCATTGGCCCTGGACCGATCAGATGATTGGCTCAGGCGCCAGCTGTCCCTCCACGAGGGCAAGCACTTTATGTTCTTGAGGCGCAACGAGACCCCAGACCGGGCGCGACGGGTGCTTGAGTTGAAGCTGCCGGGGGTGGCGGGCAGACGGGCATATAAACGGTTTTACCCCGCGGGAGAGGTGACCTCCCAGGTCATTGGCTTTACCGACATTGATGCGAATGGTATCGAGGGTATGGAGCGGGCGTATGACGCCGTGCTCCAGGGGCAGTCAGGCCAGAGGCGTTACATCAAAGACCTGCATGGCGAGGCTGTGCGGGATATCGGTGTTGTGCGTGAGGCCCAACCGGGGCGGGATATTGCCCTGACCATCGATCTGCGTCTGCAGTACCTGCAGCACCGAGAGTTGCAGCGTGCCATCGCGGAGACCGGGTCGGATGCCGGAGCCGCGGTCACCATCGACGCCCGCACTGGTGAAATTCTCGCCATGACCAGCCATCCGGTATTCAATCCCAACAACCCATCCCGGCAGGATGGCGGTGCACGACGGAACCGTGTGGTCACCGATACCTTTGAGCCCGGATCGACCATGAAGCCGTTGACCCTGGTGGCGGCACTGGAAACCGGACAGTTCACCATCGATTCCATCATTGACACGTCCCCGGGCCGGATCAAGGTCGGGCGCAAGGTGTTGCCGGACCCGTTGAATTACGGGGTCATCACCGTCTCCAAGGTGATCGAAAAATCGAGCCAGGTGGGTGTTACCAAAATAGCCCAGGCCATTGGTCACGAGCCGGTGCTCGATGTTTACCGGCGCTTTGGCCTGGGGCAGGTCTCCAACATTGGTTTTCCGGGCGAGCGCGCCGGTACCCTGCCGGATCGGCAGCGCTGGAGCGACATAGAAAAAGTAACCCTGGCCTTTGGTTATGGCCTCACTGCCACACCCCTGCAATTGGCCCACGCCTACTCGGTGTTTGCCAATCGGGGTGAACAGATGCCCCTGTCACTCATCAGGCCCGAACCGGGAGCTGAGCTGCCGGCCAGGCGTGTGGTCAGCGAAGATACTGCGGGGCAGGTACTGACCGTGTTGCATCGGGTTACCAGCGACGACGGCACCGGCAAGAAAGCCCGGGTGACGGGTTTTGCCGTGGCTGGCAAAACCGGCACCGTACACAAGGTCGGTGCCAGCGGTTACCTGCCGGATCAGTACCTGGCCCTGTTCGTTGGAGTCGCCCCCGTCGATGACCCGCGCTATGTCACCGCAAT
Organism: Luminiphilus sp.; assembly: GCA_012270045.1. Lineage (GTDB taxonomy): Bacteria > Pseudomonadota > Gammaproteobacteria > Pseudomonadales > Halieaceae > Luminiphilus. Next base: position 2,934 of record JAAXJC010000053.1, read on the forward strand.
AGTCCTCGACCAACCCAAGGGTGATAACTATGGCGGCGGCGCCGCAGCGGCGCCGCTTTATGCCCGCATAACAGACGGGGTGTTGCGGCTGTACAACCAGCGTCCCCGGTCAGAGCCCGATGCAGGACTGCAGCTCGCTGGCATGGAGTCGGGACGATGATGGCCGCCTCCGCGCCAGCATCCAGCCAGGTCAGCGAGTTGCTGGCTGCCATTCCTGGCTTCCGGAGAGCCGGGTGCCAGCTGGCGCTGGATAGCCGACAGATTGGTCCCGGAGACGTGTTCGTTGGTCTGCCGGGGCTGGAGCACGACGGCAGGGCGTTTGTTGATGAGGCTTTTGCAAATGGTGCGGTGGGCGCCCTGGTCGAGTCCGAAGGCTGTAACGCCGAAGACGATCGAATTGTGCCGGTGCCCCATTTGCGCGCGGCATTGCCTGGCCTGGTGAAGGACTTTTACGGTGACCCCAGTGATCGTATGAAGCTGGCGGCGGTGACCGGCACCAACGGCAAAACCTCGGTGGTGGAGTTGACCGGCCAGTTGTTGCGTCTGCTGGGTAGCGAAGCCGGTTGCATCGGAACCCTGGGTTCGCGGCTGTCCCACCGGCCGGCGGCGGCAGTCAATACCACGCCTGATCTAATTTCCATGAGTCGACAGCTCGCAGACTGGTTGGATCAGGGCGTTGAGTATGCCGCCCTGGAGGCATCTTCCCACGCCCTGCACCAGGGCCGATTGGCCGGTTTGTCCCTGCACACAGGCGTCTTTACCAACCTGACCCGGGACCACTTGGATTACCACGAAACAGAAGCGGCCTATGCCCGGGCCAAGCTGGCGTTGTTTGAAACCTTCGATCTGGAGCGGGCGGTATTTAACGCCGACGACCCGGTAGCGAGTCAGGTGGCCGGGATCAGCAGGGACGCCGCTGTCGGGGTTTCCCTGGCCGGCGGTGATTGTGACGTGCGGGTTGAGGTGCGCTCCCAGGGTCCGATGGTGCTCCATATCGCCAGTCCCTGGGGCAGTGCCGAAATAGAGGTGGCACTGACGGGCCGATTTAATGCCTTTAATGTGGTGGCAGCGATTGTCACCGCTGTCGGCTTTGGCTTCCGCTTTGACGATGTCTGCGCGGCCGCTGCCAAGCTGCGCCCTGTAGCCGGCAGGATGGAGCGCCTGATTGCGCCGGGCGGGGGCCTTGTGGTGGTCGACTATGCCCACACCCCTGACGCCCTGGAAAATGCGCTCAAGGCGCTTCGCGCAGAGACCCAGGCAGCCCTGTGGGTTGTATTCGGTTGTGGGGGCGATCGCGATGCCGGCAAGCGCTCTCTGATGGGTCAGGTGGCGGCACGGTGGGCAGACCGCGTTGTGGTCACCTCTGACAATCCCCGGGGGGAGTCGCCGCGAGCCATCATCGAAGATATCGTTCTCGGCACGGGTTCGGAGGTGATGGTCGAGGTCGATCGCGCCGCAGCCATTGAGCTGGCCCTGGGGCGGCTTGCTGCGGGCGACACCCTGCTGATCGCAGGCAAGGGCCATGAGGATTACCAGGAAGTTGCGGGTCAGCGTCTGGCCTTTTCTGATCGCCAGGTTATTGAGGCTTTCTTCGCTGCCGATGGGGTGGCGGTATGATTGCGCCGCTGTCGGTAACAGACGTGGCCGAGAGCTGCCATGCCCAGGTGCTGGGACCGATGGCAGCCGAGCTTGCGATCTCGGGCCTTGCCATTGACAGTCGGAAGGTCGTTCCCGGCGACCTTTTTGTGGCCCTCCCGGGTGAGCGGGTTGATGGTCACGATTTTGTTGCATCCGCCTTTGACCAGGGTGCCCATGCGGCCCTGGTCCAGCACCCTGTGGCGGCGCCTGGGGCGCAACTACTGGTCGGTGATACGGAGTCGGCGGTTGCGGCCTTCGCCGCCAGGATTCGCTCCGCCTACAACGGGGTGTTGGTCGGCATCACGGGCAGTGCGGGCAAAACCACCACGAAAAATCTTCTGGCCAGTATCCTGGCGACGGCGGGCCCGGTAGTGGCCACGGAGGGTAACCAGAACAATGAGCTAGGGGTTCCTCTGACCCTTGCGAAACTGGCCCGGGATACTGAATTTGCCGTGTTGGAAATGGGCGCGGGTAAGCCGGGTGATATCGCGAGCCTATGCGCTTTCACCCGTCCAACGGCGGCGGTTTTGCTCAACGTGGCGCCAGCGCATCTGGAGCACTTTGGCAGCCTTGACGCCATTTCCGATACCAAAGGTGCACTGCTGGACGATCTGCCGGCAGATGGTTTTGCCGTCATCAATGCCGATCAGCCCTGGGCCAATGATTGGAGAGCACGCTGCCAACCAGCGCGGTGTATCGGATTTGGCTTACAAGAGGACGTGGCCTACCGGGCCATCGACCTGCAGCCCCGAGGTTTCTCAGGCACTGATTTTGTTCTGCAAACGCCAGAGCGTGAATTGGCCATCCATCTGGCGGTACCCGGTATGCAGGGCGTGTATAACGCCCTGGCCGCTGCGGCGGTGGCGGACGCGCTGGGAATCGGTGCCGAGGGAATAGTTGAGGGTCTGGCAGCGGTGGTTCCCGCAGAGGGGCGAGGCGCTGTGCAAACGCTGCCGGACGGCCGGCGACTGGTGGACGACTGTTACAACGCCAACCCTATGGCAGTGCGGGCAGCACTGGATGTGCTGGCGAATGAATCCGGCCGCCGGCGGCTGGTGCTCGGGGCCATGCTCGAGTTGGGTCGGGAGTCTGATCAATTGCACCGGGAGATCGGTGCCTACGCCGCAGCCAAGGGCATCGAAGAATTCTGGGTGGTGGGCCCAGTGACAGCCCCTGCGGCAGAGGCCTTTGGTCCGGGGGCAGAATACTTCGAATCTGTGGAACAACTGATGACGCGGTACCCCAGTTTCCAGGGCGCCGATATCGCCGTTATCAAAGCCTCCCGTGGCGCCCGTCTGGAGCGCATCGTAGAGCGCTGGCGCTCGGCTGGGGAGGTCCCATGCTGACCTGGCTGATGGGGGAGTTGATTGCGCTGGACTCCGGTTTCGCCGTATTCCAGTACATCACCCTGCGGGGAATTCTCGCTGCCGTGACGGCGATGCTCATTTCATTATGGGTGGGACCATGGATGATCCGCCGTCTGGACCGCATGCAAATTGGCCAGGCAGTCCGCGACGACGGACCCGAGAGCCATTTGGTCAAATCCGGCACCCCCACCATGGGGGGCGCCCTGATTCTGGTGGCTATCGTTGCCGGCAGTCTGCTGTGGGGCAGTCTCGACAGCCGCTACTTATGGGTTGCGGTGCTGACGACCCTGGCATTTGGTGCCATTGGCTGGGTTGATGATTATCGCAAGGTTGTTGAGCGGGACTCCCGGGGACTGCCCGCGCGATGGAAGTATTTCTGGCAGTCACTGGTGGGTTTTGCGGCGGCAGCTTTTCTGTATGCCAGTGCCGCAATACCTGCCGAAACCAACCTTTACGTGCCTTTTTTCAAGGATGTTGCGCTGCCTCTGGGCTTGCTGTTCGTGCCTTTTGCCTACCTGGTCATTGTCGGTTCCAGCAATGCGGTGAACCTCACCGATGGTCTGGATGGGTTGGCCATCCTGCCGACGGTGATGGTGGCTACCGGGCTGGGTACCATCGCCTACCTGACCGGCCATACGTTTTTTGCGGATTATCTGCATATCGCTTACCTGCCCGGTTCCGGGGAACTGGTCATTTTCTGTGGCGCCATCGCCGGGGCGGGATTGGGTTTTCTGTGGTTTAACACCTACCCCGCCATGGTGTTCATGGGTGATGTGGGGGCATTGGCCCTGGGCGCGGCCCTGGGCATCGTGGCGGTGATGATTCGGCACGAGATTGTGCTGTTCATCATGGGCGGCATTTTTGTCCTGGAGACGGTGTCGGTGATCATCCAGGTCACCTCCTTCAAAACCCGTGGCAAGCGGGTCTTCAGGATGGCACCGATCCACCACCATTTCGAACTCAAGGGCTGGCCGGAGCCCCGGGTGATCGTCCGTTTCTGGATTATCACAGTGATGCTGGTGTTGTTCGGCCTGGCGACCCTGAAACTGCGATGAGGGACTGGCAATGACAGCTCATCTGATCGCATCCAACGAACGCCGCGGGGTACTGGGACTGGGTGTCACCGGTTGCTCTGTGGCCCGTTGGTGGCGCAGCCAGGGCTGCCCCTTTATCGCTCTGGACACCCGTGCGGAAATGGCAGACTCCCTGACCGCCAGGCAGGCGGCAGGACCCGATACCCCACTTTATTTTGGCGACCTCGATCCGGCACTTGTTGAGGGCCTGACGGAGCTGGTCGTTAGCCCGGGTATTGCCCTGGATCATCCGCTGGTGGCCCATGCGGCCGCCAATGGCGTCAGGATTCTGGGTGATATCGATTTGTTTGTGGCGTCGGCTACCGCGCCGGTGGTAGGGATAACCGGTTCCAACGGCAAATCAACAGTCACCGCCCTGTTGGCCGCCATGATCGAGGGTTGCGGTAAGCGGGTGGCCGCAGGGGGTAATCTGGGTACGCCGGCGCTGGACCTGCTGGAGACCGACCCCGATTTCTTCGTGCTGGAACTGTCCAGCTTCCAGCTGGAGCGGTCGGAGCCACTCAATTTGGCAGCGGCGACGGTGCTCAACATATCGGCGGACCATCTCGATCGCCACGGTAGCCTGCCCCAATACCACCAGGCCAAACATCGAATTTTTCGCGGCGCCAGCGCGGTAGTGGCAAATCGTTCCGATCCCCTGACCCTGCCGATGGTTACCGATGGCAGCCGTCAGTACCTGTGGGTTCCCTCAGAGCCTGATTTGGGTGAATTGGGCATTCGCTCGGTTGCTGGCGAGGCTTGGATTTGCAGCGGCCTGGAGCCGCTGCTGGCGCTGGATCGGATTGCCCTGAAAGGCCGTCACAATCAAAGTAATGCCCTTGCCGCGCTGGCTCTGGGCATGGCCGTTGGACTGCCGGTGCAGGACTTGCTGTTGGGTTTGGAGGCGTTCGGAGGGTTGCCCCACCGTTGCGAGTTGGTTCTGGAGCGGGATGGGGTCAGCTGGATCAATGACAGCAAGGCCACCAACGTCGCATCGGTGCGCTCGGCGTTGGCTGGCCTTGGCGGACAGCAGAATGTGGTGCTGATTGCGGGCGGAGTCGGCAAAGAGCAGGAATTTGACGCTCTGCAGCCCGAAGTAGAGCAGCACTGTCGCCGGGTATTGACCCTGGGTGAGGCCGCCCGGGATATCGAATTGGCGCTGGCGGCACGCACCCCCGTGCAACGGGTCGGTTCCCTGCAGGAAGCAGTGCTCAGGGCGAGGGAAGTGGTTCTGCCCGGGGACGTGGTGCTGCTGTCTCCGGCCTGCGCCAGCTTCGACATGTTTGACAGCTTTGAAGCCCGGGGAGAGGTTTTTCGGGAAGCGGTCCTGACGACCCAGGAGCAGCCGGCATGACGGCCCTGGCCAGACCAATGCAGGCGGGGTTTGATCCCCTGTTGGGCGGACTCGCCGGCGCGCTGGTCTTGATTGGCTTTGTCGCCATTGCCTCTGCTTCGGTTGGCTACGGTGAATGGCATTTCGGTAACCCCTGGCATTACACCATTCGGCACGCCCTGTATTTGGCCATCGCGCTGGCACTCGCCGCGGTCGCTTACCGGGTGCCGGTCGACGTGTGGCAGCGCACTTCAGGTATTTGGTTGCTGTTGGCCCTGGGGCTGCTGATGCTGGTGCTGGTGCCGGGCATAGGTCGCAGCGTCAATGGCAGCCAGCGTTGGCTGCCCTTGGGTCCGATAACCGTACAGCCCTCGGAAATTGCCAAGTTTGCCCTCGTTCTATACACCGCCAGTTTTCTGGTCCGGCACGCCGATGCCGTGCAGCGCCACTGGCAAGGACTGGCCAAGCCAGTAGCGATTCTCGGCACAACCGGAGTGCTGTTGTTATTCGAGCCCGACTTCGGGGCCACTGTGATTTGCACGGGCACGGTGTTTGGCATGTTGTTTCTCGCCGGTGCCCGATTGGCTTACGTGCTGCTGCTGGTCGGCCTGGCGGCGGGTGGACTTGTGTTCATGATCATCAGTGCCCCCTATCGTCTGCAGCGGCTCACTGCCTACACCGATCCCTGGCAGGATCCCTATGGTTCCGGATTCCAGTTGATCCAGTCCTTGATTGCCTACGGCAGGGGAGAGTGGTGGGGGGTCGGCCTGGGCAACAGCATCCAAAAGCTGTTCTATCTGCCCGAGGCGCACACTGACTTTATCTTTTCTATCTGGGCAGAGGAGACCGGGTTTATCGGCGCTGTCCTGGTGATTGCCCTTTATTGCGTGTTGATTGGTCGCATCCTGCAGGTGGGTCGGGTCGCGGAGCAACGGGGAGATGGGTTCCCGGCTTACGTCTGCTACGGCGTGGCGCTGATTTTTTCCGGGCAGGCATTCGTCAACATGGGCGTTAGCTCAGGCTTGCTGCCCACCAAGGGCCTGACCTTGCCCCTGATCAGCTCCGGTGGCTCCAGCCTGATCATCAGTTGTGTGATGTTGGCTGTTGTGCTGCGCATCGAGTACAGCCTGCGGGTAGCCAAGGGGGGCAGGTCATGACCTCAGCGCCCCGGGTATTGATTATGGCTGGCGGTACCGGTGGCCATGTGTTCCCGGCCCTGGCGGTTGCCCGCGTGCTGCAGAGCCGGGGCTGGCTCATTGACTGGATTGGCACCGATCGAGGGCTGGAGGCCCGTGTGGTGCCCGCCCACGATTTCAACCTGCATGTTATGCCGGTGCAGGGGCTGAGGGGCAAAAGCGTTTGGTTCCGTGTGAAGTCGTTTTATTACCTGTTGGCTTCATTCGTGGCGGCGATAAGACTAATTATCAAGTTGCGGCCCCAGGCAGTCCTCGGGCTGGGGGGCTATGTCGCCGGTCCTGCCGGGGTTGCCGCCAGGCTGTTGGGTCGACCACTGGTGATCCATGAACAGAATGCGGTCGCCGGCACGACCAATCGCTGGCTGGCACCGCTGGCCACGCGCGTGCTGTTCGGTCTGCCAGGAGCCTTTGCTGAGGAGACTGGCAAGAGCTGGGTAGGCAACCCGGTGCGGCCCGAGATCGTGGCATTGCATCGGGATGAAGCAGTATCCGTCGCGGATTTTTCCAGTCAGCGGCCGCTGCGCCTGCTGGTGGTCGGCGGCAGTCTGGGCAGCAGCCCACTCAATGCCGCAGTGCCCGCGGCGGTCAGGGGGTTGGCAGCCGGCCGGGTGACACAGTTGGTGGTGCGCCACCAGTGTGGGGCCCAGGATGTCGAAAAAACCCGAGCTGGTTATGGCGACGGTACTGGGGTCCATGCCGATGTGACCGCGTTCATCGAAGATATGGCCGACGCCTACCGCTGGGCAGATCTGGTCATCAGTCGTGCGGGCGCGCTGACGGTCAGCGAATTGGCTGTTGCCGGCAGGGCGGCGATCCTGGTGCCACTGCCCCACGCCATTGACGATCACCAGACCGAGAACGCAAGGGTACTCAGTACCGTTGGCGGGGCACAGTTGCTGCCCCAGGATGGCGACCTTGCGACCAAGCTGAACCAGTTGCTGGCTGGCTTCATCGCCACGCCGGCGCGACTCTCGGTCATCGCAGACAACGCCCGCAAACTTGCCATGCCGGATGCTGCGGCCGTCGTCGCCGATGTGGTGGAGGAGGTGGCTCATGTCGCGTAGTCCCAATCCCCCGGAAATCCACAGCATGGGTGGCAGCGAGCACATCTTCATGCTGGGCATTGGCGGTTCCGGTATGAGCGGCATAGCAGAGGTGCTGGCGCAACTGGGTTATCGAGTCACCGGTTCTGATATGCACGACAGTGCGGTGGTCAAACGGCTGCGCAGTCTTGGCATTGAAGTACACATTGGTCATCGGGCATCCAACATTGAAGGCGCTGAAGTATTGGTTAAATCCAGTGCCATACCCGCTGACAATCCAGAGTTGGTTGCGGCACACAATTCCCGTATTCCGGTATTGCCGCGGGCTGAGATGCTGGCGGAACTGATGCGCTACCGGCGCGGTATCGCCGTTGCCGGCACCCACGGCAAGACGACAACAACCAGCTTGCTGGCCTCCATTTTTGGCGAGGCCGGTGAAGATCCAACCTTTGTTATCGGTGGGGTTCTCAACAACGCTGGCAGCAATGCCCGTCTCGGTGCCGGGCAGTACCTGATTGTTGAAGCCGACGAAAGCGATGCGTCCTTTCTGCATCTGTTGCCCACAGTCAGCGTCGTGACCAATATCGAAGCCGATCACATGGATCATTACGACGGGGATACCGCCCACTACGAGCAAGCTTTCCTCGACTTCATGCACAACCTGCCGTTCTACGGCCTGGCCATTCTTTGTCTGGATGATCCCGGTGTACAACGCCTGTTGCCCCAGACAGCGCGCCGCACCCTCACCTATGGCAGACACAGGGATGCGGATTACCGGGTCAGGGAGGTGGCGATAGAGGGATTGACGACCCGATTCATTCTGGAGCGCCCGGAGGAGCGCCCGGACCTGACGGTGAAGCTGAGCATGCCCGGTGAGCACAATGCCCTGAACGCAGCGGCCGCGGCAGCCGTTGCTACTGAATTGGGCCTTCCGGACCGGGCTATTGAGGCTGGGCTGCAGGATTTTTCCGGGGTCGGTCGACGCTTCAGCGTCATGGGTGAACTGTCACTGGCCGAGGGCAGTGCGCTGCTGGTGGATGATTATGGACACCATCCCACCGAAGTGCGGGCGACCCTGGCTGCCGCCCGGGCGGCCTTTCCCGATCGCAGGGTGGTCATGGTTTTTCAGCCACATCGATACACCCGCACCCGAGATTTCTACGAAGATTTCGTGGCGGTGCTGTCCGATTGCGACATCTTGCTACTACTTGAGGTCTACGCTGCCGGTGAAGAGGTGATAGCCGGAGCGGATGGACGTTCCCTGGCCCGGAGTATCCGACAGCGGGGATCCATAGAGCCTATTTTTGTCCCCGACCCGGACGGCGTACCCGAGGTGCTGCGGCATGTACTTGAACCCGGAGACCTGGTGCTGACCCAGGGTGCGGGCAATGTGGGCCAGTTGGCCCGGCTGCTGGCCGACGGGCCCGAAGCGAGGAGGTCGTCATGAGAGCACACTAATTACAAGGAAGGAAATTTGCCGTGCTGGTGGCGGGTAAGTAGGCAGAGCGGGAAATTTCTCTTGAGAGTGGCGGCACTGTT
>JAAXJC010000053.1:12132-26540 GCA_012270045.1 Luminiphilus sp.
GCCCTGGAAGCTGCGGATGCCCGGGTGGTGCGAGTTGATCCCGCCGTGGATGGCTGGCCAGCGCGACTGCAGGGGGTGGAGTTTGTCTTCAACCTGCTGCATGGCCCCGGGGGGGAGGACGGAACCCTCCAGGGGCTGTTCGAGCTGATGAAACTACCCTACAGCGGCTCGGGGGTGCTGGGCTCTGCCCTGACCATGGACAAGGTCAGGACCAAACAACTGTGGCTGGGCTGTGGTCTGCCGACGCCCGAGTTTACCGTGCTGGATGCCGATACAGACTGGTCGGCTCTTCATGAGCGCCTTGGAACCCTGTTTGTTAAACCCGCCCTGGAGGGGTCGTCAATCGGTATGAGCCGGGCCACCTCCCCGCAGGAGCTGCAGGCGGCGTGGCAAAGCGCCAGGGGGCATCGGGGCGCGGTGCTCGCTGAACAGTTCGTCGACGGCCAGGAGTACACGGTGGCCATTCTGGGAGACAGGGCGCTGCCAGCGATCAGGATTGAACCCGCGTCGGAATTCTATGACTTCGATGCCAAATACCTGTCGGACGCCACCGGATTCTTTTGCCCGGCCGGACTTACCCCTGATGAGGAGCAGGCCCTCGGTAACCTCGCTTTAAAGGCCTTCCGGGTTGCAGGTGCTGATGTTTGGGGGCGTGTGGACATGATGCGTGACCCTTCCGGCGCCTGGCAGCTGCTGGAGGTCAATACCATTCCGGGCATGACCGATCACAGTCTGGTCCCCATGGCGGCCCAGGCGGCAGGGCTCTCAATGGCTGACCTGCTGGCGGAGATTTATCGCTTGAGCATGGAGGTGCGCGATGCCCCGTAAAGCAGCCAGGCAGGCGGTCAGGAAAAAGGCCCAGCCTGCCCGCGAATCTCGCCTGCAGGGAATGCGTCGGATGGCGGTTCGCGCGGGTTGGGTGCTGGGTGTCGTGGCATTGACTGCCATCACCGCACGGGCGGGAGTTTATTTGCTGGATCTGCGGGTTGAGAGACTGGTGGTGCATGGCGCAGGTGATCATGTTGCCAAGGAGGATCTCGAAACCCAGTTGGCGCCGGTCATCAACGCCGGCTTTTTTACCCTGGACCTGAACACCATCCGCTCGGAGCTGGAATCCATGCCCTGGGTATACGCCGCGTCGGTGCGCCGTCGCTGGCCGGACGCGTTGGTGGTCAATATTGAAGAACAGCGTCCTGTTGCCCGCTGGGGGCTGGACGGATTTCTCAACCATGAGGGTGAGTATTTCCCTGGCGACTTCAGTGATCGCTGGGCAGATCTGGCTCGGTTGGAGGGTCCGGAGGGCTCGGAAGTGGCAATGACCCGGCGCTACCAGAATCTTGAGTCGCTGCTGGCACCCACTGGCCTGCAGGTGGTGGCCCTGCATGAAGATGTGCTCGGGCAAGTGACTGCTGAGTTGGACAGTGGTTGCTTGCTGCTGCTGGGCGCCGAAAACCACATACAACGAATCAGTCGCTTTGTGACGCTTTGGCGAGGGCAGTTGCAGGGGCAGCCGTTGCTCCGAGTTGACATGCGCTACGAACACGGTGCGGCGGTCGCGCCGCTACCCGGAACGCAATGGGCCCTGGGCAACGCCGGGGCCGAGTGGAAGGAGATCCGATGATGGTTGCTGTGCCCGAGAAGCGGATGATAGTTGGGCTGGATATTGGCACTTCAAAGGTCGTCGCCGTTGTCGGTGAAGTGGATAGTGAGGGTGCCATTGAGGTGGTGGGTATTGGCTCACATCCATCCCGGGGTATGAAAAAAGGTGTCGTGGTTGATATCGAATCAACCGTCAATGCCATACAGCGGGCAGTGGAAGAAGCTGAGCTGATGGCGGGCTGCCAGATACATTCGGTTTACGTAGGCATCGCTGGCAGTCACATCCGATCAATGAATTCCCACGGCATCGTCGCGATCCGGGAGGGTGAAGTCGTTGCCGCCGACGTGGACCGGGTGCTCGATGCGGCCCAGGCGGTGGCCATCCCCGCCGATCAGAAGGTGCTGCACGTCCTGCCCCAGGAATACGTGATCGATAACCAGGGAGGCATTAAGGAGCCCCTGGGTATGTCCGGCGTGCGCTTGGAAGCGAAGGTGCACCTGGTGACCTGTGCCGTAAACGCGGCACAAAACATCGAGAAGTGTATACATCGTTGTGGCCTGGAGGTGGATGGCATCATCCTTGAACAACTGGCCTCGAGTTTCTCCGTGGTCACCGGTGACGAGCGGGATTTGGGTGTCTGCCTGGTGGATATCGGAGGCGGTACCTCCGATATAGCCATCTTCACCGACGGTGCCATACGTCACACGGGCGTCATTCCCATCGCAGGGGATCAGGTGACCAGCGATATCGCCATGGCCCTGAGAACACCCACCCAACACGCGGAAGAGATCAAGATTCGCTACGCCTGCGCGTTGACCCAGCTGGCTGGTGTCGATGAGACCATCAAGGTGCCCAGTGTCGGGGATCGGCCGCCCCGGGATTTGTCCCGCCAGTCCCTGGCGGAGGTCGTAGAGCCGCGCTATGACGAACTGTTCACTCTGATTCAGGCTGAGATTAGGCGCTCAGGCTATGAGGAATTGATCCCCGCCGGGGTACTGCTGACCGGGGGCACCTCGAAGATGGAGGGTGCCGTGGAGCTGGCTGAGGAGATTTTCCATATGCCTGTTCGGGTCGGGGCACCACAGCACGCCGAGGGACTTAGCGACATTATCCGCAATCCGATTTACGCCACGGCTGTAGGCCTGCTCATTTTTGGCGCTCGGGATGAGGAGTCGGCAACGACGTCCCGCAGCGGCTCGACCGCAGGCGGGTTTTTTGCAGGCATAAGAGACTGGTTTGGTAAGCACTTCTGATACTGATCAGGAGGCTTTTCAAGGGGAGTGCCCGGCTGCAACCGGGTTGGTAAAAAAGGGGAGAGTCAAGATGTTCGAATTGGTTGATAACGCACCACAAAGCGCGGTGATAAAGGTGGTCGGTGTCGGGGGCGGTGGCGGTAATGCCGTTCGACACATGATCGAAAACAATATCGAGGGCGTGGATTTCATCTGTGCCAATACCGACGCCCAGGCACTGTCGGGTATTGATGCCAAAACCGTGCTCCAGCTCGGTACCGGCATTACCAAGGGCCTGGGGGCCGGCGCCAACCCGGATGTTGGGCGGGCTGCTGCCATGGAAGACCGGGACCGAATCGCCGATGCCCTGCATGGGGCGGATATGGTGTTCGTAACCGCGGGCATGGGTGGCGGCACCGGTACTGGAGCTGCTCCTGTCGTGGCCGAGGTGGCCCGGGAGATGGGTATTTTGACCGTGGCTGTAGTGACCCGTCCTTTCATTTTCGAAGGCAAGCCGCGTTCGAAAATAGCAGATTCAGGGCTTGGGGAACTTGAGCAACATTGCGACAGTCTAATCACGATTCCCAACGAAAAATTGCTGGAGGTGTTGGGCAAAAATACCAGTCTCTTGGATGCCTTCAGGGAAGCCAATGATGTACTTTTAGGCGCTGTTCAAGGCATTGCGGAGCTGATTATCCGCCCTGGCATGATCAATGTGGACTTCGCAGACGTCCGCACCGTCATGTCCGAGATGGGTGCTGCCATGATGGGCACCGGTCAGGCCTCAGGAGAGAACAGGGCGCGGGAAGCTGCTGAGCGGGCGATTAATAGCCCATTGCTCGATGACATTGATGTCAGTGGTGCCCGGGGCGTACTGGTGAATATCACCGCGGGGATGGATTTGTCCCTGGGCGAATTCTCCGAGGTAGGCGCCACGGTTGAAGAATATGCGTCTGATGATGCAACAGTGGTAGTCGGTACGGTGATCGACCCTGAGCTTACGGACACGCTCAAGGTCACCGTGGTGGCAACAGGCTTGGGTGGTGTGCAGTCGCGACCGACCCTGGCTGTGGTCGAACCGACGCCGGTGCCGCAACATGATGTTGCCGCCCCGACCTACGGCGATAAGTATGATTTGCCCCCCAACAAGCGGGCCCATGTGGCAGCGGGTGGGACGGCACCGCAGGCACCTGTGCCTGCAGACGGCGGTACGGAAGAGGATTATTTCGATATTCCTGCGTTCCTGCGTCGCCAGGCGGACTAACGTGGTTTCTGGTCCGCCTATCATTTGGATAAGGCGAGACCATGATCAGACAGCGAACGTTAAGGAACCCGATCAAGGCCACTGGCGTTGGTTTGCACACGGGAGAGAAGGTTTTTCTGACTCTCAGCCCCGCTCCCGTGGACAACGGCATAGTCTTTCGGCGCACTGATCTGTCACCGGTGCAGGAAATCCCCGCCTGCGCCCAGAGTGTCGGTGATACGACGCTGTCCACCAGTTTGGGCCTGGGCGAAGCCCGGGTCTCGACAGTGGAGCATCTGCTGTCGGCTATGGCGGGCCTGGGTATCGACAACGCCTTTGTCGATGTCACGGCGCCGGAAGTCCCCATTATGGACGGCAGTGCGGGCCCCTTTGTATTTCTGCTTCAATCCGCCGGTGTAGAGGAGCAGCCCGCCGCCAAAAAATTCATTCGGATTAAAAAGCCCGTTACCGTTCGGGATGGGGACAAGCAGGCCAGCCTGCTGCCCTTCGAAGGTTTCAAGGTGGCGTTTTCTATTGACTTCGATCATCCCGTGTTCCACGACCGGGCAGCCTTTGCCGAAATCGACTTCTCCACCACCTCCTTTGTCAAGGAGGTCAGCAGGGCGCGAACCTTCGGCTTTATGCACGAAATCGAGTACCTGCGTGCCCAGGGCCTGGCCCGGGGTGGCAGCGTCGATAACGCCATTGTCGTGGATGAGTTTCGTATCCTGAACCAGGATGGCCTTCGTTATGAGGACGAGTTCGTCAAGCACAAGGTGCTGGATGCCATCGGTGACCTCTATCTGCTGGGCCACAGCCTGATCGGCGAGTTTCGTGCCCACAAGTCCGGCCATGCCCTGAACAACGCGGTGCTTCGTGCCCTGTTGGCCCGTGAAGACGCCTGGGAAATGGTGACCTTTGACGAGGCGGAGACCGCCCCCATATCCTACGGACCCGCCCCCGCCCTGGTGACAGCCTGATTTAATTTGTAGGGTACTGCCAGTATTTGCAGCCCTGGGACGGTTCCCAGGGGCACTGACCCCATGGCATAGTGCCCAATCCTGATTTCCAGAGTATTTCCACCTTGAAGCTTATCCTGGTCCACAAGACAGCGGCGTCCCGAACCCTGGAGTTCGGGCGTTGGTCGTGGGCGGCCCTGTCGGTGATCTGCATCGGTTTGCCCCTGGGTCTGATGGGCCTTGGCTATGAGCTGGGCCAGCGCCAGGGTACATCGATGGCCCAGGAAGCGCGCCTGTCGGCGGCGGAACTGGAGGCCAGTAAAAGGGCCAGTGAGTTGGCCCAACTGTCTGCAGACGCGCGCCGCAAATTGGAAACCATGACCCGCCGACTGGCGGAGTTGCAGGTGCGCGTGACCCGGCTTGATGCCCTGGGAACCCACCTAACCGCCCTGGCAGGCCTCGAGGGCGGTGAGTTCAATTTCAATGCCGAACCGGCCCTGGGTGGACCGTTGGCAAGCCCCAGTCCGCTGGTCGATCCTGTTCTGCCCTCAGCCATTGACGAGTCATTTGACCTGTTCTCTGCGACCCTCGATGACCGCAGCACCCAGTTCGATGTGCTGGCGGGCCTGGTATTTGAGGCGGAGGCCCAGGCCGAGGCGATTCCCGCCGGCCGTCCCGTTACCTCGGGCTGGCTGTCCTCACCCTATGGATACCGCAGCGATCCCTTTACCGGCAAGCAGACCTGGCATCAGGGTATCGATTTTGCCGGCAGCGCCGGTGACGAGGTGATTGCCGTAGCCAGTGGTGTTGTCAGTTGGAGCGGCGAGCGTGCCGGCTACGGCACCCTGGTCGAGGTGGCCCACGGTGATGGCCTGGTGACCCGCTACGGTCACAACAGTGAAAATCTTGTGGAAGTGGGCGATCTGGTGCGCCAGGGCGATGCCATCGCTTTGATGGGCAATTCCGGTCGTTCCACCGGTCCCCATGTGCACTTTGAGGTCTTCAAACACGGTAGGGCGGTCGACCCCTCGACCTATGTCCGGCGCACCCTGCGCTGACACGCTTCAGGACCACTGATTGCTGGCCCCGAAGGGGGTCGGTTTACCTTATCCAGCCCTGAAGATGACAAGATGATTACTGACACGCTGAAAAAGATATTTGGCACCCGCAATGACAGGGAGCTGAAGCGCATCCGCAAGATGGTGACCCGGATCAACCGCCTGGAAGAGGAGTTCCAGGCGCTGGATGACCAGGCGCTGCGCGCCAAGACCGATGAATTCCGAAGCCGCCTGACGGCCGGGGCGAATCTCGATGAATTGCTACCCGAGGCGTTTGCGACGGTTCGCGAAGCGGGCCAGCGGACACTGGGTATGCGGCATTTCGATGTGCAGCTGATCGGCGGCATCGTCCTCCATGAAGGCAAGATTGCGGAAATGCGCACCGGTGAGGGCAAGACACTGGTTGCGACTCTGCCCGCCTACCTCAACGCGCTGGCTGGTGATGCGGTGCACCTGGTGACCGTGAACGACTATCTGGCGGGGCGCGATGCCGCCTGGATGGGGCCCATCTATAATTTTCTTGGCATGACGGTCGGGGTCATTCGCTCGGGGCAGGGGCCCGCCGAGAAGCGGGACGCCTACGCCTGCGATATTGTTTATGGAACCAACAACGAGTTTGGTTTTGATTACCTGCGGGACAATATGGCGTTTGCCATGGCAGACAAGGCCCAGGCGCGCCTGGCCTTCGCCATCGTGGACGAAGTCGATTCGATCCTGATTGACGAGGCCAGGACTCCCCTGATCATCTCCGGTGCAGCCGAGGACTCCTCGGACATGTACCGCCGGATCAATACCCTGATACCCAAGCTGCAGGCAGCGACGGAAGTTGATGACGGCGACTTCACGGTCGATGAGAAGCAGCGACAGATTGAACTGACCGAGTCGGGCCATGAGAAAATTGAGGAGTTGCTGATTGGCCAGGGGCTTTTGGAGGAGGATGACAGCCTCTACGCGGCCACCAACCTGGGTCTGTTGCATCATGTTCATTCGGGACTGCGTGCCCATGTCTTGTACCAGCGTGATGTGGAATACATCGTGCAGGAGGGACAGGTGGTGCTCATTGATGAGCACACCGGACGGACCATGCCGGGACGCCGTTTATCCGAGGGGCTGCACCAGGCCATTGAGGCGAAAGAAGGGGTAAAAATCCAAAGTGAGAGCCAAACCCTGGCCTCGACCACCTTCCAGAATTATTTCCGCCTGTACGAGAAGCTGTCCGGCATGACCGGTACGGCTGATACCGAGGCTTTCGAGTTCCGTCAAATTTATGGGCTGGAGGTCATTGTCATCCCCACCAACAAGCCCATGTCGCGCAACGACATGAACGATCTGGTGTATCTGACCCGTGAGGAAAAGTTTGACGCCATCGTCGAGGACGTAAAGTCCTGCATCGAAAATCAGGCGCCAGTACTGGTGGGCACCGCCTCTGTGGAAACCTCGGAAGAGCTGTCCGCCAGATTCAAGCAGGGGAAGATCGAACACAAGGTCCTGAACGCCAAGTACCACGCCCAGGAAGCCGAAATCATTGCCCAGGCCGGCCGGCCCGGGATAGTCACCATCGCCACCAACATGGCGGGTCGCGGCACTGACATCGTTCTCGGAGGTAATCTGGATGCCGAGCTGTCCGCTGCGGGTGAGCTTTCCGAAGAGGCGGAGGCCAAGATCCGGGAGGACTGGAGCGCCCGTCACCAGGCGGTGCTGGATGCCGGGGGTCGGCACATTCTGGGCACAGAACGACACGAATCCCGTCGCATCGACAATCAGCTGCGCGGCCGGTCGGGGCGGCAGGGGGATCCGGGTGTGTCGCGGTTTTCCCTGTCCCTGGAAGACAACCTGATGCGCATCTTCGCCTCGGACCGGGTCAAGGGGTTCATGCAGGCGCTGGGCATGGAGAAGGGCGAGGCCATCGAACACCGTATGGTCACCAATGCCATCGAGAAGGCCCAGCGCAAGGTGGAAGGACGGAACTTCGATATCCGCAAGCAGTTGCTGGAGTACGATGACGTCGCCAATGATCAGCGGCGCATTATCTATCGTCAACGGGATGCGCTGCTTGGCGAGGACGAGGTCGCAGAAACGATCACCCAAATCCGGGCTGATGTGGTGAATGAGGCCATTGACAGCTTTATTCCTCCCATGAGCGTCGAGGAGCAGTGGGATGTACCGGGTCTGGAACGGCAGCTGGAAGCGGAGTTCGCCGTCACCCTGCCATTGCAGGCCTGGCTGGAGGAAAACAAGAATCTGCATGAGGAGTCCCTGCGGGACCGTATTGTGGAAGAAGTACAGGCCGCCTACGACACCAAGGCCAGCACAGTCGGTGCGGGTATGCGCCAGCTGGAGAAGCAGATCATGCTGCAGGTGCTCGATACCCTGTGGAAGGAGCATCTGGCGACCATGGATCAGTTGCGCCAGGGTATTCACCTGCGTGCCTATGCCAATAAAAATCCGAAACAGGAATACAAGCGCGAGTCCTTTGCCCTGTTCGAGGCGTTGTTGGGGCGGCTCAAGCACGAGGTGATCCGCTTCCTGAGCCATGTGCAGGTACAGCGCCAGGATGAGGCCGCGGAAATAGAGCGCCGCCGCCGCGAGGAGGCCGCTCGCCAACAGATGGCCTTTGAGCATGCCCGGGCGGCGGGGGTGGAGGAGGCAGCGGCTGCAGACGAGGCTGCGCCGGCCAAGCCCCAAACCGTGGTTCGTGAGGCTCCCAAGGTAGGCCGCAACGACCCCTGCCCCTGTGGCAGTGGCAAGAAATACAAGCAGTGCCACGGCGCCCTGAGCTGATGGCCCAGCCAGTCCCGGGTGTTCGTCTGGGAATCGCCCAGGCGGGGATCAAAAAATCCGATCATGATGACCTTGTCCTGATTGAGTTGGCTCCGGGTAGCCGGTGCCTGGGCCTGTTTACCCAGAACGCATTTTGCGCGGCACCAGTACACGTTGCGCGAGCTCACCTGCAGCAGAGTGAGGGCAGCTCCCGCTACTGGGTCATCAATACCGGTAATGCCAATGCGGGGACCGGGGAGGATGGCATGAACGCTGCCCGGGCAACCTGTGCTGCGGTGGCCGACATAACGGGCTGTGACCTGACTGAGGTGCTGCCTTTTTCCACCGGAGTGATCGGTGAGCCGTTGCCGGTTGAGTCCCTGACGGACGCGCTGCCCCTGGCCCACAGGGACCTGGGGCCTGATCAGTGGCAGCGGGCAGCGGGCGCCATTCTTACCACCGATACCTGTGCCAAGGTGGCTTCCCGGGTGATTTCTGTCCGGGGTAGTGAGGTGACGCTGACCGGTATGGCAAAGGGTGCGGGCATGATTTGCCCCGACATGGCGACCATGCTGGCCTTTATCGCTACCGATGCCGACCTCGGGGCGGACCTACTGGAGTCTATTTTCCGGCGTTCGGTGACCGCCAGCTTCAATCGCATCACCGTGGACGGGGATACCTCGACCAACGACGCGGCGATGGTCGCCTGCACAGGTGCTTCCGGGGTCGTGATCGATGAATCGGATCCTGACCTCCTTGAGCAATTCCAGCAGGCCCTGGACAGCCTGTGTTTGGAATTGGCGCAGGCCATCGTCAGGGACGGTGAAGGGGCGACCAAGTTTGTCGAACTGGAGGTGGCCGGAGGGCGGGACGAATCGGAATGTCTCGCGGTGGCCTATACCATCGCCCATTCCCCCCTGGTGAAGACCGCTTTGTTTGCCAGTGACCCCAACTGGGGTCGGCTGCTCGCCGCCATCGGCCGGGCCGGACTCAAGGACCTGCAGGTCGACGCGGTATCGCTCTTTATCAATGACGTTCTGATTGCCGTGCAGGGTGCCCGCGCCCCGGATTACACCGAAGCCAGTGGCCAGGCGGCTATGGCTGCTGATGAACTCGTGATCCGCGTTGAACTGAATCGCGGTGATGCATCTGCCCGGGTCTGGACCACGGATTTCTCCTACGACTACGTTCGTATCAACGCGGAATACCGGACCTGAATGGCGGCCCTGATCCACGTCGCCGTTGGGGTGTTAACCAATGCCTCGGGTCGGGTATTGATCGCCCGCCGCGGGGCCGACCTGCACCAGGGCGGTCTGTGGGAGTTCCCGGGGGGCAAGGTGGAGCCCGGGGAGGACGTTCGGCAGGCCCTGACCCGGGAATTGCTGGAAGAATTGGGTATCCGTGTTGAGGCCAGCGAGCCGCTGCTGACGGTGGAGCACGATTATGGCGACCGGCGTGTTGCGCTGGATACTCACCGGGTCAGCCACTGGCAGGGTGAGCCCCGGGGGCAGGAGGGCCAGCCCCTGGCCTGGGTCTTGCCATCGGGCCTGGACGACTACGAATTTCCCGAGGCCAACCTGGCTATCGTTGAGCGGCTACAGCAGACATAGCGTGTTTCAACATCCGAGTCTTGTGGAAAAACGACGTTGATGGCCGGTTATGCCTGAATGAGACGATCCAGCGGCGACTCTCAGGTATTGCGGTACAGCCAAGGCCTCAGGGCTTGCCTGCCCTGGACAGCAGGCGCTGGTGCAGCGCGTCCACCTGTTCGCGCAGTTCATCAAGGCTGCCCCGATTGTCGATCACCTCGTCACCCCGTGCGATTCGATCCGCCCTGGATAGCTGGGCCGCCATAATTTTCCGCACCAGGGCGGGATCGTTATTGTCCCGTGCGCTGGTTCTGGCGACCTGCAGTTCCTCTGGAACATCTACCACCACCACATAATCGGTGAAGTCGTTCTGGCCCGCTTCCAACAAAAGGGGTGAACTCAGAACCACGTAGGGAGCGCGGGCCTGCCCTAACTGGTGAATGATTTCTTCCCGGATTGCCGGGTGGGTGACGCTTTCCAGCCAGGCCCTCTCCGCAGGATCCTTGAAAACCCGCTTTCTCAGGGTAGCCCGATCCAGGGTTCCGTCCGCCAGCAGAATTTCCGGGCCGCAGTGCTGGGCAATGGCCGCCAGGGCGGGGCGCCCGGGCTCCACCACTTCCCTGGCCACCACATCGGCATCCACTACCGGGATACCGTGTTCCTCCAGGCGTCGGGTGACCGCCGATTTGCCGCTGCCGATACCGCCGGTGATGCCTACCGTATAGGTCACCGACTGATGCTGATCAGAGTCCGACAAAATTGAAATAGAGAGCGGTGAGGCGCTCACCGAAGAACAGGGTCAGCAGGCCTGCCCCCGCCAGGTAAGGGCCAAAGGGCATCGGCACCTCGCGCCCACGACGTTGCAGCACCATGAGCGCGATGCCAATAACAGCACCGACAAAGGAGGACAAAATGATGATCAGCGGCAGGGACTGCCAGCCAAACCAGGCGCCCAGGGCAGCCAGCAGCTTGAAGTCCCCATAGCCCATGCCTTCTTTGCCAGTGGTGATCTTGAAGGCCCAGTACACGCCCCAGAGCGTCAGGTAGCCCGCCATGGCGCCTATTACGGCACTGTCCAGGGGCGTGAACACAGCGCCCATATTCACCAGCAGTCCCGCCCAGAGCAGGGGTAGCGTTATGCTATCCGGTAACAGTTGGGTATCGATGTCGATACCGGTCAATGCCACCAGCGACCAGATCAGGGGCAGCGCACAGGCGAGTTGTACCGTGGGTCCCAGGGTCAGGGCTGCGGCCAGGGACAGCAGGGCAGTGGTGAGCTCGACTGCCGGATACCGTAGGGAGATGGGTGTAGCACAGGCAGCGCAGCGCCCCCCCAACAGCAGGAAGCTGATCACCGGTATGTTATGCCAGGGCTTGATGGCAGTGCCGCAGTCTCGGCAGCGGGAGTTGGGATAGGTCAGTGAAATGTCAGATTCTTCAGGCGGGGACTGATCAAGGAATTCGCAGCAGTCCCGGCGCCAGGCCTGCTCCATCATTTTCGGCAGCCTGAAAATCACTACGTTCAGGAAACTCCCGATGACCAGTCCAAGCAGAGTAACGGCGGTGTATAGAAACCAGGGTGTCTGGAAAGCGTCGATCAAAAGGTATTGGGCCGATTAAATGACCGACCCAAGCATAAAGATGGGCAGATACATGGCGATCATCAGCCCGCCCACCAGCACACCCAATACCGACATGATGATGGGTTCCATCAGCGAACTGAGACTGTCCACTGCATTATCGACAGCCGCTTCATATTGATCGGCGACTTTACCCAGCATCTCATCCAGCGAGCCCGATTCTTCTCCGATGGAGGTCATTTGGAGCAGCATGGTGGGAAACAGGCCGGTAGCGCGAATCGCCTGGTAGCGTGACGTTCCCGATGTGACATCGTCCCGAATCTGCAGGATGCCCCGGGCGTAGATCGCATTGCCCGCCGCACCAGCCGTTGACTGCAAAGCCTCAACTAACGGCACACCGGCAGCGAAGGTGGTGGAGAGGGTACGGGAAAAACGCGCCACAATGGCATCGTGGACTATGGTGCCAACAACCGGGAGTTTCAGGGCCAATGCGTCAACACGGTCTCTGAACTTTTTACTTCGCAGCATCGCCTGGGAATAGCCCCAGGCAGCCACGAATACCACCAGCAGCATGATAAACCACCATACCTGCACGAACTCGGAAATCCCGAGAACGAACAGGGTGAAGCCTGGCAGGTCGGCTCCAAAGCCCTGAAACGTCTCTGCGAAGGTTGGCACTACTTTCACCAACAAGATGCCAGTAACGACAATCGCTACGACAATCACGGCGATCGGGTACGTCATGGCTTTACGAATTTTCGCTTTCAGCGCTTCGGTTTTCTCCTTGTAGGTGGCCACCCGGTCCAACATGACATCCAGCGTACCCGAGTCTTCTCCCGAGCCAACCAGGCTGCAAAACAGATCATCAAAGTGCTTGGGATGCTTGGCAAGTGCAGGCGCAAGTCCTCCGCCTGCTGACACCTCGTTTTTTATCTCGCCAACCAGATCTCGCATGGCCTCGTTGTCCAGACCCTCCTGAACGATATCGAAACTCTGCACCAGGGGTACCCCTGCCTTCATCATCGTGGCCATTTGGCGTGTGAACACGGCGACATCGGCGGGCTTAACTTTTTTCTGGCCAAAGGAGAACAGCGGTTTGGCCTTTTTCTTGACAGTTTTTGCTGCAATGCCTTGCTTACGCAGCTGTGCCTTGGCCATGGCTTGGCTGGCAGCCACAATTTCGCCCTGATTTTTTCGGCCGTTTTTGTCCAGGCCACTCCAAACGAAGGTATTGGTGGTTGCCATCTGCTTGCGAGTCTCCGGCTATTAATCGGTCGTTACGCGATTTACTTCCTCAAGGCTGATCAAGCCCTGGGCCGCTTTACGCAGGGCCGAGAGGCGGAGGTCTGCAAACCCTTCTGCCCGAGCCTGACGGTCCAACTCGAGAGAGTTTCCCCCGTCCATAATCAGGTTGGCAAGGTCTTTGGTAATCTTTACGGCCTCATATATGCCGACCCGACCTTTGTAGCCGTCTTTGCAGGCGTTGCAGCCGACAGCGCGTTTTATATCAGCGGTCTCAAGCATTTCATCAGTGAAGCCAAGTTCGAGCAGTGCATCCCGCGGTACTTCAGTTTCGGGAATACTGCAGGACTTACAGAGGCGTCGTGCAAGACGTTGGGCAATAATTAACGATACAGAGGAAGCGATGTTGTAGGCGGGTACGCCCATATTCATCATCCGGGTAATGGTCTCTGCGGCGCTATTGGTATGCAGAGTGGACAGCACCAGGTGTCCGGTTTGCGCGGCTTTGATCGCTATTTCAGCGGTCTCGAGGTCCCGGATCTCACCCACCATGATCACGTCGGGATCCTGGCGCAAAAACGATCTCAATGCTTCAGCAAAGTCCAGCCCGACTTTATTGTTCACCAATACCTGGTTGATACCCTCCATATTGATTTCGACGGGATCCTCAGCGGTGGAGATGTTCCGTTCATCGGTGTTCAGGATGCCAAGGCCTGTGTATAGAGAAACGGTCTTTCCTGAGCCCGTTGGCCCCGTGACCAAGATCATACCTTGTGGCTGAGCCAGGGCATCCAGATAGAATTTTTTCTGGTCTTCGTCGTAGCCCAGGGCGTCAATGCCCATTTGCGCCGTGGTGGGATCCAGTATCCGCAGCACGATCTTCTCGCCAAACATGGTTGGCAACGTGTTGACACGAAAGTCAATCGCCCGGTTCTTGGACAGCTTCATCTGGATACGTCCGTCCTGGGGGATGCGGCGTTCGGATATATCCATCTGGGACATGACTTTCAGGCGTGCTGAAAGGCGGGGTGACAGGTTGCGGGGTGGTTTCACTACCTCACGCAGCATACCGTCGGTGCGGAAACGGACGCGGTAATCTTTTTCGTAGGGTTCAAAGTGTATATCTGACGCCCCTTGCTTAATAG
>JAAXJC010000175.1 GCA_012270045.1 Luminiphilus sp.
CGGTGGGGTAGTCCTCCGGTGCGACCGTCTTACCCGCCGGATCGAAAAACTCCTCTATCGTTGAGACTTCCCCGGCCATTGCGCCGGGTATCACAGAGCAGGTAGCGAGCAACCCGGCCAGTATTGCGAAAGGGGTGGTGTGAGGTACTCGTTGCATAGTTCAGGCGTCCTTGAATGCCGGCTGACCGTTAGAGGGTCACAGATGGTGGCTGTTATGCCAATGGTGGGGTTCGTTGCGTCATGTTTTGATTGTAAAGCGGCGACAGGGTTGCTAACAGTTGTTATCGTCGATTTTCGAGTCACGGGCAGCCCCGGATACATCTCCGGCCGCTGTCGAGCTGGACATGAAATGACGTGAAAAAGGGGAGCGTGTGCAACTGGAAGGCAAAGTAGCGGTGGTGACCGGCGCCGCCCGAGGGCTGGGTCGCGCCTATGCCGAGGCGGTGGCTCTTGTAGGGGCGTCGGTGCTCGCCTGGGACCTCAACCCCTGCGACGAGACGGTAGGCGCCATCCGGGCGGCAGGGGGGGTAGCCGACGCCGCCGCCATCGACATCACAGATTTTGACAGCTGCCAGGCGGTGGCCGAGCGGGCGTTGGCATGCTTCGGGCGCATCGATGTGTTGATTAACAACGCGGCCCTGTACGGTGGCCTGAAAGGCGCGCGTTTTGAACAACTGGAAGAAGCCCAATGGGATGCGGTCATGGCGGTCAACGTCAAGGGCGTGTGGAACGCCTGCCGCGCCGTGGTGCAGCCCATGCGCGATAGCGGCGGTGGCTCCATCATCAATATCGCCTCCCTGGCCGCGGTCTTTGGCCTGCCCTATGGGTTGGATTACGTCGCGTCCAAGGCCGCGGTGATCGGCATGACCCGGGGCATGGCCCGGGAACTGGGGCGGGACAAGATCCGAGTTAATGCCATCGCCCCCTCGGCGGTCATGACCGAGGGCACCGAGGAGTTTTTCGGGGAAAAGTTCGAAAAAGCCAAGCAGGTGATTGCCTCAGGCCAGATCATCCCGCGCAATCTGGAGACGGCTGATGTGACGGGTACGGTGCTGTACCTCGCCTCGGACGCCAGTGCCATGGTGACCGGCCAGACCCATATGGTAGATGGGGGTTCCTGGTTTTTATGATGTCACCGGACGCTGAAGACTATGCGGATATCCGCGCGGGGGTGGTGCGCCTGTGCGAGCAGTTCCCCGGTGCTTACTGGCGGGACAAGGACGAGACCCGCAGTTACCCGACCGAGTTTGTCCAGGCCCTGACCGAGGCCGGCTACCTGTCGGTGATGATCCCCGAAGCCTACGGTGGTTCGGGATTACCCCTGGGTGCCGCCTGCGCCATCCTGGAGGAAATCCACCGCAGCGGCTGCAACGGCGGCGCCTGTCATGCCCAGATGTACACCATGGGCACCCTGCTGCGCCACGGCAGCGAAGCCCAGAAGCAGCGCTACCTGCCGGAGGTGGCCTCGGGTGCGCTGAGGCTGCAGGCCTTTGGTGTCACCGAGCCCAACAGCGGCACGGATACCACCCGCATTGGCACCCGGGCGGTGCGCGATGGCGATGACTATGTGGTCAATGGCCAGAAAATCTGGATTTCCAGGGCGGAGCACTCGGACCTGATGGTGTTGCTGGTGCGCACGGCGGACCGGGAGGCGTCGGCAAAAAGCACCGATGGTATGTCGGTCCTGTTGGTGGATATGCGCACCGCGGTCGGCAACGGGCTGACCATCAAACCCATCAACACCATGATGAATCACGGTGCCACCGAGTTGTTCTTTGACGACCTGCGGGTGCCGGTCAGCAACCGCATCGGGGAGGAGGGCGCCGGTTTCCGCTACATCCTGGACGGCATGAACGCCGAGCGCATCCTGATCGCCGCCGAGTGCATTGGCGATGCCCGCTTCTTTGTATCGGCTGCTGCCCGGTATGCGACGGACCGGCAGGTCTTTGGCGGCCCCATTGGTGCTAACCAGGGCGTGCAGTTCCCCATTGCCCGGGCCCATATCCAGACCGAGGCCGCCGCCGGCATGGTGGCCAGGGCACAGGCCCTGTTCGAGGCCGGGCAACCCTGCGGTGCCGAAGCCAACATGGCCAAGCTACTGGCGTCCGAGGCCTCCTGGGCGGCCGGGGACACCTGCATCCAGACCCACGGGGGCTTCGGTTTTGCGGTGGACTTCGATATCGAGCGCAAGTTCCGGGAAACCCGTCTGTATCAGGTGGCGCCTATTTCAACCAACCTGATCCTATCCCACGTGGCCACCCACGAACTGGGGATGCCCAAGTCGTTTTAAACACCCCGTGGCCCTTGTCTGTTGCTAATGCTCGCTACGACACTGGCGTCCCCAGTGTTAAGCGCCGAGATTCAGCCCGGTGCGGAGGTGGTCAGAGTGGTTGCAAGGGAACTTTCAAACCCGGTCTGTGCGATGTCCGATAGCTGTTCCGCCACTGGGACGTTGTCGGTCTGACAAGCACAGGCCTTGGGCTCCTGTCACAGGGCGTCCGTTTAAATGTGGCGGGGCCGGCGGGATTGGGTTTAACTGCGGGCCACAGACAATAACAACAGCGGTGTATCGATGCGTAGACTCAAAGTGAACGCGGCCCTGCTCGGGCTCTGCGGCCTGGCCCTCAGCCTGTTGGCCACCGTGGCACAGGCCAGTACCGACAAGCCCAACATACTGGTGATCTGGGGCGATGACATCGGGGTCTACAACATCAGCGCCTACCATCGCGGGCTGATTGGCGGGCGCACGCCGAACATCGATCGTATCGCCGCCGAGGGTGCCCTATTCACCGATGCCTACGGCGAACAGAGCTGCACCGCCGCCCGCTCGGCGTTTATCACCGGTCAGCATCCGTTCCGGACGGGACTGCTGAAGGTGGGAATGCCCGGTGCCGCCATCGGCATCAGCGACAAGGACCCGACCATCGCCGAGTTGATCAAGCCCATGGGCTATGCCACCGGGCAGTTTGGCAAGAATCACCTGGGCGACAAGGATGAGTACCTGCCCACCGCCCACGGCTTCGATGAATTTTTCGGCAACCTGTACCACATGAATGCCGAGGAGGAGCCCGAGACTTACTTCTACCCCAAGGACCCGGAATTCAGGAAGCGCTATGGACCCCGGGCGGTAAGCCGTTCCTCGGCCGATGGCTAGAGCGAAGACACCGGTGCCCTGAGCCGGAAGCGCATGGAAACCATCGATCAGGAGTTCACCGAGGCGGCGATTGATTTTATGAAAGATGCCCACGCCCGGGAAAAGCCATTTTTCGTCTGGTACAACTCCACCCGCATGCACGTGTGGACCCGTCTCAGCGAAGAGTGGGATGGCAAGACCGGTTACGGCCTGTACGCCGACGGCATGGCGGAACACGACCACTGGGTGGGCAAATTGCTGGATACCCTCGATGAACTGGGCATTGCCGACAACACCATCGTCATCTATTCCACCGACAACGGTTCCCAGACCTACACCTACCCCGATGGCGGCATCGAGCCCTTCCGGGGTGCCAAGGGCTCCACCTGGGAGGGGGGCTTCCGGGTGCCGCTGCTGGTGCGCTGGCCCGGCACCGTCGATCCAGGCCGGGTGATCAACGATGTCTTCCACCACATGGACTGGCTGCCCACCCTGCTAACGGCCCTGGGCGAGCCGGATATGGTCAGCCGCCTGCAGGCCGGTTACAGCGCCGGGGGCAAGACCTACCGGGTGCACCTGGACGGTGTCGATCAGACCGGCCTGCTGAAGGGGGATGGGCCCGGTCAGCGCAGCACGGTGTTTTACTTCGATGACAACGCCAATCTGAACGCCGTGCGCTGGAATGACTGGAAGATCCACTTTGCCACCCCGGATTCCTGGGGGGCCGAGGAGGCGCGTAATGTCTATACCTTCCCGCGCCCGGTGCACTTGAGGTCCGACCCCTTTGAGGAGTCCCTGGATTTTTCAGGCTATGGGCGATTTATGGCGGATCAGATCTGGTTGTTCGTACCCATGCAGCAGGTGGTCGGTGGTTTCCTGCAGACCTTCCGGGAATTTCCACCGCGCCAACCCACCGCCAGCTTCACCATCGACAAGGCGATCCAACGCATGAACCGGGCCCTGGAGCAGCGCCCGGCGCCGCCGGGGTAACAGCAGACCGTCACCAGGTGGCCCCCACCATTGGCTGTCTTCCCCGGGTCTGTGCTAAACAAGAGTGCCGGGTACCGTACAAGCGTTGGCTTTCGGTCCCGGACGGGACGGTTGTTTGAACGAGGAGGCTTTTCATGGTGACCCGGTCGTTGCAGTTGGGCATGTTGGCGATTTTGGGTGCGCTGCTGCTGCACTCCCAGTGGGTTGGTGCCCAGAATCCCGCCGCTCCGGCGGCAGGCACAGAGGCCCACCGTTGGCAGAGCGTGGTCCCCGAGGACGTGGGCCTGGTTGCTGCTCGACTGGACGCCATCGACCGCGACATCAGCAGCGGTCGCTACGGCTTTGTCGATTCGCTCATGGTCATCCGTGACGGCAAGATCGCCTACGAGCGGTATTACAACCACGACTACAGCGCGATTTACGCCGTGGAGGCCCGGACCCCGGGGCCCCTGGTGGTCACCAGTCCCAGCGGTCCCTACAACTACTTCAATGCCTTCTGGCATCCCTACTACAAGGACACCGACCTGCATTCCATGCAGTCGGTCACCAAATCCATTGTCTCCGCCGTGATCGGCATCGCCATTGACCGGGGTGACTTTCCCGACCTGGATACCCCGGTGCTGTCCTTCTTCCAAGAGGGGACGGTGGCCGCGGTGGATGCGCAAAAGCGCAGCATGACCCTGCGGGACCTGCTGACCATGTCGGCGGGGTGGCAGTGGGATGAGGACGTCCCCTATTCAGACCCCAGTAATACCTTCGCGGTGATGGCGAAATCCCGGGACTGGGTGCAGTACACCCTGGACCAGCCCATGGCCAGGGCACCGGGGACGGCGTTCAAATACAACAGTGGCGCCACCCTGGTGCTGGGCCACATCTTCCTTCAGGCCACTGGTATCGACATTGAGGAGTACACGGTCCGCCACCTGTTCGAGCCACTGGGCATCAAACGCTATGAGTGGAAGCGGACACCCCTGGGGCTCGCGGATACCCAGGAGGGCCTGTTTTTAACGACCCGGGACCTGGCAAAGATTGCCTGGTTGTTCAGGGAAGAGGGGGTTTGGCAGGGCAGTCAGGTGGTGCCGGCGTCCTGGGTGCGGACATCCCTGGCGCCAAGCTTCAAGGTCAACGCCGATGGGAGCGAGGGCGACGGCTACAAATGGTGGTCACAGAACTACAGCCACGCAGGCGAGGACTATGTCGCCTACCTGGGCAAGGGTTTTGGCGGCCAGCGCCCGATTATCCTGCCCGAGTTCGACATGGTGATTGTCCTGACCGGTTGGAGCATCCTGCCCGACCTGCCCTTTTTCACCGCGCCCGAAGCGATTGCCCGGGTGCGGGCCGCGGTGGCGCC
>JAAXJC010000026.1 GCA_012270045.1 Luminiphilus sp.
TCTGGTTCCAGGGGGCGGGCTGGGTGCGTGTAGATCCGACCGCTGCCGTCGCGCAGGATCGTGTGCAACTGGGCCTTGAAGCTGAGCTGACCAGTGAGGAGGGTTTCCTGGCCGATTCCCCGATTTCTGCCTACCGGCTGCGGGGTATTTCAGCCATCAACTGGCTGCGCTTGCGCTCCGACGCCCTGGCTTTTCGCTGGCAGAGCTTCGTGTTCGGCTTCGACAGTGACCGTCAGTTTGATTTACTGCGGGACTGGTTCGGTGAAATCAGGGTTAGCTGGTTCGTGGCTGTACTGCTGGGCAGTTGGGCGTTGGTGCTCATACCACTGACCCTGTGGTTGAACCGGCAGCGCACAGCCAACCCCTACTTACCTGAAGAGGAGCGCTTTCTGGCTGTCAGTGCCCGGCTGAAGTCCCTGGGCCTGGAGCGGGGTTTTGGGGAGTCGCCCCTGCTGCTACTGGCAGAAACCCGGGCCCGGTTGCCCGCGGACCATCCCCTTAGGCGTGATTTGGAGGCGGCGGTTGCAGCGCTGTACAGCGCAGCAGGGACCCCGCCCTAGACGACGGTTGCAGGCAACCGACTCCGTCCGCTGTTACTGAAACGCCGGGATGTCGGTTTGGCTGCGGCCCAAAATCAGGGCGTGGACATCGTGGGTGCCCTCGTAGGTATTAACCACTTCCAGGTTCATCATGTGGCGCATGACCGGATACTCGTCAGAGATGCCATTGCCCCCCAGCATGTCCCGGGCCTTGCGCGCGATATCCAGCGCCTTGCCACAGGAATTGCGTTTGATCAGGCTGATCAGGTCAGGGGATATGGTGCCGTCAGACAACATCTGTCCGGCCCGCAGGCAGCCCTGCAGCGCCAGGGCAATATCCGTTTGCATATCCGCCAACTTAAGTTGAATGAGCTGGTTGGCCGCCAGGGGTCGCCCAAACTGCATGCGGTCAAGGGTGTATTGCCGGGCGGTGTGCCAGCAGGTCTCGGCGGCACCCATGGTGCCCCAGGCAATACCATAGCGGGCATTATTCAGGCAGCCGAAGGGTCCTTTCAGCCCCTGTACATTGGGCAACAGGTTCTCCTCGGGCACGAACACATCGTCCATGACGATTTCACCGGTGATGGATGCCCGCAGCGCCAACTTGCCCTCAATTTTGGGTGCAGATAATCCGGCCATGCCTTTTTCTAGGATAAACCCACGGATCACGTCATCGTCGGTTTTTGCCCACACGACAAAGACATCCGCTATGGGGGAGTTTGAGATCCACATTTTGGCGCCGGTGAGCCGATAGCCCCCGTCGGTACTGCGGGCCCGGGTCACCATGCCGCCCGGGTCTGATCCATGGTCGGGTTCCGTCAGCCCGAAACAGCCAATCCACTCACCGGTGGCCAGCTTGGGCAGGTATTTTTCCCGCTGGGCGTCGTTGCCGTAGGCATAGATCGGGTACATCACCAGGGACGACTGCACGCTGAGCATGGAGCGATAGCCCGAATCCACCCGTTCAACTTCCCTGGCTACCAGGCCATAGCAGACGTAATCCACCCCAGGGCAGCCGTAACCGTCTATGGTTGAGCCCAGCAGGCCCATTTCACCCATTTCACGGAAAATACCGGGGTCTGTCTCCTCCCTGCGGAAGGCCTCTTTAACCCGGGGTAAAAGCTGGTCCTGGGCGTACTGTCGGGCGCTGTCCCGGACCATGCGCTGCTCGTCAGTGAGCTGGCTGTCCAGTTCGAAAGGATCTTCCCAGTTGAGTTTGGTCCAATTGGTTTTGCCGGCCATTCCGTGGTCCACCGTCGGGTTCAAAGATGCTTTAAGTTTAAAATAAGGCCACGGGGACACCAAGGGCAGTCCCGGGCCGTTGGACTTATTACAGGTAAATTACCAGTGATGTCTGGGGCGCCTCAGGATTGATCAGATCGACCCTTTTACTGCGAATCAGGTAACTGTCCCCGGTGGGGATCAGTTCGTGGGTCGCGGTGAAGGCGTAAAGCTTCTGCTCCTCCCGATAGTGCACTACCACGTGTTGGTTGGATCGGACCCTGATGACCTCTCCGGGTTCGGACTCAGCCAGCCTGACGTTGCCGATAATATGGCTACAGCGCACCGACCAGTCCTTTGAGGAGGCCCGGGGGTGCACAAAATTTCGTCGCCGGATTTCCATCATGACCCGGTCGTCGTAGACGTGGGACACATGGTTCAGGGCGTCCGGCTGGTCCTCCTGGGCGGGTATCCAGTACCACGCGTCTTCGGTGTACAGCGCCAGCCAACTGTCCAGGTCGGGTCTATCCAGAAGGTCGGCCTCGCGATAGAGGAAGCGCTCGATGGACGCCAGATCAGCCATGGTCGGGCAGGCCCTGCATTGACCCCTCCATGTAGGCCTTCCAGGCCCGGTATTGTGTGCGCATATCGAGGTCTGAGGTGCCGCCACCCACGACCCGGTCCGCCAGCACCTGGTCTTTACCGTACTGTCGATGAAATTCCACCCAGTCACTGGCGCTTGAGGCCAGGCCGGTCTGGGCTCGGCGGTAGACCTCCAGGTCATCGGGGCCCACCATGCCCATGGAGGAGTTGATCAGGCGGCTGTAGAGCAGGGTGCGTTGCAGCATTGATTCGGGTGTCCCCTTGAGTCGGAAGGACCAGCTCTCGACAATAAAACGGTCGACACTGATGGGACGAATAACCCTGATATTCTGGACCGCGCACTTGATGGTCAATGATGGGTAGAACAGCACGTTGTGGGTATTGAACCCCAGAATATCCTGGGTACGCTGTTCGCCGTAGGCCGCCAACATTGCTTCGTGATAGTCCGGGTCCACTGAATAGGCAGAGTGAATACTGGTCTTGCCGCCATCGTAGTGGTGGCCGTAGGCAAAGCCGGTAATGCCACTGTCTTCAAATTTTTCGTAGCTGGCGCCAAAGGGCGGAATGATTTCTGCCTCCTTACGCTGCTCGGCAGCCTCCGGGGGCAGGGTGGCGATGTAAGCCTCCGCCGCTTTGACGATGGATTCATGCACCACCATGGGGTGCATGGTGTCGTTCAGGTTCTCGAGGATGAACTTCCAGTTGCAGGCATGCTCGTAGCGCAGCACGCCCCCTGCAACCTCCACCTCACCCTCGGGGGACCTGTCACAGAGGTTGTCAAAGCAGGCCCGGGCACCGCCCATCCATTCGATGAGGTCGGGTGCGGTATGGGACAGGGAAGCAAAAACAAAGCCGCGATAGCTGTCGACCCTGGCTACGGGCTGCATGCTGTAACAGGGGTCTGTGGCATCAAAACCGGTACCTTCGTAGCCCTTTTCGTTGGGAACCTTCTGCAATGAGCCATCGAAACGGTAGGTCCAGCCGTGATAGGCGCAACGCAGGGCGCCGCGAGCGCGACCAGAGCGATTTTCGACCACCTTGGCGCCCTTGTGACCGCAACGGTTGTGCAGCACGTGAACCGCCTGGTTCTTGTCGCGAATCAGGACCACCGGCTCGTTGTGATTGATATGGGTTGTGAAGTAGTCCCCGGGTTCAGGGACCTGGGATTCGTGACCGATAAAGATCCAGGCCTGACCCCAGATACGCTGCATTTCCAGCTCAAACAGAGTCGGGTCGGTGTACAGGCTGCGGTGCAATTTGGTCGGTGTGACCAGGGCGTCAAAGTTCCGGTCTGCAATAGGTTGCATCCTGCCCTCCCTTCAGAGTGCCAGCGAGCCCAGGCTCGCGCCGCCACATACCATCAGCGTTTGCCCGGTGATAAAGCCGGACGCCTCGTCCGCCAAAAAGCACACCGCGTGGGCGACATCAACCGATCGACCCAGCCGCTGCACCGGTATCCCGGCGGCCATGGTGTTCAACTTATCGCTGCCCTTGGGGACCACCGCCTCAAACATTTCGGTGTCCTGTATCGGCCCCGGCGCCACCGTATTGATCGTGATGCCGCTGGGACCCAGCTCCAGGGCCCAGGTGCGGGCCATGCCCATCATGCCTGATTTTGTCGCTGAATAGCTGGTCCGGGTCTGCAAACCGAGTGCAGCCCTGGAGGTGATCAGCACGATACGGCCAAAGCCCCTGGCCTGCATGCCCGGGATCACGGCCTGGGTGAGGCTGATGGCGGCGCCAATATGGACCTGACTCAGGTAGTCGAAATCATCGAGGGAGACATCCCCGACCAGGTCGGGACGGATCAGCCCGGCGTTGTGCACAAGGCCGGTGACCGTGAACTCCCCGGCGATCTGCTGGGCCGCTTCGGCCACCTGTTGTCGTTCACTCAGGTCGAGTTCAATGTTGACCAGTCGGTCATGCTCCAGTGCCAGTGGCCGCCGTGACAGGTTGACCACCCCATGGCCCCGGGCCAGTAGCTCAGCACAAATTGCTGCCCCAATGCCGGTGCTGCCGCCGGTTACGATAAACGTGTCATGGGCCATGTCATACACCTCCCTTGTTGTCGCGACCCGGCCTCATGCGCCACCGGGGCGTATGGCCGCGGCGTCCAGGCCCAGGGCGGTGACAATCTCCCGGCGTGCCTGACGGGACTCGAGATCGGTTGCCTCGGGCACGGCGATCAGCACCGAAGACTGGGAAGCATCCGAGTGGGAGAACAGCTGTACCCGGTCCCCTGACTGCAGATTCCCCGGGCCCAGGTGGGCCAGCACGGTGGGCCCGACATCCAACTGAACGCTGGCAATTGACCATGGACCCTCCTGCAGCCGCCGTTTGAAATATTCCCACAGGCTGTGATGCAGATCGGAGCGGGCCAGCAGCCTGCCCCCGGTGTCGGTGTCCCGGAACACCAGGCCATCTTCCAGGCAGGCACCGCACAACTCCGTCGGCGGATATTGGACGTGACCGCAGTGGCTGCAGTGTTGCAATTTGAGTTTGCTGGGCAGGTTGGCAGCGGAGAAGCGGGTACCCGCAGCGGTCCGGAGACCGGGTGGTCGCGCCCGCTGGCGCAGTGACGGACGGTTGAGTTTCAACCGCTTGCGCATTTTGTCCCAGGCAGTCACAGGTCACCCCCAGCAAGAATGGTCGCAGCCGAGCACAAGCCACGGTCATAGTTGATCATGCCGTAGCCGCTGACCAAACCCAACCGTGCCTCAGGCACCTGATTGCGGCGCGCGCGGCCGGTCAGCTGACGCAGGGCCTCGGTCACGGCGAGGAAGCCCGCTGCGGCACCCGCCTGACCACAGGACAGCTGGCCGCCACAGGTGTTATGGGGCAGTTTGACCTTGCCCCGGCCCGAGTGGTCGAAACGCATATCAGTGTTCTGCACGAAATCGGCGGCTTCGCCCTTGGCGCAGAAGCCCAGGTCTTCCATCTGCATCATGCTGATGACCGGATAGTCGTCATAGGTTTGCAGGAAGTCCAGGTCGTCCGTGCCGATTCCGGCGCGCTCGTACAAGTCACTGGCGTAGCGGGTCCAGCCGGCGCGGTACTGGACCGGGTCCTCGGCATGGGCATTGTGGCATTCGTCGGCGGCGAGAATCCGAACTCCGGGGATGGCCAACTGCCGCGCTCGGTCTTCGCTCATGACCAGGAAGCCTTCGCCGCCAGCACAGGGCATGACGCAATCAAACAAATGCAGCGGCCCAGCGATGGGGCGGGCGCCAAGGTAGTCCTCCAGTGACAGGGTTTTATGGCCCAGTAGCGCTGGACTGTAGTGATTGGCGTTGTAACGCTGATCCAGGCAAATACGCGCGAAATCCTCCCGGCGGGCACCGAAAGTATCCATGTAGTGCCGGGTGATCAGGCTGAAGGGGCCATTGGGTCCCGCCGCACCATAGGGAAAAGCCGCGTCAATGCTCCAATTGGAAAATTGTGCCGTCATCAATTCGAAGGAGCGGTGGGCAGAGCCATCGCCACCGATACAGGCAACGACCTCGGCTTCCCCGCACTGTACCGCGCGGGCGGCACGGCGCAGGGCCAGCACGCCCGAGACGCCACCCACGTTGGCCTCCTCCAGCCAGCGCACACATAAGCCCAGTTGTTGGGTGAGGGCCACCGCCGAATCGGCGCCCAGCGAAAAGCTGGAGACGGTCAGGCCATCCACGTCGCTCTTGTCGAGGCCTGAGCCCTTGAGCAGTTCCCGCAGTACCGAGCCCACGTACCAGCCGGCGCTGTGCGGACTTTGCCGCGCATAGCCCAAACTGACCGGCGTGGTCAGGACAACGCCCTGGTAACTCTTCATCCGGTTTTTTTCCTGCTCTTGGAGCTGCGCAGGTCGTAGCACCGGCCCGCGGCCACGGCGCTGCGCGCCAGCTGTTTGATATCACCCCTGCGGGGTTTGTTGGATGCGGTCACGGGCAATTCATCCTCAAACAGCAACCAGCCCGGCGCCTTGAAGTAAACCAGCTTGGCAAGCGCATGCTCCTGTATGGAGCGGGCAGTGGTCTCGGTATCCTCGACCCCCGGTTTCAGAATGACACAGACCGCCACTTCGTCCCCGCGCATTTCATCCGGGACCGCCGTCGCCACCGCGGCTTCAATGGCCGGATGATCCGCCAGTGCCGCTTCGATCTCCAGCGCTGAAATATTCTCCCCGGAGCGGCGAATAATGTTTTTCCTGCGATCGACAAAAGCCAGGCTGCCGTCGTCAAGTTCAACCACCACATCCCCGGTGTTGAGCCAGCCGTCCTGCCAGATTTCAGCCGTGGCTTCGGGATTTTTCAGGTAGCCCGAGAAATAGCCCTTGGCGGGATCGCCGCCACGGGCCCGCACCCTGAGCTCACCCGGTTGCCCCGGACTGACCGGGTTTTTCATCTCGTCCACCAGCTGCCATTCAATGGCCTCCAGGGGTTTGCCGAAACAGCACTGGCCCACGTGCCGAGGGTCCTCGCTCGCGATGATGGCGCCGCCCGCACCGCACTCGGTCATAGCCCAGGCTTCGATAAGGGGGAAGCCAAAGCGCTCCTCGAAGCGCTGATGGTGGACTGGATTGACCCCGGCGCCGAAGCCAAAGCGCAGCTGCCCGGAGAAGTCATCAGCTTCGTTTTCCGGCAGTGCCAGCAGGATAGCCGGCAATACGCCCAGGTAGTGCAGGGCGGTGGCCTGTGACTCCCGTACCGTCTGCCACCAGCTGCCCGGGTGAAAACGGTCCAGCTGGATAAGGCAACCACCGGTCATGAACATCGCCATGGTCGACACCGACATGGCGTTCATATGGCTGAGGGGCAGGGGAGTCAGCAGGCGCTCCCGGCCTTCCCGCAAACTGATGTGGCCACCGAGTCCGCGATACCACCTGCCCTGTTCAAGGAAATAGTCGTTGCTGAGCACGCAGCCCTTGGGCTTGCCGGTGCTTCCGGAGGTATACAGCAGGGCGCACTCTGTATCAGGGCTGCCACCTTTGGGCGCGCGCATTGGCCCCAGCTGAAGGTCAGCCACCGCATCGGCAGCAACCACGGGTATCGGCGCCGTCAACCCCTGGGTGATGTCGGTGAATCGCTGCAGATGCTGCGCCAGTGCGACCACGGCCACAGCCTCGCCGTGTTCCAGGTAATAGGGTATTTCATCATCGGCCATCTCATGGTTAATGGGGATGACGCCAATGCCAAGGGCGTTCAGGGCCAACCAGTGGATGAAAAATTCCGGCCTGTTTTCGAGTACCAGTGCGATGCGGCCCTGGGGGCCGGCGTCTGACCAGGCAGCGGTTGCCGCCTGTACACAGCTGTCCAGTTCCCGGTAGCTGAAGGTGATGCCGGTGCCAGCATAGTGGGCGCAGGCCGCCAGCGGGATATGCAGGGCGTCTGAGTCGGGGAACCGTGCCGCGCTGGCGGCCAGTACCTCACGCGGGCTTGCCGGTGCCGGCTCAGTCACGGCGGTAATCGGCGAGCCCTGCGCCGCTTGCCGCCAGATCCTCCAGCAGACTGGCGATCTGCCAGTTGTCGGGGTCCAGCGTCGACTGGAACTCCCGCAGCCGCTGTACGCTTTCGGCGATGCCCCGGGCTTCGATGTTGTGCATGGGGCCGCCGCGGAAACGCGGGAAGCCGTAGCCGTAGCAGTAGACTACATCGATATCGCTGGCGCGCTGGGCGATGCCTTCTTCAAGAATCCGGGCACCCTCATTGGCCAGTGCCAGGGTCAGGCGATCAACAATTTCCTCATCGCTGATGTCCCGGGGCACCATTCCCAGTTCCCCACGCGCGGCGTCAATAATCTCCAGGGCCACGGGGTCATCCAGCCGCGCCCGGGTCTCGGGATCATAGCGGTAGTAACCCGCCCCGGACTTCTGCCCAAATCGACCGGCCTCAACCAGGCGGTCGGCGATAATATAGGTTTTGGGGTCGCCTTTCTGGGCCTCCGACAGCTGTTCCCGTGCTTTGTAGCCGATATCCAGGCCGGCCAGATCACCCACTGCCAGCGGCCCCATGGCCATGCCCCAGTGCTCCATCGCCGAGTCGATCTGGCGGGGTGATGCACCCTCCATCAGGCACAGGGCGGCCTCGCGACCGTAGTGCCGCAGCATTCGATTGCCGATAAAGCCGTAGCACATGCCAGACAGCACCGAGACCTTGCCGATCTTCTTACCAGTAGCCATGGCGGTTGCGATGACGGACTCACTGCTGGCCGCACCCTGTACCACTTCAAGCAGCTTCATGACGTTGGCGGGGCTGAAAAAGTGCATGCCCAGCACGGATTCGGGTCGCGACGTGGCGGCGGCGATTTCGTCGATACTTTGATAGGAGGTGTTTGACGCCAGTATGGCCCCGGGTTTGCAGATGCTATCCAGTTCGGCAAACACCTCTTTTTTGACGGCGAGGTTCTCAAATACCGCCTCGATCACCAAGTCCACCTCTGCCAGATCGCTGTAGCGGGAGGAAGGGGTTATGTTCGCCATGAAACCGGCAACCTGGTCCTCGCTCAGGCGGCCCCGTTTTACGCTGATGGCATAGTTGCCGGCGATTTTATCGATGCCGGCCTGCACCGCCTCATCACTCATATCAACCAGCGTTACCCTGATGCCGGCCTGGGCAAAGCACATGGCGATACCACCGCCCATGGTGCCCGCGCCAATGATGCCCACATGATGAACAGCGGTGGGCTCGATGTTCCGGGGCAGTGAATCAATTTTTGCCGCAGCCCGTTCGGCGAAGAACATGTGCCTCAAGGCAGCAGATTGTGGATCGGACAGACAGGCCATGAACTGGCTCCGTTCGGTCGCCAGGGCTTCGTCGAAGCTCTGCTCCCCCGCCGCCAGCAGGCAGTCCAGTATGCGCTGGGGTGCGTGTTCCCCCCGTGTTTTCTTATTCAGGCGTTGTCGCGTCGCCTCTATCAATTGTCGATCCTCCCCGCTGATGTCCAGGGGCAGGGCGCTGGCTCTTCGCAGGGGCGCATCTCCCTGGGCCAGTTCTTCTGCGTAGCTCATGGCTGCTGCCAGCAGATCGCCATCGACAACACGATCGATCAGTTTCATGCTCGCGGCCTTTTCGGCGCTGAGCGGATTGCCCGAGGTGATGAGTTCAATGGCTGCAGGTATGCCAGCAAGACGTGGCGTGCGTTGGGTGCCGCCGGCGCCGGGCAGAAGCCCCAGTTTGACCTCGGGCAGGCCCACTTTCGCCGTGTTAACGGCCAGTCGGTAATTGCAGGTTAGGGCGACCTCGAAGCCGCCACCCAGTGCGGTGCCGTGGATGGCGGCGATGGTCAGTTTCGGATGCTGGTCGAGCTGTACCAGCAAGTCGGGCAGGGAGGGTGATTGGGGTGGCTTGCCAAACTCGGTGATGTCGGCCCCAGCTATGAATGTTCTGCCGTCGCAGCACAGCACCACGGCCTGGGTATCATCAGCGGCGGACGCCGTGAGTGCCTCGGCAATACCGGCGCGGACGCTGTGGGACAGGGCGTTGACGGGCGGGTTGGCGACGGTAATGACACCGACGGCACCCTGCTGTTCATAGCTGACGGCATCGTTCATGTATTGATCTCCCCGAATTCAGGTACCCGACAAAACCGGCGCTGAAGATTCCGCGGCGTGGCCTGTCGACCCGCTGCAGTCTAACAAAGGCGGGCAGACCCTTTAAGCTTAAAGTGTCGGGTCGTCGCCCGGGGAGGGGGTGGCAGCCGCGGCGAGAGCGAGGCCCAGCATATGATCCGCCTGGCGCTCTGCCAGGGCCGTGAGGGTAAAGGTCGGGTTGACCGCGCCGCTGCTGGGAAACAGGCTGGGCCCCGACACATACAGGTTGTCGGTGTCGTGGACCCGGCCGAAACTGTCGGTGACTGACAGGGTGTCATCCCTGCCCATCACGGTGCCGCCCATGATGTGCATGGCGACCCTGGGGCCGTGCCAGACGTCGGTGGCGCCGGCGGCGCGGAAGATATCCAGTCCCTCATCAATGCGCTGCTGCCAGCGTTGTGCACTAACATCGGCAATATCGTGATGGGTGTGGGCCAGCGGCATGCCCGCCGGGTCCCTGCTGTCGCTGAGGGTGATGCGGTTGTCCGGCAGCGACAGATCCTCCGTCACCAGTGTCATATTGGCCAGGTGTCGAGCCGCCTTCATCAGCCAGGGCCGCAGCTGCTTACCGCTGATATCCGCTCGGCTCGTGCCGTAGCCCAGCAGGTCATTGGGTTTTATCGCATTGGCAATCATCCACTGCGATGATCCAAAGCCCCCCGGGCTGGCTTTGTCTTTGTAGTCGTCATGACACAGCAGTTGGCCACCGGACACCCCTTGATGGGGCAATGTTTCCTGCTCGAATAAGCCAAATACCGTACCCGCGGGGTGAGTGGTCAGGTAGCGGCCCAGCTGGTCATGTTGGTTGCCCGGGGCGGGGCGGTCTTCGCTGGCAGAGTTCAGCAACAGGCGGGTGCTTTGCACGGTAAACGCGGCAACGATGACCCGCTGTGCCATCAGCTGCCTGGGGACGCCCTGATGGTGATACTCGACACCTGTGACCCGATTGGGCTTGTTGGGGTCGCGCAGGATTCTCAGGGCCTGGGCTTCGTGCATGATGGTCACACCGGCTGCCAGTGCCCGGGGGAGTGACGTTACCAGGGGATTGGCAAGGGCGCCGATGGGACAGCCCGCGTCACACCAGCCGTCGTATTGGCAGGCGGCGCGGCCATGGCGGGGTACGCTGTTGATGGCCAGGGGCAGGGGCGCTGTGCGACGGCCTGTTGCTGCAAAACCCCGGGCTAGGACCCTGGCCTGGGAAAACACTGGCAGGGGAGGCATGGGGTAGGGCGAACCTGGAGGACGCCAGATCTCGGCCTCGCTATCGCCACTGATGCCCACCTGTTCCTGCACGCGGTCATAATAGGGCTGCACATCCCGGTAGCTGATGGGCCAGTCCAGGCTTTTTCCGTGGTCGCTTGCCACCGAAAAATCACCCGGGTGCAGACGTAGCCAAACCCCGTAATGGTGTGCGGCAGAGCCACCTGTGCCGGCACCGGCATTAAAGGCGTGACCCACCGGATGCGTGCCGCTCTCCTCGACCGGAGGCCCGGACCACTTCAACTGGCGGGCCCAGATCTGTGAGCTGATCATATCCTTGACGGAGCGCTGCGGACCGACCTCCAGAACGAGTACCTGTTCCCCCGCCTCGGCAAGACGGGCCGCTAGGGTCAGGCCCGCGGCGCCGGCTCCGACGATAATAGTATCGGGAGCAGGGGTGGTCACCAGTTTGCCTCCGGCAGGATGTGAGCGCTGTAGGGAATGCCCAGCTGTGCGAAACCGGCCTGGGTGCCATAGACCACGTCGAGGGCGTCGGCCCGCAGCAGGAACATCACGTAGCTGGCGGGCGGGCCGTTCCAGCCCGGGACAGCGTCTGCCGCCATAGCTGCCAATACCTCATCTGCGGTGTTTTTCTGCAGCGCGAGCCCCACGGCGTCGAGTGATAGTCGGTAGAAATCCGTTTGTTGCTCAACCGGCACACCGACGTATTTTGCCATGAGCTTGGACTCGGACCCCGCCTCCAGTTGGTTGTCCACGAAGGCGGCGAGACCGGCCTGGGTCGCCCCGGGAACCAGTGCCTCACCGATGCTGGCCAGAGCCTGAACCTGCTCCTTGCCAAGGACCTGGGGGCTGAAGCCCGCACTGGCCGCGTCGGCAGGGGTTGCCCAAACCCGGCTACCCCCAATCAGGAACCAGCCAAGGGCCGCGCCACCCGCGGCCAGTACCTCACGCCGGTTCGGTCCGGCGGGCATCAGAACTCCTTGCGAAGGCTGAAGGCGTAGTAGCGGGGTGCCTTGTAGGCCACCTCGTTACAGCCGCACAGGGTGGCCAGGTCGAAGCCCTGTATGCCGGGACGCTCGTCAGTGATATTGCGTGCCGCCAGGGTGGCCAGCCAGCCATTATTGGCATAGCTCAACTGGGCGTTGACCACGGTGTAGCTGTCGAACTTGTCCGCATCGAAGTTGCGCAGGTTGTAGTAGTACTCGTCCGAGTAGCTGACATCTCCCTGAATTGCGAACTGTCCACCCATGGCATCAAAGCTGTACCGCGCCAGACCCGTGGCCTGGAACTCGGGGGCATAGGTGGGATCTACATCCGTGGCGGGCAGGGGCGAGCCGTTGCGCAGCGACACGTCTTTCACCGTGGCATCGAAGTAGGCGCCGCTGAGGATCAGGTCCAGGCCCTCCATGGGGCTGCTCTGGATTTCCAGTTCTACACCATAGTTGTCGGCATCCTTGTTGATCACGACACCACCGACACCGACGAACAGAAACGCCTGGTAGTCGGTGTAGTCGTAGTAGAAGGCCGTGCCGTTGATACGCGTGGTACCGCCGCCCAGGGTGGCTTTGAACCCTGCCTCGTAGGAGGTCAACTCCTCCGAATCATAGGGCAGACCTGCGTCCCCGCCCGAGCCAAAATAAGCGCCCAGCAGGGGTGCATTATAGCTGCCCGCCTTGACGCCCCGGTTGACGCCACCGTACAGCATCAGGTCATCGCTGACGTTATAGGTGAGCTGCAGTTTTCCCGCCCACAGGTTTTCCGAGTTGTCGTCTTCGTAACTAACCCCGACAAAGCACTGGTCAAGCTGTCCTGAAAAGCAGGGCGATGTGTTGACCACGAAGGAGGACTCAGAGGGTGCCACCCCGAGGATGAGTCCAAAGTCCTTCTCCTCCCGCATGGCGCGCAGGCCGGCAATCACGGTCAGTCGATCCGAGATATCGTATTCATACTGACCAAAAATACTGTAGGAGTCGGTTTCCAGTTCCGCGACCGTACCGACATCAATCGGCACCCCGCCAAAGACATCAGCGAAGGACCCCTGGGGGCCTTTCAGGCCGTTGTCAGACTCGGAGTCGATATTGAGGTAGTAGAAGCCTGCCACCCAGCGACTGCGATCGGTCTCGCCGTTGAGGCGCAGTTCCTGGGTAAAGCTGCTGGCGTCTACCCCGGCGTAGTTCGCCAGTTGGTTCACTGGCGCCGAGTCGACGTCGATGAACAGCAGCTTTTCGTAGTCTTTGTAATCGGTGATGGACGTAAATGTCATGCTGTCCGAGATGTCCCAGGCGAGCTTGAAGTTGATGCCCGAATTTTCGGTGCTGCCCTGGTCGGCAAAAGCGAAATCCCCGGAGAAGGTGAAATCGTCTCCATCGGGGTCAAGGTAACCAAAAAAATCAGCCCCCGGCGCAAGGCGACCCGGCAGGCCGCCACCACCTCCGGGGAGGAACTCATCGCCATCTTCAATGTCGGCACCGGCATCCAGGCCGGTATCGTTGCCATTGGCATCCACCAGGATGCTCAATCGGCTCTCGTTTGCTGGCGTGTTGATGACGTTGATCAACTCCGGGGGGGTATCCGGGTTGCTGTCGTGGTCCTGGGCTATACCGATGGTTGACTTGCTCTGGTACGGGCCGGTGGCGACTTCGCTCTCCGAGTAGTTGAAGCTCAGGTCCATCCTGAGGTCATCGCTGGGCTGGAAGGCGAACTTGAGTCG
The DNA here is from genome assembly GCA_012270045.1 of Luminiphilus sp. Classification (GTDB taxonomy): domain Bacteria; phylum Pseudomonadota; class Gammaproteobacteria; order Pseudomonadales; family Halieaceae; genus Luminiphilus. Next base: position 13,859 of record JAAXJC010000026.1, read on the forward strand.
TGCCGCCAGAGTGTCATCGTCACCAAGATCGGCCCCCGCCCCGGGACCGGGGTCTCCCAGGAAGGGTAATTGATCGGCATTGGTGTACAGGTTTTCCAGGTAGGGATCCTGTTTGCTGTACCTGAAGGCTGCCCGGGCCGCAAACGTATCACTCAAGGGGCCCCCAAAGGCTCCTTCGATGACATAGCGGTTGGCATTGTTGGAGGTGTCGAACTGGCCAACTTCGACGTCGAGGTAGCCCGAGGCCTCGTCGAAGCTCGGACCGTTGGAAATAAAGTGCACCAGGCCGCCGGTTGCGTTGCGCCCGAACAGGGTGCCCTGGGGCCCTTTGAGTATTTCCACCCGATCGATGTCGAATACGGCAAAGGTCTGGGCCTGTGCAACCGCTATGTAGCCTTCATCAAGATAGACCGCGTTGGGGGCTTCGATGATGTCGTTGAAATCATTCTGGGTGACGCCCCGGATCGAGAACTGGGTGTTCTGCCCCGCCAGGTTGCCCGATATGTGCACGCCGGGAGCGAAGGTGGCTATGTCAAAGCTCTCGGAGACGCCCAGGGCATCCATTTGCGCCCCGGTGAAGGCCGAGATGGCAATGGGGACTTCCTGTAGGTTTTGCTCGCGCTTTTGCGCGACGACCACAATTTCTTCCAGAACACTTTGGCTGAAGGTTGGCGCCGCCATGGTCACGACACCGACAGCGACGGCCAACTTGGATAGTGGGTGGGCTAATGGCTTCATGGAAGACTCCTGGATTTTTCGATTGATTTTTGGCTTGGGTTGGTTCGTCTTATTCATTCTCAATGGTAGCGGGATTGTCCGACTTTAGGAGTGCTGAACGGGCTGTCGCAACCCTTTGCGTTCCAGCCTTGGCAGCACTTCCTGACGGAAGTAGGGAAATTCCTTGGCGTAATCAACAAATGCCAGTGCGGTACCCGCCACCCCTGTCGCGCTCAACTGTTCCAGCAGATCAGCGATGGTGTCGGGCGTACCCACCAATGGGAAGCCACCGTGTCCCGCTGCAAACCGGTCCCGGAACATGCCCAGGGCCTCAGGGGTGAATGATTGGGCGTGCAGCCCCTGCAGGGTCATCAGGTTGTCCACGGCTTCCCAGTCGGCATTTTCATCGGCATACCAGTTCAGGTAATCCTCAGCTTCCTGCTGGGTTGGTCGGCACACCACGGTGCAGAAGGTCAGCACATCAACCTGGCGATTGACGCTGGCGGCCCGGGTCGAAATATCCTGAACGGTGTCCCGGGCCTGCTCGAAATCAAATACGGGTGTGAACAGAAAATCGGCATTGCGCATGGCGAAGTTGCGCCCTTCTTCAGAGGCCGCGGCATTGATAATCGGTATCCTGTCCTGGACCGGATGGGGCAAGCTGTAGACTCCTTTGCCCTGGTAGAACGTACCCTCCCAGTCAAAGGCTTGATCCATGCGCCACAGTTTTTGCACGTAGTCGAACCACTCCTGGGCCATGGCGTAGCGGTCGGCGTGATCCCCGGGCAGGTCCTTGCCAAAGGCGTCGTATTCCGGCTTGTTCCAGCCCGCCACCACATTCAGGCCTATGCGTCCTCCGGACAGTTGGTCCAGGGTGGCCAGTTGCTTGGCCGTTACGATCGGATGGTTAAAGGCGGTATGTACTGTGGCAAAGACCTGGATCCTGCTCGAGTGGGCGGCGAGACCGGCCGCCCAGGTTACTGTTTCCAGCACATTGCCGTGGAAGTCGGTATCACCCCCGTAGCCTATCCAGCGGGCTATGGGTAGCATGAATTCGATGCCCGCCTCGTCGCACTGCTGCACCAGATCGATGTTGTTGTCCCAGTTGTTGTCCCAGCGCTCCTCGACCTTGGTCACTGCCATGCCGCCGGAGCAGTTGGCGGAGAACGTACCCAATTTGAGTTTGTTTGCCGAACTGAACAGGGGTGAGGTCACGGGCAGCGCGTTTCCTGGTCTGGGGATTTCATCTTGGTTTGCGGGTCAGCAAAAGGTCCGGACATTTCAAGCTTAAAATATTAATACCGGACCCGGGTGCCATTGGCAACTCATTTTTGGCTGAGCGTGACCGAGCCACCTGTGTGGTCACACCAGGGGTTCCAGACCGAGGCGATGGAGAAGCGCGTTTCGGCCCGGGAACAATAGAGAAGTGCAAATGGGGGCGTGCTCCGCCGGGGTCGTCAGCGCAGGGCGGTGACTTCGACTTCGACCAGGGCCTCGTCCTCGACCAGGGCAGAGACCTCAACAACACTCATGGCGGGAAAATGCTTGCCCATGACTTCCCGATAAACACTGCCCACTTCCCGAAGGTCCTTCAGGTAGGCGCCTTTGTCAGTGATGTACCAGGTCATTCGGGTCATGTGTTCAGGGCCAGCTTGTGCAGATTCCAGCACGGCCCTGACATTGAGCAGCGCCTGCCGCAGTTGCCCGAGGAAATCCCTGCTCTCGAAACGCCCGTCGGGCAACCAGCCAATCTGTCCGCCACAAAAGATGTGGTGCTGGCCTGTGGCCATAATGCCATTGGCATAACCTTTAGGGCGGGGCCAGCCTTCGGGGAGGAGGGTGATATGCATGGGGCAGTTACCTTTGCACGACTGGGAGTGTGGAGTATATTTTAGACCTAAAGTATCGCCCGGTGAGGCCACACAGGCCAACCCCGGCCTTCGGCAGCATTACCGCCACTACATAAAGCAGCAGCGCCACGGCGCGAGAGGGGACAGCAATGAGTAATCCGTTAATGGATGTTGCAGCAGGTTTGATGTCAGGGTCGATCAAGGTGGTGGACCTCAGTGTAACGCTGAACCCCGAGACCCCGATCTTGCAGTTGCCCGAGGAGTTTGGTTGGAAAAACGCCTGGCCTTTTGCGATGGAAGAGATCTCCTGTTACGACGAGCGGGGCCCGGCCTGGTACTGGAACAACATCAAATGCGGCGAGCACACCGGTACGCACTTCGACGCCCCGATTCACTGGGTAACCGGTAAAGATCATGAAAATCACGCTACCGACACCCTGCCACCCAGCACCTTTGTCGGTCCCGCAGTGGTGATCGACTGCACGGCTGAAACCGCTGCCGATGAGGATTTTCTGCTCACCGTGGAATTCCTTCAGCAGTGGGAAGCCGAGCATGGCCAGATTCCCAAGGGCGCCTGGGTGCTGTACCGCACCGACTGGTCCAAGCGCAGTGACCCGAAGGCGTTCCTAAATAAGCACGAGGATGGCAACCACAACCCGGGTTGGGACCCGGCCACCGTTACCTTCCTGGCCGAGGAGCGGGACGTGCTGGGGGTGGGTACCGAGACAGTGGGCACCGATGCGGGGCAGGCTGCGGCACAGGATCCCATGTTTCCCTGCCACAACCTGATGCACGGGGCCAACAAGTGCGGCCTGGCCAGTCTCTGTAACCTGGATCAGCTGCCTGCCACCGGTGCCATTATTGTCGCGGCGCCTCTGAAGATTCAAAATGGTTCCGGCAGCCCCTGCCGAGTCATCGCGCTGGTGCCTGCCTAGGGATCAAGTCGTCAATTCGGGCAGGGGAGTGGTATTTGCATGGCTGAGCGCTCGTTTTCGGAAGAGGTCAAGAAACTGCGTTGTGGTGATGGCAGCGTCTTCCAGGGCGAGGGCATTCTTGCCATAACCAAGGCCCTGCTGCAGTCCGGCGTGTCCTATGTCGGGGGTTACCAGGGGTCACCCATTTCCCATTTGATGGATGTGCTCAGTGATGCCCAGGACATCCTCGGGGAACTGGGGGTGCACTTTGAAGCCAGCGGTTCCGAGGCTACGGCGGCGGCCATGCTCTCGGCGTCCATCAATTACCCGTTGCGTGGCGCAGTGACCTGGAAATCCACGGTGGGTACCAATGTGGCCTCGGACGCGCTCTCCAATCTTGCCTCTGCCGGTGTGACCGGGGGCGCGATGGTGATTGTGGGCGAGGACTACGGTGAAGGCTCCAGCATCATGCAGGAGCGCTCCTATGCCTTCGCCATGAAGGCCCAGATGTGGTTGCTGGACCCGCGCCCCAACCTGCCGTCGATTGTCGACATGGTGGAGAAAGGTTTTCAACTGTCCGAGGCGTCCAATACCCCTATCTTCTACATGATGCGCATCCGCGGCTGCCACGTGACCGGAGAGTTTGTTGCCCGGGACAATGTGCCACCCAGCTACAGCAACCGTACCCCGGTGACACCCACGCGTGAGCCCGAAAAGATCATTCTGCCGCCCTTTGTCTATCAGCATGAGCAGGAAAAAATTGCCCGTCGGCTGCCTGCGGCGGTGGAGTTCATCAAGGAGCAGAAGCTCAATGAACTGTTTCCCGGCCAATACGAAAGCCTGGGCATCATTACCTGCGGCGGCTCCTACAACACCGTCATTCGTGCCCTGCAGCGCCAGGGCCTCGCCGATGTTTACGGCAATGCCGACATCCCCATTTATTGTCTGAACGTCGCCTATCCCCTGGTGCCCGATGAGTTGGTGGATTTTTGCGTGGGCAAGGAGCAGGTGCTGGTCTTGGAGGAGGGACAGCCGGAATACATCGAACAGGGCATACAGACCGTGCTCCGGCGCAGGGATGTGCAGACCCGGGTGTTCGGCAAGGACATTATGCCCATGGCAGGAGAGTATACGGGACAGGTGATGCTGGAGGGCATCACCCGCTTTGTCCTGGCCTCCAGTCGGGAAGATGTGCCCCTTGCCCTGGACCTCAGCGCTGTCCTCAGTCTGCAGACTCCCCTTGAGGAGGCGGACATCGCTGCCCTGATGGAGAACCTGCCGCCCCGTCCCGCCGGCCTGTGTACCGGCTGTCCCGAGCGTCCTTTGTTTTCCGCCATCAAGCAGGTTCAGGAAGAACTGGGGCCCTTCCACATCTCATCGGATATCGGTTGTCATTCCTTCGCCACCGCTGCCCCCTTCAATCTGGGCAATACCATCATGGGCTACGGGCTGTCCCTCGCCAGTTCCTCGGGCATGCGCCACGCCTTGCCCCACAAGGCGATCAGCATCATGGGAGATGGTGGCTTCTGGCATAACGGACTGACCAGCGGTGTCACCAGCGCCGTGTTCAACGGCCACGACGGTCTGTTGATCATCATTGATAACGGTTATTCAGCGGCCACCGGTGGGCAGGATATTCCGTCCCTGGTCGAGCCCAGCCTGATTGCCTCCACCATCGATGCCGAGCGCCCCCGCAGGGAGCAGTGGCAGACCATTGAGGACGCCTGTCGCGGCGCCGGCGTCACCTGGCTGGAGACCGTCAGCACCTACAACATCGAGGCCATGAAAGCGACGCTGCGTCGGGCTTTGGGAAGCGACTTACCCGGTCTCAAAGTGATCATTGCGGAAGGGGAGTGCATGCTCAATCGCCAGCGCCGGGTCAAACCCATGCTGAAGCAGGCCATAGCGAGCGGGCAGCGGGTTAACAAGTCCCGTTTCTATATCGACCCGGCAACCTGCACGGGTGATCATGGCTGTATACGGCTTTCGGGTTGCCCCTCGTTGACCGTCAGGGATAATCCTGATCCGCTGCGTACCGATCCCGTGTCCTACGTTGACAACAGCTGTGTCGGTTGCGGTGTTTGTGGCGGCAATGCCCACAGCGCCGTGTTGTGCCCTTCGTTCTCCCAGGTTGACCTGGTCTTCAACCCCTCGGGACTTGATCGCTTTATGCACCGGCTGCGCTCTGGGGTCCGGAACTGGTGGCGGGGTCGGGACCTGCGCCGGCAGCAGCAGTTGCAGTTGTGAGCACGACCGTGCGTACGACCAACATGCTGGTCGCTGCCCTCGGTGGTGAGGGTGGGGGCGTGCTGACCAACTGGCTCATCGAGGTGGCCCAGCCGGCGGGATCGCACTGTCAGAGCACGTCGCTGGCCGGCGTTGCCCAGCGCACCGGCGCGTCCATTTACTACCTGGAATTTCTGCCCCGGGACGCCGGGTCCAGGCCGCCCGTGATGAGCCTGTTTCCGGCCCAGGGCGACATTGATATAGCGGTGACCTCGGAAATCGCTGAAGCCGGCCGCATGTTGAGCCGAGGCTTTGTGTCACCGGACCGGACCGCTTTGATTTCTTCCGATCACCGGGTGTACGGCATTACCGAAAAGAGTGCCACCGGCGACGGCACCGCTGACGCGGATTTCATCATCGAGCTGTCGGCGCGCTATGCCAAACGCTTTATTCACTTTGACTTGCTGGAGTTGGTGCAGCGCCATGGCACGGTCATTTCCGCAGGGCGGCTGGGAGCCATTGCGGGGGCCGGTGTGCTGCCCTTTGCCAAGTCCATCTTCACTGACGTGATAGCGACCGGGAAAGGTGCTGCGGCCAACTGTGCGGCCTTTGAGGAGAGCTTCCAGCGGGCGGCCTCCGGGGGAGTAGCTCATTTCGACCCCGAGGTTATTACACCCTTTGTCCTGCCCGAGGCCACCACGGCACTGGGTGGCCGGCTGCTGCCCAAGGTGGCAAGACTGCCGGCGGCGGTGCATGAGGTGGTGTATCTCGGCGTTCAGCGCTTACTCGACTACCAGGATGAAGCCTACGCCGATGACTTCCTGAGCCGACTGGCAGCGGTGGTTGAAATGGATGGTGGTGATGACGATTACGCATTGACCCGCGAGACTGCTCGCTGGCTGGCGTTGTGGATGGCCTATGAGGATATTCCCAGGGTGGCCCAGCTCAAGTGCCGGCCCAGCCGGGAAGCCGAGGTCCGGGCCGAGGTGGGTGCTGCCCCCGAGCAGGCCATACAGGTCTCGGAATATTTCCATCCCAGGATAGAGGAGGTGGCGGCCCTGTTGCCCAGTGGTCTGGGTAGGCGTCTGTTGTCCCCGGGCATCATGCGCCGGCTGGTGGAGCCCTTTCTCGGACCGCGGAAACTGCGCACGGACAAATTTTGGACCCTGTGGACAATGCGCCGGCTGGCCTCCCTGCGGTACCGGCGGCGTAAAACCCTGGGTTACGAGCAGGAATGGACCATGATCGAGCGCTGGTTGGGGTCGGTGCAGGCTGCCCAGTCAACGGGGCTGGCGCAGGCGATCGCCGATTGCGGCCAAATGGTCAAGGGTTACGGTGCGACCCGGCACCGAACCACCAGTCGCCTGATGCAAATCCTGGACGAGGTGGAGCAGGGTCGGGTCAGGGACGCTTCAGCCGTTCGGGGGTTGCAGTCCGCGGCGATGGCGGGCGATGATCCGGAACCCTTTGAGCAAGCCCTGGTGCAGGGGCAGTAGGACCTCCGTCACCCCTGATGTCAGCATCTATCCCGGAAATATGGCAGCGCTACTTTCCCGGCGTGGCGGTTGCGGCTGCGGTCGCACTGGTGGCGACGTTCCTGTCCCAGCGTTATGGCGCTCCTGCCATGCTCCTCGGGCTGTTGCTGGGCATGGCCCTCCATTTCCTGAACGACGCACCCCGGGTGGGCCCGGGCCTGGAGTTCGCGGCGGTGAAGTGCCTGCGGTTGGGGGTTGCCTTGCTGGGCCTGCGCCTGACCTTTTCGGAAGTTGCTGCCCTGGGCTGGGAACCCGTGCTGCTGGTCGCTGTGGCGGTTATTGCGACCCTCTTTATGGGGGTCCTGTTTGCCCGGTTACTGGGTTGCGGGTCACAGTTGGGTACCCTGACCGGCGGTGCCGTGGCGATCTGCGGCGCCTCGGCGGCCATGGCCATCAGCAGCGTGCTGCCCCAGGGGCCGGATAGTAAGCGCCACACCTTGTTCACAGTAATCGGTGTCACCAGTTTGAGTACCGTGGCCATGGTGCTGTATCCGGTGATTGGTGATGTACTGCACTTTGATGAGCAGGCCATGGGAATTTTCGTGGGCGCGACCATCCACGATGTAGCCCAGGTGGTGGGTGCAGGTTACAGCGTGTCCCCAACCACCGGCGACCTTGGGACCTTCATCAAGCTGCTGAGGGTGGCCATGCTGGTGCCGGTGGTACTGGTCATTGGCTTTATTTACCGGAAGACTCGCCACGATGGCTCGGAAGCTGCGCCGGGCATTCCGCTGTTTCTTGTGGGTTTCGTTGTGTTGTTCGTACTGAACAGTTCAGGAGTTCTGCCCCAGTCCCTGGTGCAGCCGGTGGCTGAACTGGCGCCGCAGCTGCTGCTGTTGGCCATTGCCGCACTGGGTATTCGAACGTCGATGCGGGAGGTCATGACCATTGGCGTGAAGCCGGTGCTATTGATTGTCGGCGAGACTCTCTTTATTGCAGGGCTGGTCGCGGGCTACCTGCTATTGCGGCACTAGCAAGCCGAACCGGCGCCAATGGGCGCGCTAGGCGCTTTCTCCCCGCTCGGCCAGGATATCGATCTCGAAGGTCAGTACTTTGTTACCGTATTGGTTGAAGGCCTCGTTGCGACTTCGCACCACCCCCCAGCGATCCCGCACCACCTTGTCCGACTTGCTGATGATCTCGTAGGTGTAGGTCAGGGTATGCCCGGGCCGTACGGGCTCCAGCCAATCCAGGTCGTGGATGGCGACTCCGGCGCCATTCCGGCGACCGTCGTTAACGCCCTGGGCGTAGACCTCCATGTAGTCCACCATTTTGCGCATCCACATGGCACACAAATGCCAGGGGCTGGCCACCAGTCCGCCCCAGCGCAGGCTGCGGGCGGCTTCGGGGTCGGCAAACTCGGGGCCAGGTGCGTACTGTCGGGCAAATTCGACCATCTCCAACTCGCTGAAGGTATGGCTTCCGAAGACGTGAAATTCACCGACGGGGATATCCTCGAACCAACGGTTGCGCAAATACAGGTCGGACATCAGGAGCCCTCCACGGCGACGGCTACCTGGCACTGCATCTCGGCGACAGGATGTCCCGCTCCGTCTTCAACGGTCACCGTAAGTGCCTGGGTGTTGGCGTCCGGCACCGGCCCGCCCGGTGCCTGTTCCCCCAGGGAGACTCTCGCCATCAGTTCGTCTCCGACAAAGCTGGGGCGCAGCCAGCGCATGCTGTCGACCCGGGTGGTGGTGATGTAGGTCATGCCCGCTGCCTGCAGGGCTTCCCCCGCAAGTCGCGAGGACAGGGCTGCAACCTGCCAGCCGCTGGCGCACAGGCCGCCAAAAATGGACTTGTCGGCGGCCTGTTGATCCAAGTGGTAGGGCTGGGGATCGAATAGGCTGGCAAAGGCCTTAATGGCTTCCGCGTCCAGGGTAATGACCCCACTGGCCAGTGTCTTTACATCGCTCATGGCAGGGTTGTACCCCTCCGGCTGGTTTGTCTTGTCCGGCAATTCCAGTTGGCCGTGGCGTTAGTGTAACAAGTCGATCAGCGGCTGCGGCGTGCCACCGGTTAGGTTGTATTGACAAGATGTCGCGGTCTTAACGAGTTGACTTTAGGTCGGATGTGGAAATGAGCATAAGTCGTTCAACCAGAAAAAGTGATGTGTCGATTGGATGCACAGAAGCATAAGTTGGTCGGGAGAACGCCAGGCGTTCTCAAGTTAACGGAGTAATCACTGTTTCTCACTGAACCCTATTGATGATGGAGAGCTCCGGGCCCAGCGTTAGCTCAGGGTTTCAACTGTAGGTTCAAGCCAATGCGACCCCAAGAGCATTGGCCAGTTGGCGCCAGAGGCGGGCGGCCCGAAGGGACGAAACGGACTGGGGCTAGTTTCGGGTAATTCGTGTGAATGTGAGCATAAACTGGCCATTGTTCTTAGCATATGTTGGCCATTTGGCTGGTGTCGGTGACTTTGCAGAACGATTTTTAGCGTAAGTTGGCCACCTTACAGTGACAGCCGCAATTCGCCTGGACCCACCAAAATTAAGGAGCGGTCAGATCTACGGGTATCTTTAACGCGTCTCCCAACTATGTAAATCGAGCTACTGGAAGCTGGGCTCCTGGGTTTGGGACATGGTCGCGGCCCAGCTCCGTTCAGCTTTGACGAAATGTCAGGCTGGCGTCAGTCGCGTTGCTTCGCCTGCAACAACTCAACCGCGTCCTGACCATTTACTCGCCAGACCCCCAGTGGTTGATCCGCCGTGATGACCACGGTTTTTCTTTCTATGAAACCATCGTTGATGACCGGTCGTTCGGCTGTTCCCAGAACTCGATCGGGCTGCACGTGGCTGGGTTGCTGATCGGGCCAGTTTCGTCGCTGCTCAAAGAAGTCTGAGACAGGGTCGGCATCGATCTGTTGGTAGAAATCCCGACCCACTCGCGAAAAGCGCTCAAACAGGTGCTCACAGCGATCCTGGTAAAACTGCAGTGCCATGGCGCTGTCCTGCGGGCGTTGTAAGAGCGTATTGATCACCGCGGGGGCGGCCATCGCGGAGGAGAGTGACTGAAAAATACCGTTCCCCGACAGGGGGTCTACCGCCATGGCCGCGTCGCCAATGCGCAGCTTGTTGCGAGTGCCAATGGCGTCATGGAGAAGGGCGGTGCTGCCGCGGTAGTGGGCTGCCTCCGCAGGATATGCGCCGCCGGGCAGAGGATTCGCGGTGCCGAGGTCGCTGAGCATACGCCGAATAAATGCTTCTGCATCCTGGCTGGCCTTGACCGCCGCCCGTTCCGCGGCCATTGATAATTGGGTGAAGGCCATGCCCCGACCATCCTGTACTACCCAGCCCCAGCCATTGGAGTGACTGAAAGCCATCACCCCGGCTGGGCGGATCTCGGCAGAAGGGATGGTCCACTTCACACCCATAGCCACGGTTTCAGGGCCGCGTCGCAGGCACGGCGCGTCACTGCTGGCACGACGCCCCCGAGCTTCTATCAGGAATTGGCCAGAGTAGCGCTTTCCGGTTTGGGTGGTGACCTGCCAGGCGTCGCCGACGTCTGTCGCAGAGCTCACCCAGTCTTGTGCAACCGTCACCCCATGCTGCTGCAGGTCTTCTATCAGTGCGGCGTCGAACTGTTGCCGATCAACAAGGTATTCGGTATTTGCTGCGCTGGCAGCACCGTTCCATAGCACGTGTCGGGGTATGGGTTCGGAGAGGACGCATAGGGCCCGGGTAAAACCCTGGTGCTGCAGTGCCTTGACCACACGCTCGGAAATTCCCTCTATCGTCTCGGGGGAGCGGATTTGACCCAGGCACAGGACAGCGTAGCCCAGTGAGGCCAGCCCTCGCGCGGCAGCGGAGCCGGCAGGTCCGGTGCCCAGACCCACGATGTCGCAGCGCGTGTCCGTCATGCTGGCCCCAAGCGCCTTTCTGGGCCGTGCCACCGGGCGCGGTTTTGTAGTGCTTTTGGGATGTCGGCGGCGGCCATTGTTGGGTGTTCTTCAAGCAACTGCACGGCGGCTTGTGTCACGTGGGCGCAGCCGATACTGGCACCGGCCGGCCCCGCCCCGGGTTGGCCGGGGTGGGCACCAAAGTCGGCCTGTTCTGAGTTCAGCCAGGACAGGGTGCCCGGGCCGCAGCGGGCGTCCCCGGTTCCGCGAATCACATTGGGCAGTGCTGAGGGATAAACCGGGCTCCCTTGAGCAGGCGCCGCCGCGATACAAAGGGCGCCGCTGTCTTGCAGGGTTGCCACAGCTGCGGCCAGCCGGTCATCCGCAGCGGCCATGCCAAAGCTCATGTTGACGATAGCCACTTGTTGTTCTGCCATCCATTCGATGGCGGCTATCAACGTCTCCGGGCTACAGCGCAATTGATCCGCGAAAATCTTGGCTGTGATCATTTGTGCTACCGACCCCGAGGAAATCGCCTCAAAAACCGCGCTGCCGTGACCGATACGATCCCCAAGATCTTCGTGAGCGGTGAAGTCCCGACCCTCGTGTGCCGCCCCAGAGCCAGTTGCAGCGGCGGTTGACGGAATGCCCGAGTCGATGATGCCGACGCGGACGGTCACGGCGCCGCTGCTGTTCGGGGGTGCAGGAAGCCGGCGACCAGTTCATGGCAACGATCCCCGGGGAAAATGGCCTCGGCCCGGTGGCTGACCACAATACGCGTGGTATCGGCAAAGAGCCGGTCAACCTCCGCGATCAGTTGCCGCCCGAGCCCGGGGTCTGCTGCCGCAATGGGTTCATCGAGTATCAGTACCGTGGGTTTCTGCAGCAGGGCCCGGGCCAGCGCAATCCGTTGCCGTTCACCTCCCGAGAGATTGCTGCCCCGCTCTCCCAGAGCGGTGTCCAGGCCGCTCGGGAGTTTGTCCATGAGGGTTTGCAACCCCGTAGCGGCAATGGTCTCTTCAAGCTCGGTGTTACTGACGTCAGTGGCGGCGTAGCACAGATTGTCCCGAAAGGTGCCCCGGAATATC
>JAAXJC010000050.1 GCA_012270045.1 Luminiphilus sp.
CGGTGACGGTGATGAGGCCGGAGCCATTAATGGCGACCGATCCTGCGCTGGTGGTTACCGCCCAGGTGTAATCACTATCGTGGTTGCTCACCTGGACGGTAAAGCCATCGGCTGTAGCAGCGGGTGTGTCGAAAGTAGGGGTCAGGGCCGGCCCGGTTGAGGAGGTGCCACCCTGAGCTGCCGCCCCGCCCGCATAGCCTGTCCGAGACGTGGTGACCGTAACAGAGGCGCTTTGACCGGGACCGAGCCCTGTCACGGTAATAAGTCCTGTGCCACTGATGCTGACCACCCCAGCCGTTGTACTGACACCCCAGGTGTAGGCGGGGTCATAGTTGTTCAGCTGCACGGTAAAGCCGTCAGCTGTGGCAATGGACGCGTTGAAAGCGGGGGTCAGGGCGGCACCCGTGGCGGCAACCCCAACGACATCTGCCGCGCCGCCTGCGTAACCCGTTCTTGTGGTCGTTACTGTTACGGTCGCACTTTCCTCAGGACTTAAGCCCGTTACTGTGACCAGTCCGGTTAGGTCGATAGTGGCCGACCCAGCCGTCGTGCTGGCCCCCCAGGTGTAAGCGGGGTCGAAATTAGTCACCTGTACTGTGAAGCCATCATCGGTAGCAACCGGCGTATCAAAGACTGGGGTCAGGGCCGAGGCTGTCAATGCAGAGCCTGTTGTGTTGGCTGCGCCCCCAGCATAGCCCGGTTGAGAAGTGGTGACTGTCACCGTTGCGCTCTGCTCGGGGGTCAGACCGGTGACGGTGATCAGCCCACTGCCGTCAATAGCCACTACCCCCGCTGAGGTGCTCACCGACCAGGTATAGTTTGGGTCGAAGTTGGTCACCTGCACGGTGAAGCCGTCCGCCGTGGGGGTCAGTGTTGAAGCCGCAGTACAGGCCATCGACACGTCGCCATTCTGAACATCGAGCTTGGTTTCCACCAGTGTTCTGGCATCGGTCAAGGTCAGCTCCAAAACCCGAGTGCCACCCACCAGAAGGCTGCCCTCTACCCTATCAACCGCCCCGTCCCAGCCTGTGGCTGGCTGCCCGGGTGCCGCGGATACGCCGGCCCAGAGTCGGGCCGTGTCGGGCGGGTTGCTGGGGTTCGACCAGGTTGCCTGTATCGTTTCCCCGGAATTCCATACATAGTTTGAATTGTTGATCTGCTGCCAATAGATATCGCTGACACTGGTCGCGGTATAGCCATCGATGGCGATACACCCAGTGCTGCGCGTAAGCGAATTGAAATTGGGTGTCAGGCCAGGCGACTGATAGACGTTCAATAGCCTGGCCGCCAGGGCTGACGAACCGGTCCCGCCTGCGGTAACGACGTCATTGCCGCTGACGGCTATGGCATTGCACCCTTCTGCATTCGGGCCGTTGAAGTCAAATTCAATGATGCCGTCGTTGTCGAAGGTCGTGTCCAGCGCCCCACCTGCGGTTAATCGCATGATAAAGGCCTTCGATACTGACCCGTTGTCGTATTGCCCCACAACGACGACCCTGCCGGCGCTGTCGAGCACACCTCCCCATGCGTATGCGTCGCCTGAGCCAAAATCGTGGGTGAACAACCCGTCGCCTGAAAAACTGGTGTCCAAAGACCCGTCGGCATTCAGCCTAGTCACTGCGACGGCGTCATCATTTGAGATTAGCTGGGCTTCTCCCAGACCAATGATTTTTCCGTCGGATTGAACGAGTATTTCCCGCACATCCGCGTCGCCGCCGAATGCAATGTACTTGAGGCCATCGCCATTGAATGCGGTGTAAAGAGAACCATCGGCATTCAGCTGGCCTATGGCCATGTCGTGGTCAGCCCAGTCGCTGGTTGCCGAGCCACCAAAAAGTATCCGGTCACCGTTTGTGGTCAGAGCGTTGGCGAGATTGTCGACTGAGCTGGGCCAGTAGAAATCGGCGCTGCCATCACCCGAGAACGAGGTATCAAAGCTGCCGTCTGGCGCCAGGCGCACCATTGTCACTTTATAGGTGAGTGCACCATCAGGGTTTGTGCCCACCACAAGGATGTCGCCGTCTGATGCGATGGTGACCGCCTGTGCCCAGACATCGAATCCCCACGCGCCCGCGGCAATTTTCTTTCTGCCATCACCGTCGAAAGTTGTATCGAGAACGCCATCTGCAGTGAAGACCATGACGCCCATGTCCACACCATCCGGTGAGCTTGTTACAACGATCCGGTTGTCTGCCATTAAGGCCAGATCCACGGCACCGCCTGAACGGTTGATCCACTCCGAAATGGATTCACCGCCCGGCCAGGGGGAGACGACTATGCCGGTACCTGCAGAACCGAACCCGGTATCCAGACTGCCGTCGGTGTTAAAACGGGCTATGAAAGGGTCGAATTGAAAGCCATCAAGCCGGTGTCCGGCAACGACGACTTTCCCCGTTGACTGTACGGCGACAGACATGGCCTCATACCAGTGCCCGCCGACAGCAATCGTGTTGTAGCCGTTGCTGTCGAAGCTGGCGTCCAGATCGCCAACGCTGGAGGCGGCAGCCCATTGTGACGTTGCGGCAAAAGCCATAGCTGCCAGCAATACCATCGCATGGCGCCACCGTGACGTCATCCAATGTTTGCCACCGGCGGCAGGCCCTTTATTAATGACAGCGCATAGCCAGTCCTGGGCGCGGGCCCGGGAAGGAATCCATGGGGATACAAGTGCAGCGAAAGTACCGCGAGGGTCACCCCTGAAAAACTGAGCGCCGGTTAACAATGTATTACATCCGTTAAAACAAAAATAACATCTGTTAAATTACATTGAAGAATTGATAAAGCCATCTGAAGCAAGGGTCCAGAGACGGTCAATTGGTGGGTAGCTTTCGTTTTTGCCAAATCGGTCACGGTTGAACGCGCCGGTAGTCCCGGAGCCGCCAGTACCCCAGCGGTCACAGAGCAGTCCAGCGTTCAACGCGTACCTGCAATGCTTGGCTTTCCAGCCCTTTATCCGCGGCGTTACCCTGCAACGAGGAAAAGCTGAAAGCCTGGAGAGTCGGCCATGACCCGAGTCAGTGCACCGGATAAGGAACTACTGGATCAATGTGCACCCGTGCTGGCCCAGGCCGAGGCTGCGATGGGCTATCGTCCCAACGACGTCCTCAGCCTGTGTCATTGGCCGGAACTACTGAACAGCCTGGGCGGCCTGGTTCAGACGGTGCTGCATACGGGCGAGGTCGATGGCACCCTCAAGCGCTTGATCGGCATCATCAGTAGCCGAACCCAGGGCTGCACTTATTGCAGTGCCCACGCCAGTTACGGTGCCAGCCAGTTGGGTGTAGAAGGGGCGAAGGTGGCGGCGGTATTTGATTTCGAGAGTTCGCCCCTGTTCAACCCCGCGGAGCGTGCCGCGCTGCGGGTTGCCTGGCATGGCGCGCTTCAACCCAACGCGGTGAGCGAGGAAGATTTAGCGGCGCTAAAGGAACACTTCTCAGATCGCCAGGTGGTAGAGATCGTAGCGGTGCTGTCGCTGTATGGGTTCTTGAATCGATGGAACAGTACCTTGCAGACCGAGTTGGAAGCGCCGCCGGCGAACTTTCTGGCTTCGCTGGGCGAGATGGGCGCCGGCTAAACCATCGCGAGATCACAGCAACACGTACGGGGCACAGGCTGTGACCCAGCAAGCAAATGCTGTTGAAGCCAAGGTGGCTGGGGCCCCATCCGGACGCGTTAATAAAGGCCGGCATCGATTCTGTTGTACTCTCAGCCTTCGTTCATATTTTTGAGGCAGGGGAGGCTGTTGCTGCGGATGGTGTCAGATAACCCCTGTGGACCTGAGCAACACCAGCGGTTGATAACCCCTGCGGGAGATGCCATGGACTATTCGGCGTTGAAAAAACAGTTCGATCGCGATGGCTATATCGTCCTGGATCGCTTTTTCGAGCCGGCACAGGTGGCGCATCTCGACGGCTTGATTCGCCGGCACTACGGGACAGACCCCGAACTTCAACACAGCAACGAATTTTTGACCCGATCCCAGACCGACGTTATCCCGTGGTTTCCGCAGCAGCAGGGCGTTACGGACTTCGACGTCGTTCAGGACAACCCCAGGTTGAAACTGATCACCGATACTATTCTCGGCGATGACTGGTACGGAGAGTACTGCATGGTCATGTTCTCCGGGCCTGGCTCCCAGGGGCAGGCCTGGCACCAGGACTGCCCACCCGAACACCCCCATCGCTTCAACCTGAACCGTCTGGTGTATACCAGTGATGTAGACGATGAGACTGGAGGTCAGGTTGCCGTGGTTCCTGGGTCGCACCGGATGGGCCTGCTGCCTCCCGGGGATCCCTCTGCTGACCTGGACGGACAGGTACTGCTGCGGCCCCGGCAGGGCACACTGATCTGTCTGCATGGACACACATGGCATCGCGTTTTGCCCATTAAAGCCACCGTGCGTGCCTCCATTAACTACCGGTCGGCGGCCGCGGGCACCCCGGAAGGGGTTACTGATGTCTGTGTTTACCGCAACATGCGCTATCGCTTTTCTACCGCCAGTGTCATTGAGGAGCGAGTGGTATAACCGGATTTGGCAAATCACGCTATTAGGCTGCGAGGATTGGGAACTTGAGTCGAGTCAGTGAGGGAAAATCCCGGGCGGTGCGTGATGGTGGCTGTCTATTGCTGTGGCTGGCAGTACTCAAGTTACTGCTGCTGGGGTCGGGTTCTGTGGGCAGCGCTCCGGACCAGCGTGCGCAGCAACTGTTGGATAGCATCCAAGGGGTGCGTAACGGCGAAGGTTTCAAAGACGCGGCAGCCCAGGAACCAGAGTCTCGTATTGGCGCCGAGATACTGGAAATCCAGTCGCCCACCTCCATCCGAGCCTGGATCAGTCCCGAGATAACACGGGAGGAATTTGCTGCCCTGGAAGTTGATCAGGGCTGGCGCAAGAATCAGCCCAGGGAGTCAGTGGAATGCGGCCCGGATGATGGCCGGTTCACGAAATCCCCCGACTCAACCGAGGATGGCGACATTCTGATCCAGGAGTTTTACGGTTTTGACTGGTTCCACTCTGCAACGGTATTTGAGACCGACCTGCCGGTAGACAATGACGGATTTTTGCTGGGCTACCGGGTCAGGAAATTCCACGAGCTCACCTACAACCCAGGCAGCTGCATGGTGCTGCTGATTTCTCCTGACGACGAGGTCTATTTTCGGGTCGGCAGGGATGCGGACCGGACCACCGATGAATTTTCGATTCCCGATGGCTGGCGGCTCGAATCCTATACTCCGTCGGAGCCGCTGATCATTGAGCTGTTCGGTGAAACGCTGGTCATACGCACAGA
>JAAXJC010000213.1 GCA_012270045.1 Luminiphilus sp.
CCGGTGCCATTGAGGCCTACACGGTGGCCTACGACCGGGAGTCACAGCCCAAGGTCGCCACCATAGCGGGGCGTCTGGAAGTTTCAGGGCTTCGCTTTCTGGCCAGCGTCGGCAAGGAAGACCCGGAGACGCTGGCCGCTGTCACCGATGCTGATCCTGGCGGCAGGATCGTGACTGTGGCCCCCGGTGAGCGCGGCGGCCAGTTTCGTTTCGTGTCCTGACCCGGGCCGCGCTACACTCCCGGACCGTTTCAACAATCAGCCAACAAAAGGAAGTCGCGTTATGAGCGAAGTAGTACTGACCGAAGTCGATGGCGGGGTGATGACCATTACCCTCAACCGTCCCGAGGCAAAAAATGCGGTGAATCTGGCGATGGCCCAGGGCATCGCCGCGGCGCTGGACGAACTCGACGGTAATGACGACATCCGCTGTGCCATTCTGACCGGCGCTGGCGGCACCTTTTGCTCGGGCATGGATCTCAAGGCCTTCGTCAGTGGTGAGGTGCCCTATATCGCTGGCCGGGGTTTCGGCGGCTTGACCGAAGCTCCTCCCGCAAAGCCCCTGATTGCCGCTATTGAGGGCTATGCCCTGGCCGGTGGCTGTGAGCTGGCCATGGCCTGCGATCTGGTGGTGGCGGCAGAGACCGCCCGGTTCGGCATCCCCGAAGTGAAGCGCGGCCTGGCCGCCGCCGCAGGGGGCCTGGTTCGTTTCCCCAGACAACTTCCCTATCGGGTGGCGATGGAACTGGCCCTGACCGGGGATTTCATGGACGCCGAACGGGCGCTGGCCCTGGGGTTTATCAACCAGACCGTGGCGGAGGGCGAGGCCGCGGCAGGGGCCCAGGCGCTGGCCGGAAAAATTGCGGCCAACGGGCCACTGGCGGTCAAGCTCAGCAAGCAGGTGGTGCGCGAGTCAGAGGACTGGAGCAGTGCCGACATGTTTAGCCGGCAGCAGGAGATATTGCAGCCGGTATTCACCAGCGAGGACGCCATCGAAGGGGCGACCGCCTTCGCCGAAAAGCGGGCGCCGAACTGGAAGGGCCGCTGATAGGGCCCCGGGCAACACCCTCCACGTAATTCAAGAAAGGAAATCTGCATGTCCCGATGGGCTATGTTTAAGGATCAAGTCGTCTGTATCACCGGCGCGGCCAGTGGCTTCGGCCGGTTGATGACGGAAAACCTGCAGGGGGTGGGTGCCCGTCTTGTCATTGGTGACGTGAATACGGAAGGCCTTGAGGCGGTTGCCGCGTCTCTGGACGATCCCGAGCACGTGCTGGCAATGACCTGTGACGTTGCCGTCGAGGGGGATGTAGAGGCCCTGGTGGCGGCTGCCCGGGATCGCTTTGGTCGACTGGATATCATGGTCAACAACGCGGGTCTGGGATCACCTCCGAAACTCTTGACCGAAGTCACCGAAGACGAGTTAGACCTTAACTATCAGGTGAATACCAAAGGGGTGTTTTTCGGTATCAAGCACGGCATTCGCCAGATGCTGGCCCAGGATTCGCCGGGGGGTACGGTGCTGAATGTGGCGTCCATGGCGGGTATCGGTGCGGCCCCGTTGTTGGTGGCCTATGCGGCGGCCAAGCACGGCGTAGTGGGCCTGACCAAAACCGCAGCTTATGAATTCGGTCGCCAGGGTATCCGCGTCAATGCCATCTGCCCGTTCTTTTCCCCAACGCCTTTGGTCACCCAGGAGGGGGGGCTTGGGGATCGCATGGATTCACTGAAGAAAAGCTCGCCCATGCACCGGATGGGCGAGCCCGAGGAGATGGTGGAGGTGATGTTGATGCTGATGTCACCCCACAACAGTTTCATGAACGGTCAGGCGGTCGCAGTGGACGGCGGTATGTCGGCGATTTAAGCGAAAATTCGGGAGCGCATCCAATGACACACGCGGCTAAGGCCCTCATCGTTTTTTGTCTCGGCCTGTCGCTGCTCGCCTGCGACAGCGGCCCGGCCCCCGTGCCCTCATCCCCCGACGCCGACGCCGACGCCGATGGCCACGGCCCGGCCACGGCGGCCACGGTCGCTGCCAATAAGATGCTGGGCGAGGCTCTGTCGGGCTGGACCGGATTCGATGACAGTGGTGATGCCGAGCGCGGGTTGGTCGCCGCAGCCGAGCAACTGCAGGTGCCTGGCTTTGATGACACCCTGGCCTGGGATGGCGCCAGCTACGATTTTATCACCGGCAATGCCCCGGATACGGTGAATCCCAGTCTCTGGCGCCAGGAGGGGCTGAACAATCGCGCCGGCTTGTTTGAGGTGAGCCCGGGGATTTATCAGCTGCGGGGTTTTGATCTGGCCAATATGAGCCTGATCTCCGGCGAACGGGGCTGGATTGTGATCGACCCGTTGACCACGGTTGAGACCGCCCGCAGCGCCCTGGACTTTGCCCGGCAGCATCTGGACCAGCGACCGGTGACCGCCGTCATCTTTACCCATAGTCACATCGACCATTTTGGCGGTGTCTACGGTGTCGTGACCCCGGAGGCGGTGGCCAGTGGTGAGGTCCAGGTGATCGCGCCGGCGGAGTTCATGGCAGAGGCCACCAGTGAGTTGGTGCTGGCGGGACAGGTGATGGGCCGCCGGGCCGATTACATGTACGGGCGTCGGCTCAGTCGCAGTCCCCGGGGACACATAGGGTCAGGCCTGGGCAAGCAGCCGGCGATTGGCAGCGTCACCATTGCCACACCGTCACTCACTGTGGTGGATGAAGTGGAACGGCACACCATCGATGGTATCGAGTTTGTGTTCCAGATTGTCTCGGGTAGTGAGGCGCCCTCTGAGTTCGTTTTTTACCTGCCCGAACAACGCGCTTTCTGTGGCGCGGAACTGGTGTCCCGCAATCTGCATAATCTCTATACCCTGCGAGGCGCCAAGGTGCGGGATGCCCTGGCCTGGAGCGGTTTTATTGAAGCCAGCCGGCAGCAGTTTCCCGAGGCGGAGGTGATGTTCAACAGCCATCATTGGCCGGTCTGGGGCTCGGGGAATATCCAGCGTTTCCTGAAGCAACACCGCGATATTTACAAGTACATCCACGACCAGACCCTGCGACTCGCGGGACAGGGAATGACCCCCACTGAGATCGCCAACACTATTGAGTTGCCCGCCGCTCTGACCGAGTCCTTCCCGATTCGGGGCTACTACGGCACGGTCCGGCACAACAGCCGGGCCGTGTACCAGTTCTATTTTGGTTGGTACGATGCCAATCCTGCCCACCTCAATCCGCTGCCACCTGAGGACGCGGGGTCTCGCTACGTCGAGTTGCTGGGCGGTTCAGAGCGCGTACTGGCTGCCGCTGACGCGGCCTATGCCGAGGGCGACTACCGCTGGGTCGCCGAGTTGCTCAATCATCTGGTGTTTGCCGAACCGGATAACACCCGTGCCCGGGCCCTGCTGGCCGATGCCTATGACCAGCTGGGTTATCAGGCGGAGTCGGGTCCCTGGCGGGATGTTTACCTGTCCGGGGCCTACGAATTACGCAACGGTCCACCGGAGACGCCACTGCCCACAGGTTCCATCCGCTCCATACTGCGGGAGACGCCCGTTGAGCGGGTGATGGAGCTACTGGCCACCATGATTGACGGACCCGCCGCTGCAGACAGCGCTCTGGTGCTCAACTTCAACCTCACTGACCTGGACCGGAACTTCGTGCTCAGGCTGGAGAATGCCGTGCTGCACCACCGGGAGCAGCAGCTGGCTGAGGACGCTTCAGTAACGATCAACATCAGCCACGAATTTCTCTTGGATATGCTGGTGGGGGAGGTAGACCTCTCCGGCTTGCTGACGACTGACCAGTTGGATATCGAGGGCAGTCGCGTTGACCTGGTGCGTTTCCTGTCCCTGTTGCAGGTGCCCGACAGTACCTTTGCCATCGTTACGCCATAGAACGCTGATCCAGGCGCGTCAGGGGGCATCGCTCTGGTTAGCCTGGGGATCCATTAGTTTTTGCATCAGGAATGTGTACAGCATGGCGTCCCGCCGGGCGTATTCGCTCAAATTTGCGGCAGCGGCATGCCCGCCATCAATATTCTCGTAATACAGGTAGTCGTGCCCAAGACTCTCCAGCAGGTGCGCCATCTTGCGCGCGTGCCCCGGGTGCACCCGATCATCTTTGGTCGAGGTATAGATGTAAATTTCCGGATAGACCCTTTCGGCATAGACGTTGTGGTAGGGCGAAATCGAGCGCAGGAAGTTGCCTTCTGTCGCGTCTTCAGGGTCGCCGTATTCACCCATCCAGGACGCACCTGCCAAAAGGGTGTGGTAACGGAGCATGTCGAGCAGTGGCACCGCTGAAACAACCGCGCCCCACAGGTCCGGCCGTTGGGTGTACATCACCCCGGTAAGCAGACCGCCATTGGATCCCCCGTAGACAGCAAGGTGGTCTGGACGGGTGAGCCCAATTTTACTTAGGTCCTCAGCAACGGCAATCAGGTCGTCATAAATGCGCTGGCGCTGGGTTTTGAGTCCTGCCTGGTGCCAGGCAGGACCGAATTCGCCGCCACCGCGAATGTTGGCCACCACATAGGCACCGCCTCGTTCCAGCCACAGTTTGCCGCGGCTGCCTGAGTAGCTGGGCCGAATGGAGACTTGGAAACCTCCGTAAGCGTACAGCAGGGTTGGGGTTGAGCCATCCATCGGCGTATCCGCCTTTCGCACTACAAAATACGGAATAAGCGTGCCGTCCTTGGACGCCACCTCCCGTTGCTCGACAATGAGCCCGTCCGCAGCAAATCGCTCAGGGATACTTTTGATCGGTCGGACAGACATGGCTGCGCTGTCCGCCAGTAACAGGGTGTCGGGTGTGAGAAAGCCTTCTGCGTTGATGAACGCGGTGTCCAGTTGACGCGAGGTGCTGCCCAGGCTGATGGTCAGGTTGTCCGGTACCGGCAGGGGGTCGTAACGCCAGCCGGTATCGTCAAAGTGGAAGGCGCTGACGCCTCCCACTACCTTATCGTCAATGGCGACCAGCAGGGCGTCGCGACTTGCTGCCACACTGCCCAGGGATTGGGTTTTGGACGGTATGTACAGGGTATGTACCGTGGGTAACGCCCCGTTGGCAATAAAATCCGGCAGGCTGAATGAGACCAGCGCTCCCGAGGGCAGAATGGCTGAATCGGCTGTGGGCTGCCAATCCTCGGCGAGGGAAAAGACCAGTTGGCCCTTGTATAGCGTTCGCACGGAAGTCTTGGCGGGGATGGGTAATTGGCGCGGCTCACCAACTTCGGGTAGGTACCAGTATTGGCTCTCGTAGAAGGTATCGGCCTCCGCCGCCATCATGTAAA
>JAAXJC010000161.1:0-11799 GCA_012270045.1 Luminiphilus sp.
GGTGCAGGCAGCGGGAGGCCGGCAGGAAATCATTAACCGGCTTGTGCTGGGTGCTCCTGTTATCCCAGAGCACCATACTGTCCTTGGCCCATCGGAACCGGCAGGTGTGCTCAGGCAGCACCGCGTGCTGACAAAGGAACGCCAGTAATGCCGACGACTCCAGTGGCGGCAGGCCTTCGATGTGGGAGGTGAACAGCGCGTTCACAAACAGGGCCTTGCGCCCGGTTTCAGGGTGCACCTGCACCACCGGGTGACGCACCGGCGGGTTGTTGGCCAGGGCTTCACCCAGACGCTCCCGGCCACCGGGTTCGGCCAGGCTCTCCTTGAAGCCCTGGGCAAAATCGTGCACGGCGAACAGACCCTCGAGGTACTGCTGCATCCCCGGCGACAGGGATTCATAGGCCGCAGTCATACTGGCGAAGAGGGTGTCGCCACCCACCTCTGGAATCTCCATGCCGCGCAGCACGGTGACCGAGGGCGGATGTAGCCGGAAGGTCATGTCGGAATGCCAGACTTCGATCTTTGAAGGGTTTTCCGGTGTGCTCTCGAGAATCATCACCTCGGGCAAGCCGGGCACGGTACCGTAGGCCGGGTGGGTTTGCAGGGGCCCAAAGACAGCGGCAAGGGCACGCTGCTGCTCCGGGTCAATGGCCTGGTCGCGCAGGAACAGCACCTCGTGCTCATTGAGCAGATTACGAAGCTCAAGGGCTGTCGCTGCCGTCAACTCACCGGCCAGGTCCAGTCCTCTGATTTCAGCGCCCAGGGCTCCCGCCAAACGCACAACCTGCATCACTGCCACCTCCCCTATTCTGTATTGCAGTACCGACAAACCTGACCGAGACCGCTACGGTAAGGGAGGGCATGCTAGCACCGTCGGCGGGTCACGAAAGGGTCCGTTTGGAGTACCTTTTCAGGCAGCAACGCCCGGAAGCGCGGGCGCTGACAGCGCTCGAAATGACGTCACCGGAGGACTTACCAGAGGGCCACCGGGTTGATGATCATCTGGACAGCACCCTTCAATCGTGCCTGGCCCAGAACAAACATGAACTCGGTCACCGACTGCCGGGCCAGCGGGCCGGTATCCATGGTCTCTAAAATATAAATGCCATTGTCCCTGAGCAGGATCACGTGATCGTAAAACACCCGATCTCCCTCCGCGGGGGGCACTGCCCCGAGCCCCCAAGTATCGGCTCCCACCGCGACCGGCTCCAGACCGGCCAGGAATTCTGCCGCCTCGTTGGTGATGCCAGGAATGGTACTGCCCCATACCTCCGGGTTTGACTGCAGCATGGCATCGGTCCACCCGGTGTGGATGAGGATCACATTACCCGGCGTTACCTCAACACCCTGTTCTGTCATGGCTGACTTGAGGGCAGTACTACTGATGGCTTGGCCCGCCGACAGGGTCTCAACACCGAAATGCTTCGCCATGTCGATGACCACACCCCGGGTGACGATAGGCGGTACCTGACTGGTATCCAGTCGGGTCAGGCCGGTAATCAGTGAGAAGTCCTCACCCCGATTACAGTTGTAGAACACGCCGGCTTCACCCATGTGTCCCAGGCCATCCAGTTGCGGCCCGGTGCCCAGCCACATTTGCACCATGTCATCATTGGCACTGGCCTCCCAGCCAATCGCCGGTGCCATGGTCTGACCAAATTGCTGATTGGGCTGGACCACCTGCAACTGTGTGTATCGGGGAGGGTATGCCGGCATACCGGGCTCAATCACAATACCCAGGGGATGGGTTTTACCGGTCTTGATCAGTTGTGATGCCGCCATCACGCCCTCCGGTGACATCCGATTGGCAGCACCAATCTGGGCATCGGCGCCCCAGGGCTAAGGCTTACAGTCCTCCTCAGCCCAGGCCGATAACACGCCCACCAGAAATAGCCCAGCCATGAAAAAGATTTTCGAAATGACAGATCGCCCAGCCATCACCCTGCTCCCCAATTGTTATTGATCGTGGCCAGTAGTGAAGCACAAGAAGCAATCAGCGGGGAGCCAGCAGGGTCACAAATTTGCGCTCACGGTTCCACGGGGCAGCTTCGAGACTGAATGAGCACCGAGTGTGAGCGCCCACTAACTTTCACAGTGGTCTGCCCCAAATCCGCCGGCACCACCAACCCCCCCATCTAACCGCGAGCCTGCAGGCAGGTGGGTCAGGTGCTCCCGATCAGGGCCTCAGCTCAGGGGCGTTTCGAGACTCACTGGGCTGGCTTTGCTGTCGGGCGGGGACTGATTCTATTTGGGAAGCAATTTCCAAGCGGAAAATTGCCATTTTTTCTAATCCGTCCAGATTCTGCGCCCGTAATTCTACACAGTTTCTGGTCAATCATTAAAAACGCTACCCCCGAGGGGTGGTCACCGGGAGCAGAGACTGACGAACAACCCTGAAGTCGCCCACGGCCGCGCCCGTGTGTCGACTTCCAACCGGAGCCCAATATGCTCCACAGGGAGAATTTCATATGACCGTAGGAGTCGCTTGGGAGCAACTGTGCTCACAGGCGGGGGAAGATGCTCTCCGCCGTTTGATCAATGATTCGCCCGAGGAGTTTTTTGGCGACCTCGCCCGTCGCAACGTGCACTGGTACGACCAGGGCAGCGGCCAGTGGCTGAGCTTTAACCTCACTGAGCGCTGCTGGTCTGGCTTTGACGCCGATTCCGGCGACGGCATCGACACCGGCGCCCTGGGCGAGCAGGATAACCCCTGGAGCACAGTGCTGGACGATAGCAGGTCACCCTATTTGCGCTGGTTTGTAGGCGCACACACCAATGCCGCCTTCAACGAACTGGACCGCCACATTTTGCAGGGCCGGGGCGAGCGCAAGGCCCTGATATTCGAAGGTGACCGCTGGGACCCCTCCAAGAACGAGGGCCGGGGCGGCCCGGTCACCGAGCAGCACTTCAGCTACCGCGAATTGCTGTTTGAGACAGCCCTCAGGGCACGGGTGCTCAGCAACCTGGGGCTGAAAACCGGCGATCGCATCGCCCTCAACATGCCCAATATTCCGGAGCAGATCTTCTACATACTGGCGGCCCAACGCCTCGGCATCATTTATACACCGGTCTTTGGGGGCTTCTCAGCCAAAACCCTGTCTGATCGTTTGCATGACGCGGGCGCAAAAGTGGTCATTACAGCCGATGGCGGTTATCGCAACGCCGAGGCCGTGCCTTTCAAAAGTCAGTACACCGACCCGGCGCTGGACAACTACGTGCCCCGGGATGCAGCCCTCGAGGCCCTCGCGCGCACCCTTGAAAAATACCCTGAAATTCAGGATGGGGCCGGGTTGCTGGATTCGGTTGCGGCCGCCCTGGCGGGTGAAATCACCCTGGAGCGAGCGGATATCATGCGGGAACTTGGCGCTATTTTGGCGCTAAAATCAGATATCTCCGCTGAAAAGAGCGCAAAATTACGTACCGAAGTCGCGATTGAACTGTCCCGGGTAGGCCACAATATCGAGCACGTGGTGGTGGCGCGGTACACCGGACAGGAAGTGATCGAATACGACCGGGATGTCTACTCTGATGACCTGGTGGCAGCCGCCCGGCAACAGTTCATTGACGAGCTTGAGGGCTCGGACCTGGACGCCCTGTGGGCGCTGGCAGACTCGGGTTTTCAGGCAGCGCTGAATCAGTTGCAGCCTGTTGTCCCGGTGGAGGCCAATTGGCCCCTGTTCATCATTTATACCTCGGGCTCCACCGGCAAACCCAAAGGCGTGGTGCATACCCACGGCGCCTGGCTGGCGGGGGTCACCCACTCCATGCACGCCGTGTTCGAAGGCACCCCCGACGACACACTTTACGTGGTGGGGGATCCGGGCTGGATCACCGGGCAGTCGTACCTTATTGCCGCGCCCCTTTCCATGGGCATGACCACTGTCGTCTGTGAGGGTTCGCCCCTGTTTCCCCACGCAGGACGCTTTGCCTCCACCATAGAACGCCACGGCGTGACCCTGTTCAAAGCGGGATCGACCTTCCTGAAAGCTGTGATGACTGACCCGGCCAGCACCCGGGATATGTCAGCCTACGATATGGGGTCGCTGCGCACGGGGACCTTCTGTGCCGAACCGGTGTCTCCTGCGGTACAGCAGTTCGCCATGGAGAATATCTGTTCCCACTACATCAACTCCTACTGGGCCACGGAGCACGGCGGCATCGTGTTCTCCTGTCCCTCCGGTGGCTACAAGGACCTGCAGCCCGATGCCAAGACCTGGGCACTGCCATGGGTTCAGGCCGAGGTCAGGGTAGCGGAGTCCAGCAGTGAGACCGGCGTCAGCGATTGGCGACCGGCGGAGGTTGGCGAGAAGGGTGAGCTGGTTATCACCCGTCCCTACCCCTACCTGGCCCACACCCTGTGGGGTGACAAGGACAGTTTTGGCGAGGACGGCTGGTGCGGCGATTTACAGCGCTTCAAGTCGGTCTACTTCGACCGTTGGGCAGACGGATACAGCTATACCCAGGGGGACTACGCCCGTCGGCATGAAGACGGCGGGTTCACCCTGCACGGTCGCTCCGACGATGTCATCAACGTGTCCGGACACCGCATTGGCACCGAAGAAATTGAGGGCGCCATTCTCCGTGACAAGACCCTGCGGGAAGATTCGCCCCTGGGCAATGTAGTAGTCGTCGGCGCACCCCACGATGAAAAGGGCGAAACACCTGTCGCCTTTTTGGTGGCGGCGCCGGGGCGCAAGCTCGGTGATGACGACTTCGCCCGTCTGCAAGGGTTGGTGCGCAGCGAGAAAGGCGCCACAGCGGTGCCCTCGGATTTTCTGGTGGTACCCGCGTTCCCCGAGACCCGGTCTGGCAAATACATGCGCCGAACCCTGAGGGGTCTGCTGCTGGATGCGCCACTGGGTGATATTTCGACCCTGAAGAATCCAGAGGTCGGGGACGTGATTCGTGATGCCATAGCCGAGTGGCGGGACCACGGCGCGCTGGCCCAGGCGCGGCAGATTGTGCAGACCTGGCGCTATATCAGACTGGAAATCCATCGCCTCACTGACCATCAGACGGTGGCCTTGCTGTTCATCAACAATCCCCCGGTTAACGCCTTGAATGAGCGTGCCCTGGACGAACTGCACACCGTCATTCACCAGATCAAGAACCAGAGCAATATCGATGCCCTGGTGATCACGGGCGCCCGGGGCACTTTCGTTGCCGGTGCCGACGTCAAGGAGCTGCTGAAAATTGGTGAAACGGGTGACATGGCCTCGGCACTGACCCCACCCCACGCCGCACAGGCAGCCTTCGCAGCCATCGAAAGCCTCGACATGCCGGTGGTGGCGGCCATCAATGGTCCGGCCCTTGGCGGCGGCAATGAACTGTTGCTGTCCTGCGCCTACGTGATTGCCGCTGACCACGCTACCTTCGGACAGCCCGAGGTCAATCTGAATCTGCTGCCGGGCTACGGCGGCACCCAGCGCCTGACCCGTAAACTCCAGGACCGACAGGGAGACCGGGGTGTTATCGAAGCCCTTGGCATCATGCTGCGCGGTCGCCCCATCGATGCCGAGCAGGCCAGGAACATTGGCCTCGTGGATGAGGTAGTCCCGGTGGGTAGTGAATCGGCCCTGGACCGAGCCATGCTGAGGCTGCGGCAACATTTCAGTGGTGACAGCAACCTCAAGGACGTGCTCGATCGCCAGGCTGAGCTGCTGCAGCAGCGGGAACAGGCCCTTGGGGTCGCCGGCAATATCGAGGACCACCCGGAGATCGCCTCCGCCCTGGCACAACTGGCGGCCGGTGGGCGTGACCATGTCGCCAAGCGCATCCTGGAGGCGACGGTCACGGGACTGGAACAGGGTGTCTCGGCAGGGCTGGATGCCGAAGCGCGACTGTTTGCGGAATCGGTCTGTGACCCGGCCTCTGGCCCGACGGGCATAACCGCCTTCCTGGAAAAACGCAGTGCGGCGCTTCCCTGCCAACCCAGCGACGTACCGCCCTACCCCAGCAACGAGCAACTTGCGGAGCTGGAGGCGGCGGGACAGTTGTTACCGGTAGGAGCCAGCTTTTATCCCGGGGTCACACCGATTCCCGAGCACCAATACGGCTGGGGCGTTGCCCGATCACGTCAGGATGGGGCCCCGGAACACGGCGACCCGGAAGTCGCGGAGCGCAAACTGGTGTTCCCGACACCGACACCCAAGGCCGGGGAGGCATTGATTTATGTGCTGGCCTCCGAGGTTAATTTCAATGATATCTGGGCGGTAACAGGCATACCTGTCTCGCCCTTCGATGCCCGGGAATCGGATGTCCAGGTCACCGGTTCCGGCGGTGTCGGCATCGTGGTCTCCCTGGGCTCAGAACTGGTTTCCGAGGGCAGACTCTCGGTGGGCGACCTGGTCACGGTGTATTCAGGACAAAGCGAACTGATGTCACCGGACCAGGGCCTTGACCCCATGGCTGCGGACTTCCGCATACAGGGCTATGAGCGCAACGACGGCACCCACGGACAGTTTCTCGCCGTGCAGGGCCCCCAGCTGCACCCCAAGCTGAGCGCGCTCACCTTCGAGGAAGCGGGCTCATACGGACTGACCATGGGCACCATTCAGCGGGCGCTGTTCACCACCCTCAACATAGAAGCCGGCAAGCGCCTGTTTGTGGAGGGCGCATCCACGGGCACAGGTTATGACTGTCTGCGCAGTGCCACAGCCAGTGGCCTGTCATGCCTGGGCATGGTGTCCAGTGACGACCGTGCGGCACGGGTGCACGCCGCCGGTGGTGCCGCCATCAATCGCAAGGATGCCCGATGGCAGGATATCTTCACCGCCGTGCCGGATGACCCTGCGCAGTGGCCTGCATGGCAAGAGGCAGGTGAGGCCTTCGTTAAAGCTGCAGAAGAAGCCGCTGGCGGCAACATTGATTACGCAGTGTCCCACGCGGGGGAAAACGCCTTCCCGCGCACCTTCCAGATGTTGGGGGAGAACGGTGTGCTGGCGTTTTACGGCGCGTCCTCGGGTTATCGCTTTACCTTCCTAGGTAAGGGCGGTGCATCGTCGCCGGCGACCATGTTCCGACGCGCGGGCCTGCGACCGGGCCAGACCGTACTGATCGTTTACGGTCCCGGTGCCGATGATGGCATCGTGGATAACATCGCCATCGAGGCCATAGAGGTGGCCTGCCAGAGCGGTGGCCAGGTAGCAGTACTGGTCGACACCATCGCCCAACGGGAGTTCGTCAGTTCCCTGGGCTTTGGGCCCCGGGTCAGGGGTATCGTCAGTATCGAAGAAATTGCCAAGCGCCTGGGTGATGATTTTGCGCCCCCGGGCCCCTTCCCGCGTATGCCCGATCCCTTTACCGAGTCACTGGCATTCCGGGAGGCAGTCAGGGAATTCTCGGACAAGACCCTGAAACCCATCGGCTCCGCCATCGCCCCGGCGCTGCGCAACACCCTGGACAAGCGGGGCCTGCCCGACATCGTCTTCGAACGACGCGGACGGGATGGGCTGGCGCTGGCATCGGCACTGGTCAAACCCAACACCGGGCGCGTGGTGTATTGCGAGGACCTGGAGGGACAGTGCTTCAGTTTCTATGCCCCGCAGGTCTGGACGCGACAGCGCCGCATACTGATGCCGACAGCAGAGATACGCGGCACCCACCTGAATACGTCGCGGGAGTTTGCGGAAATGCAGGAGCAGATTGCCTCCGGGCTGCTGTCGGTACTGCCCCCGACACCCGTCACCATGGACGAACTGCCCGAGGCCCACCAGGCCATGTGGGAAAACCGTCACCAGGGGGCGAACTATGTCGCCGTGCACGCCCTGCCCCGTCCGGGTTTGAAAACCAAAGAAGAGCTCTACCGAGCGTGGGCATTGCGTGATGCCGCCGAGCGTGGCGAACAGATAACTCAGATAGAAACCGGTTCAGCAGGAGCACTCCGATGAATGATTTCGTACAGTTCACCGACGATATGATCAGCCAGTCCCGGGCGGGCCGCCGACTGGAGACCAAATCGATCGTTCTGACCGGCGCCGCCGGTTCCATTGGGCGATTCATTACCCGGCAGCTACTGCGCGAGGGCGCGCGGGTCATGATGACCGGTCGTGACATGGGCAAACTGGAAGAGTTTGTCGATACCCTCTGCGAAGAGGGGTTCGCCCGGGAAAACATGGTCATGATGGCGGGGGACTGTGCGGACCCCGAAGTGTGCCGGCAGATTGTGGCCGAAACCGTCGAGGCCTTTGGCACCATCGATGTGCTGGTCAACAATGCCGGTGCCGCCGGCCCCAAGTACACGCTCCGGGACATACCGTTTTCCGACGTGGAGATGCGCGCCGCAGGCTCAGACCAGACCATGTTCGACTCGGCCATGAACCTGCTGGGCGCACCCTGGAACATGGCCAGGGCCGCAGCACCCTACATGTCCGTAGGCGCTTCCATCATCAACGTATCCACCATCTTCTCCCGCACCCACTACTACGGGCGCATCCCCTACGTGGTACCGAAATCCGGCCTGAATGCCCTGTCCAAGGGTCTGGCCCTGGAACTCGGCGAGGAGCGCGGCATCCGGGTGAATGCCGTCTTCCCCGGACCCATTGAGTCCGAGCGCATCGATACCGTTTTTGCCCGTATGGATGAGTTGCAGGGTCTGGAGCCTGGCAGCACCGGTAAGGAATTCCGGGATCTGATGATCACCACGCGCGAAGGAGATGGCGGTCTGGAGTACCGTTACCCGACGCCGACTGATGTGGCCTCAGCCATTACCTGGCTGGCCTCCGAGGAGTCTGCGGCCCTGTCCGGACACCACGTGGAGGTTACAAATGGCATGCAGGTGCCGGCCCAGAGCCGCTCGCAGCTGGTGTCCTGGCCCGACAAGCGCCTGGAAGACCTGTCTGACAATATTGTGCTGATCCTGGGAGGCTCCGACTACGAGGAAGCCGTCACCTTTGCGGAGCGGCACACAGAAAGCGGCGCACGGGTGCTGCTGGCCTTCCGCAACCTGGAGTCCGTCGGCCATGCCCGCTCCATCATCCAGTCCCGGGATCTGGACGCTGTGCAGCTGTCGCATCTGGACCCCCTGCGCAGGGAATCTGTGGATCGGACCATGCAGTTCATCGACGACCACTTTGGCCGCCTGGACGGCGTCATCGTGCTGCCCCAGAAAAAGAACGGGCAGTACGGCTACTCGATCTGCACCGCCACCGATGAAGATGTGGAAAATTTCGTCCGGGACGAGGTGGTAGCCCCCGTCGCCTTCGCCTCTACCCTCGCCACCAACCTGAGCCGCTGGTTCGGCAAATGCGAGCCACCGGCCATTACCTATGTCACGAACCCCAGTGACGGTCACGGCAATCTGCTCAACGAGGTCATCCGAGCTTCCAACGAAGCGCTGATACGGGGCTGGCGCCACGAGGACGACACCCTGACCAGTGCCGGGGAGCTGTCCTGGGCCGTGCAACCCAACCAGCTGGTACGGTACGACACAGAGGACCGGGACGCCCTTCCCTTTGCTGCGGACTGGGCCGCGACCCTGACCAACCGGGTCCGGCAAATGGACCCGATCAACCTTTGGATACCCAAGGACATCAAGCGCGCCACGGGTAAAGGGGCCATGCCCACCTCGCTGATGCGGGTGTTGCCGGGCCTGCACAAGGGCAAGACCGCGGTCATTACCGGCGGCAGCCTGGGCATTGGCCTGCAGCTGGGTCGCTACCTGGC
This sequence comes from Luminiphilus sp., assembly GCA_012270045.1. Classification (GTDB taxonomy): domain Bacteria; phylum Pseudomonadota; class Gammaproteobacteria; order Pseudomonadales; family Halieaceae; genus Luminiphilus. The sequence continues at coordinate 9,664 of JAAXJC010000161.1, forward strand.
CATCGCCGGCGCCCGGGTGTTGCTGAGCGCGCGCAGTGAAAGCAAGCTTCTGGAAGCCAAGTCGGAAATCGTCGATGAATTGCGCGGTATCGGTTACCCCAATGCCGACTCCCGAATCCACACCCTTGCCAATATTGATGTCGGCGATCCGGCGGCCCTGGACCAACTGCACCAGCACGCAGTAGACCTGTTTGGCCAGGTCGACTTCCTCATCAACAACGCCGGCATTTCCGGCGCCGAGGAAATGGTCGTGGACATGACGCTGAAGGACTGGGATCGGACCATGGAGGCCAACCTGATCTCCAACTACTCCCTGATCCGCAAGTTCGGCCCGCTGATGAAAGACCGGGGCCGGGGCTCCATCCTCAATGTCTCCAGTTACTTTGGTGGCGAGAAGTATGTGGCGGTCGCCTACCCGAACCGAGCCGACTACGCCGTGTCCAAGGCGGGCCAGCGGGTGCTCGCTGAAATTCTGTCCCGGCATCTGGGACCGGAGATCCAGATCAATGCACTGGCGCCGGGCCCGGTAGACGGCGCACGCCTGCGCGGCCTTGGGGATGCACCCGGGCTGTTCGACCGCCGCGGTCGGCTGGTTCTGGAGAACAAGCGCCTGAACCAGGTCCACGCCGCCATCATCGCAGCCGCCGCAGAGGGCTACCCCATAGAGGAAATCAGGAAACTCTCCGCCAACGCGGTTGAAGTGCTGCCCTCTCGCAATCTGCCCCGAGGACTGAGCCGGCTGTTTGCCCAGGTCAAGGATTCCGGAGGCATGGGCAGCTCGAACAAGTGCCTGCTGCACATGGGTATGGCCGTCAAGCTGGTCGAGCGACTGGTGAATGCGGGTATCTTCACCGAGGAGGATAAAGACGAATTCCTGGGCTCCTTTGTCGACGCCCCTTCGCCCTTCTTCGACAAGGAGGCCTGCCTGCAGTCTGCGAGTCAGATCGAGTCCGGCATCCTGAATCGACTGCATTTGCACAAGATGCCCACCGACGAGCAGGTCGGCCTGTCCACGGTCTTCCACCTCGCCGATGAGATTGTCAGTGGCGAGACCTTCCACCCCTCCGGCGGACTGAAGTTTGATCGCTCGGTAACCGAGGGTGAGTTGTTGCTGTCGCCCAGCGAAAAGGACCTTGCTCGTCTCAACGGCAAGCGCGTAGTGATGCTCGGTGACTGTATGCGCAACGAAATCACCGAGATCGCCAAGGGCTTTACCGGCAACGGTATTGAACAGCTGTGGGTACTGACCCGAAGCGAAGAAACCACGACCGCCCTGTACCACGCGCTGGACGCCGAAAATGCCGACAACATCGACGTTCGCTGCATTGGCGATGACATCGAAGGCGCTCTGGACAATATCCTGCGCAATGAAGGCGGGTTTGACGTGGTGGTCAGCAGTCCCTTTGAACGCCTGCCCCTGAACGCTCTTGCGGGTGAACGCGGCGGCGACTGGGACCGGGTGCTCTCCGACGAGCAGTTCCGGCAACTGGTTCATGAGCAGCTCACCCACCATTTCCGCAGTGCCCGCATCGCGGCCCTGGTTCCCAACTGCCAGATTGTGCTGCTGACTCCGGACACCTCACTGGCGTCCACACGGGAGGAGTTCGCTCTGGCCCTGTTCGTCAAGAACTCACTCCATGCCTTCACGGTGACGCTGGGTGTAGAGGGTGAGCGTTTGCCGACGGTGCCAGCGGTCAACCAGGTGCAGCTGACCCGACGTGCCCACACGGAGGAGCCGTCCAATGACCAGGAGCTGTCGGAAGAAATGGAGCGCCTGGTGGCGGCGGTGATGCAGTGCTCGGTGCCCGCACCCTCGCCCAAGGAGAGCCGTTACCTGTCAAAGATCTTCAGGGGCAATGCGGTTACCGTTTAACGGGTCCAGTGCCATGCTCTGGCATCCAGGCCAATAGGCCATGTGCTGACAGATCATCTCAAGGGGGCTACAGGCCCCCTTTTTTTGTATCCGATATTTGAGCCCGGGCCCCAGGCAAAAACAGGTTGTGGCGCGGGAGGCCGATGCTGCTGCCACAATAGACCCCTGTGAGGAGCCTGCCCCGGGGTCGCGGTGTAACTTCTGTTATCGCTGCAACCCGGGGATGATTTACAAAGGGCATTTGAACGAAGAGCAGCGCTGAC
>JAAXJC010000161.1:11899-25066 GCA_012270045.1 Luminiphilus sp.
CGGGGCTGTCAATCCACGGGTCTGTTGGTGCCTTCGGCAGGAATTATTTGGTCTTGCCCGATACTGCGCCCCAGCTATCCAGGCGTAGACCGTTGTCCTCAGTCCAGAGCCAGCACACAGCGCTGCTTCTCGAGGAACTGCTGCACGTCCTCATCCATGGCAAAGTTATCCCGGTAGTCGGTCATGTAGCCCCTGGCGTGCTCACGCAGGCGCTTTCTCTGCAAAGCCGAGCAGAACCGACGCACGTCTTCCTCGGTCTCCAGAATCAGTGGCGGCACCGTAGCCGTCTCCCCTTTGGCGTTTTTCGCCACCATGGTGAAGTAGCAGGTGTTGGTGTGTCGTCGGGCCCCGGTCTGTATGTTTTCGGCAACCACCTTGATACCAACGACCAGCGACTTGGTCCCCACGTAGTTCACCGATCCCATCAGTGACACCACTTCCCCCACCTCAACCGGGGCCAGAAACTCGACCGCGTCCACGCTCACCGTGACGCAGTAGTTGCCCGCGTGCTTGCTGGCACAAACGTAAGCGACCTTGTCCATCATGGACATCAATGTGCCACCGTGAACCTTGCCACCGAAGTTTGTGTAGGCCGGCACCATCAATTCGATGATGGTGCGCTGGGAGTAGGAAACGGGGTGGCCTTCCTGCATGGGATCCTCCACATCAAACGAGACTGCAAATCGCACTCAGCCCTGTGGCTGAGCCTACCGCCAATGCTTGTTACGTAATGGAAGTTCCGGTGGACTGTTACCACTGCCCGTTGGTCGTGGCTTATCGGTGGCGCTGGGTGACACAACGGAAACGACCGACCTCGAAGCCCCGCAGCTGCCGATGTTTGGTCTTTCTGCCCGCCACCCGCTTTCGCCACAGTCGAAAAGACCTGGGCTTCAGCTGCCTGCGCATTACCTCAATGACGGCGGCCTCATCCAGCCCGTAGTGAGCTTCGATGGCCTCAAATGGCGTGCGATCCTCCCAGGCCATCTCGATGACCCGGTTGACGTCAGTGCTTGCAAGGGCAGCTTTTATGGGACATCGCTCCGTAAAGATTCAACCATGCCAGTGTCGAGCCCAGGTAAGTCCAAAGCTCGGGCAGCGAAAGGTTAGTCAAAGCCTGGCTGCTCTGCCACAGGAGTCCGGCGCTGAGCCGCCACGGTGGCAGGGCGTCCTGCGAACACCATCACAGTGACGGGGTCCAGACCGAAAATTTACTTGGCAGTGGCGTCGCGTCAGTTGTTAAAGTCTGCCGCAGTTTATTAAACATATGGCAAATTCCAGATGAAGACAGCCTTTTCCCCTGTACTGCTCGCCCTTTCCCTGATCCTCATCGCCGGCTGTTCGGACTCGGACAATCCACCCCCGGTGCAACTTCCCCAGCCTGAGCCCGAGCCGGAACCGGAACCCGTACCCTTTGAAGTCCTGTACGAGCAGGGCGTGGATCAATACCTTGGTGAATACACGCCCATGACCTCTGAGACCATTGACGGCGTGGTGCAACACACTTTTGGCGCCGGAGACGGCCCCCTTTGTTTACTGGGGGATGAATACACCATGGCAACCCGGGAAGGCACGGCAGGGGATTTGATGATCTTCTTGGAGGGTGGCGGCGCCTGTAGCAGCCTCTTCTGCCAGGCTACTTCGACTGCAGCCCCCGGCATTCCCCTGCGAGGCATCCTGGACCCGGCCTTTGCCAACAACCCGGCGGCGGACTACAACGTTGCCTACCTGCCCTACTGCGACGGCTCGGTATTTTCCGGGGATGCCGAGTATGACACCGATGATGACGGCACCATCGATCGCTATCACCGGGGCCTGAAAAACCTGTCAGCGTCCCTCGACGTGATTGTCTCAACCTTTCCCGCTCCGACCAGAATCCTGCTGACCGGCAACAGCGCCGGTGGCTATGGCACCGACTACATGTTGCCGCTGGTCCGAAAACAGTATCCCGACACCCCCATCGATTTGGTTAATGATTCCGGGGTTGGCATCGCAACCCCGGGCTTCGTGGAGTTTCTGGGGGAAGAGTGGAACTCCCTGCGTTTCATACCCGAGGACTGCGATGACTGCATCGGCGAAGACGGACACACCACCGGCTACCACATCTTTCAACTCGATGAAGACCCCAATCTCAGGATGGGCTTCATGAGCACGAAGCAGGACTTCGTCATTGCAGATGTCTTCGTAGGGATTGGCGGCGAGGCCTTTGAGGAGGCACTGATTGAAGAGATGGCAGAGCTTGAGGCAGCCCATCCCGAGCGTTTCCGCAGCCTGATTGCCGACGGCAACAGCCATACCTTCCTGCAGGCCCAGTTCGATCGCGAGGTGGCGGGTGTTCCCGTCTACCAATGGGTCACGGATATGCTCAACGGTTCCGACGAGTGGCAAAGCATCAGCGACTGAGCCGCTGCGTCAGCGGCTAGCGCTAACCCATTCACCAAGACCACCGGCCGGCCAGGGACCCGTCAGATCAATCCGGCACAGAGGCGCAACTCTCGATCCCGGGTTGGGCCCAGGCTTTGACGGGGCAGACTGGTCTGTGATGGTGCCGTGCGGGAAAGATCTGCCGGTTGGTTACAACTTGGCGTCGTGGAAGACATTCTGAACGTCTTCGCAGGCGTTCAGCAGGTCCATCAGCTTCTCGAACTGCTCGGCATCCTCGCCGCTGATGGCTGTTTCGCCCCTGGGCACGAACTGAATTTCATCGACGTCAAAGTCAATGCCGGGGAAGGTTTCTTCCAGGCAGTTGCGGGCCTTGGCGTACTCCGTGTTCGGCGCCATAACCGTGACCCGGCCCTCCTCGGTTTCGACCTCGGAGACATCGACATCGGCCATCAGTAGCGCCTCCAGCACCGCATCCTCATCCCCTGGAAACACAAATACAGCGGCGTGGTCGAACATATGAGCCACCGTGCCCGGTGTACCCATCTTGCCCTTACCCTTGGTGAACGCTGGCCTGACCTCGCCGATGGTCCTGTTGGGATTGTCTGTCAGGCACTCGACCAGCAGCATGGTGCCCCCGGGACCAAAGCCCTCATAGCGGGCCACCTGATAGTCCTCTCCGGCACCGGATTCCGCCTTGGCAATAGCCTTGTCAATCACATGGGAGGGCACCTGGTCTTTCTTTGCCCGCTCAATCAGCGATCTTAGCGACAGGTTGGCAGCGGGGTCGGTGCCGCCAGCCTTGGCGCTGACATAAATTTCACGGCTGTAGCGCGAGTAAACCGCCGTTTTCATGGCGGCGGTTTTCGCCATGGAAAGTTTGCGGTTTTGATAGGCTCGGCCCATTGCTTACTCCGGTCTCATGTCATAACGGTTGTTAGTTTACCGCGAATCCCGAACGGTATGATCATCACCCGGGCTCGGGCCCCGCCCGGTCTACCCTTGACATGCGCCACACCGCAACAGCTACCGCGGCGCCGCCCAGCACTTGGGTCACTGTAAAAGTCGCATGCAGTATCGGCACCGACATCAGCGCGGTGAACAGGGGAATAAGAAACAGGTAACCACTGGCGGCCTCCGCCCCGCCCAGACGCAAGGCAGCGAACCAGCATCCAAAGGAGAGAATGGAAGCCGGTATCACCAGCCAGAGGAACAACAACATATTGCGGTCATGGGGCAGTTCGCTGACGGGCACATCGAATACAAACATGAGGAGCTGGATTTGCAGGCCACCGATCAACATCTGCCAACCATTCAGGCTCCAGCCGGTGACGCCCAGGCCGCCACGCTTGGTGAACACGGTCGCGGCCGCCCAGCTGCAGGCGCCCAGCAAGGTCAGGCCGTACCACAGGGCATGGGGCGAACCCTCGGGACCTACACCCGAACCGATGATCAAGGTGACTCCCGCCATACCCATGACCAGTGACAGAATCTGACCTCTGCCGGGCAGCCGTCGGGCAATCAGCCCCTCAAATAGGGTCACCCATATGGGCATGGTGAGGGTCAGTATGGAAATGGTCGCAGCGCTCAGGTGGGCCATCGCCATAAAACCGGTGCCAAACAGGACCGCCGTCTGCAGGGTACCCACTACGACCACCCCGAACAGATCCCTACGGGTTTTGGGTAGCTGCAGCTGACCGCGAAAATACAACCAGATCAGTGCCAGCAGGCCCGCCAGGGAGAACCTGCTGACAACCAGTGCCAGGGGATGGATGCCGGCATTGAGGAACAATTTTGATGCGACAAATCCAGTGGCCATCAGTACGGTGGCTGTTAGCAACAGGCCGTAGTAGCGCACGGGCGCCGGGCTCCCCTACTCGTCCCGGGCCATGCGCCGGGTGATGCTTTGATAGCCGGTGGGTAATAACTGGGTCAGCAGTTGTAAAAACCAGGCATCCAGGCCCACCAGGATCCGGGGTTTGCCCCTGGCTACCTTGCTGAGAATGATGGTCGCCGCCTGCTCGGGGCTGGTTCGGGCCGCGCGGCGAAAACGCGCGTCACGCTCCTGGGGGCTGAGCGCAGAGGCGTCACCATCGCTGCGGGCACGGAGTGCAATGTTGGTCGCCACGCCGCCGGGATGCACACAACTCACCTTGATTGATGTGCCGTGGTACTCGGCCTGCAGCGCTTCGGTAAATCCCCGTACCGCGAACTTGGCCGAGTTGTATGCACTCTGTCCGACAATACCGACCATGCCAAAAATCGATGACACATTGACCAGATGCCCGGTTTTCGCCGCACTCAATAACGGCAGGAAAGCCCTGGTGGACCAGACCACACCCCAATAGTTGATGGCCATCAACCACTGGAATGTGTCCTCATTGGAGTCGGCGAAATAGGCACCGTAGGCCACCCCCGCATTATTGAAAACCGCGTCCAGCAGGTCGGTTTCTCCGGCAACCTCCCCGGCCCAGTTCTGGATGGCCTCTCTGCTACCACAATCCACGATGCGGGTAGACACCGGCGCTTTGCTCGCACTGAGAGTATCCACAGTGCCCTGCAATCGATCGGCGTCAATGTCGCACAGCCAGAGCTGACACCCGACGCTGTTGAGTTGTTGCGCCAGCGCCCTGCCAATGCCGTCCCCGGCACCGGTAATGAGGGCTTTTTTATTGCGAAAGTATTCGGCAGTCACCCGACCTGCTCCGGTTCAATGGAGCGCCCACCCTAGGATATAGAGGGTGTCCAGACAAGGCGGGAATCGGTAAGGTTCTAGAGCTACCGGACGATGCCTTGGAGAGGCCAGCCACGATGATTCCAGCCGATGAGACCTTTGATGGCACCTGGCCTTTTCAGGCCCATTTCTGTACCGCTTCCGGCTTTCGCCAGCACTATATTGACGAGGGACCGCCCGGGGCAGAAACGGTCATTCTGCTGCACGGCGAACCCACCTGGGGTTATCTCTACCGCAATATGATCCCAGCTCTGGCCAGACGATACCGCGTGGTGGTGCCCGATCACATGGGCTTTGGTAAATCCGAGACCCCCGCCGACCGGGACTACACCTTGCAGACCCACGTCGAAAATCTGGAACGCCTGATTGAATCTCTGGCCCTGGACCAGCTGACGCTGGTCGGACAGGACTGGGGAGGCCCCATCGCAGGTGCTCTCACCGCCCGTAACCCCGAAAAAATCAAGCGGCTGTTCCTGATGAATACGGTGCTGGGGTACGGAGGTGGCAAGGCTGCGGGGGGCAAGACGCCCTGGTTCCAGTGGATTGAAAAACACGCCGAGGCAGGCACCCTGGAGGGCATTCTGGGGGAACTGGGCAGCACCGTGCTGTCGGTCATGAAGATTATTGGCTTCCAGAACTCAGCGGTGGTCACCGATACCTGGATCAGAGCCTATGCCGCGCCCTTTCCAGATCGGGCGAGCTGTGTTGGGGCACTCAATTTTCCCCTGGATATCCACGAAGGCCGGTTCCTGCCCTTTGTCCTCGATACCCTAAAAAACGGTGATATAGAGGCGATGCGCAGTAAGCCCGCCATGCTGGTATCCGGAGACATGGATTACGCCATTGCCAAAGACCATGCTGTCAGTGATTTCCGGGGGCTTTTTCCCACGGCGCCCATAGTTGATGTGGAAGGCGTGGGGCATTTTTGCCAGGAAGATATCCCCGATACCTTGACTTCACTCATTGACGGCTTCATACAGGCGAACCCCTAACACCTCTGGCCATCGACAGGACTGACAGCCATGAATCAACGACTTACGCTTCTGGATGGCGGCATGGGGCAGGAACTCATCCGCCGCAGCCGGGCCGAAAAACCCCATCCGCTGTGGTCACTGCAGGTGATGATGGATGAACCGGACCTGGTTTCCGATGTGCACCGTGACTTCTGCCGCGCCGGAGCCCGGGTCGTCTGCCTCAATACCTATTCAGTGACGCGGCACCGCCTGACCATGGGGAGCGATCTTCCGGATTTGCCCGACTTACTGGCGCTGGCACGGCGCCTGGCGGAAGCCGGGGTCGCGGCCTCGGGCTGCACCGGTGTGGACATTGTTGCCTCCCTACCACCACTGACGGCCTCCTATCTGACCCAAAGTCCACTGTCAGAACAACAAATGACCGATGAGTACGAAGAATTGATCCAACTGCAAATGAACCATATCGATGGCTTCATCGCGGAGACCTTGCCGACGATTGCAGAGGGAAGAGCGGCGTTACAGGGGGCGGCCAACGCGGGGACTACTATCCACCTGGCCCTGACAGTGTTGGATGAGGATGGCGCCCGCCTGCGATCTGGCGAGCGCCTTGAGGACGCCCTCGACGTCTTGTTGCCTATGGGGCCCGACTCCATCCTGATCAACTGTTCGGTGCCCGAAGCGATAGACCAGGCGCTGCCCATAGTGGCGAACAAAACCGAGCGTTTCGGCGCCTATGCCAACGGCTTCCACTCCATCACTGCACTCAAGCCCGGGGGCACCGTGGATGTTCTGTCGGCTCGGGAAGAATTAACCCCGGTGGTGTACACCGATATGGCGGTCAAGTGGCTGAACCTGGGCGCTTCCATCCTGGGGGGTTGCTGCGAAGTCGGCCCTGCCCACATCGAGGAGTTGGCCCACCGGGCCAGCACCTTGGGCCGGGAGATCGTGGGGCTCCCAACTCAGGTGCCGTAGGGCGAAAAACCTACTTCTGCACCCAGCTGTTACACCAGCCCGCCGCATGCACTCGCTTGCCGGCAAAAATCGGGCAGGCGCCGTACTCGTCATCAATGACCTGATAAATGGCGCAACTGGTGCACTGTTGACCGGCGCCATCGGGACCCGCCTTTTTCGCCCATTTGGCCGTATCGACCTGTGTGTGGTCCGCGACGTATCCCAGCGCGACCGCGGTGGGATCGTCGGCAGTGACAACCGGCCCCTGGGCATGGGAGAAGCGGGCAATCAGCAGCGCTGATGAGGCGACCGCTGCTGACTTTAGAAATTGTCGTCGATTGGCTGACTGGGGCATGGTTGAACTCCGAATGTTGTGGCACACAGAAATTACTATTATTTGATTGTCCGGACAATACGGATGGGAACACTCACTGGCTCGAAATCGTCCAACTTCTGTCGGCATACAGTGAAAGCGAAAAGAGCGGTCACCACCCAATACAAATAATTTATAGTTATGTTTATTTTTATTTTAGATAATAATATTGAATATTTACTTTAGTTCTCGTATTGCATCCCATTTTAAAACGAGTCAAATGGCCCCATACTATTGGCATCAGTTAATCAATTGGAGATAGCCATGAATAGCTCTCAATATGATCTCCTTGCCATCGCCGCAGGAGCTTCAATTATTGTACTTCCGATGCTTTTTGCATCTTTTTAATAAATACTAATTATATTTAGTATTTGTTAAAGACAGCAGCCTCACAGGCCGATGCACCGACCAGCGGTGGATCGGCCTTTTTTTGAGGCCTATCCCTACCCTTTACCCCTGCCCGGATCGCCCAAAATACCTGCGCCCAGAGCACCTGGTCCGTCCTGCAGCAGCTGCCTCAGGCCAAGGGCGTCCCTGCCCTCCAGTAACCACATTTAATATTCAAGTTTCCCGCACGGCGGCCGCTTTATCCATTGAGAACCCGGTGTACGGATGCCAGCGGAGCAGGACATGCCTTCCCCAAAGCCATTTAAGACGATCAGTGTGCTGATAGCGGCGCTGTTGTGCCTGATTAGCTTCCAGGGATGCCAGCACGCCGCCCAGGGCAACCCCACGGCCAACTACCCCATCGGTGAACAATTCCCCCAGATTTACCAGAAAAACCTTCAGGCCAGTGCGCACTGGCGACTGATTGCCCACAATGAGGCCCAGTTGCTGGTCGACCGATTCGACGAGCTTCCTGCGCTGCAGCTCAGCGAGCCACGACAACCGGGGCAGTCCACCTTTACCAACGCCTACCATGACTTTCTGGCCGAGGGACTGCTGAACGAAGGTGCCCTGGTCTACGAATCCGGTCAGAATTTCCGTGTGGATTACGACATCGAAGTGGTGGAGTTTTCGGGCCGCAGCCAGCTGAATCTCCCGCCCGGCTTCTTCTCTGCTTCAGCCCTGTCGGTCTACATCATTGCCCACGCCCTGGAAACCTGGTCCAACCCTGCAGCACTGCTTGTGCCGGCAGCCATTGGCGCAGACTTTTACAGCTTCATGAACGCTGACTCGGACACGCCGGATACCGAGATCATTCTGACAACCCGGGTTCGGGGCGAGTCACGCCTGCTCTACAGCCACTCATCCATTTATTACCTGCGTACCCGCGATGTGGGTTTGTACGGCGGGTCGAAATCAATCACCGTCAGGGGACCCACTGCGCTATGACCAGCAAAGGAATTTTTGGGATTGCCGTAGCCACCCTGGCCGTCAGCACCCTGCTGGCCGGCTGCGCCGGTTACCACGGTAGTAATGCCGCCTCCGCCGCCATCTACTCAGGCAAGGAACAGTCGGTCGACATTCGCCATGAAGTAGAGCAGGCCTGCTCGAAACTCATACGCAGGGCCAAACACACCAACAAGCGGGAGGACACCCTGCTGGTAGCCAGCTTTACAGACCTCGGCGCCCTGGACCGATCCTCAAAGCTGGGGCGACTGATGGGACAGGACTGCAGTACCGAGGCAGTCAAGGATGGTTACAAGGTCACCGAAACGCTGCTGGCGGACTCCCTGTTCATCGATCCCAACGAGGGTGAACTGATGTTGTCCCGGGATCTGAGTCTGCTTGCCCAAAGCCACGACGCAACCGCCGTGTTAGTGGGTACTTACACCGTGGGGCGTAACACGGTCTATGCCAACGCCCGGCTGATTCGATCACAGGATGCGCGGGTGCTGTCAGCGGTGTCCTTTGAACTGCCGCTCACCCGGGAAATCACTCAACTGGTGGCACGAGGGGCCTACTGACAGCCCTTGCCGGCGGATCGCTCGCTGGCTGCTCTGACCACCACCTGCCCCTGCTGCGAATAAGGCGCCCATTGGGAAGCCACGGCCTGGCATAGGCCGCCTGGGAATCCGCGTCATGCTCCCAGCCACGGCAGTGGTTCATCTCGTGCAGTAACAGCAGTTCCGACGCCGGTTGCAGCAGGTGGACCTCACAGACCGCCTCCCGCCAACGCACCCTGCGCAGGGCGCAGCCATTGCTGCGGACATCACCACAGAGCGGAGTCAGCGTCGCCTTGCTGTCGTGGTACCTGATCCGCACATCGGCACCGAGCAGGTCCGGGCAGGGCAAGCGGTGGGCATCATGACAGGCTTCGGGCATGACCGGTTGCTGGTCCCGGGCCCAAGCCAGCACTACCAGCAGCACAGCCAAAAACAGCAACCATTGCCACCGGGTAAACAGGGCTTTTTCAGGCGCCCCCGGTCGAATCATATGTCCCCTTCCTGGCGGGGTATGCAGCGGAACACTGTGCCATAAAACAGGGACCCAATGTTTCAGCCATCACGCTTCCAGGCGAAATCGGGCCGGGCGACCCACAGGCAGCGGTGCTGAACGGGGAGCATCGGCAAACGCTGACATCAACCCGATCGGCAACTGCCTGTGCCGGCCCGGTGCTGATTGCAACCAAGACCGGGGGGCGAGAGGTCAGAGAGTACGGGTTGTTCGCACTCACGATGCCGCGAGCAGGCACTCCTGTAACCAGCCGGCCATGTCCCTGGCGGTACTGCGGGCGATATCGGGCATGAAGATACCGAGCAACTCGTTGGCATGGACCGTGCCCATGGTCTGTCGGCACTGGGACAGCACCCCCGCTCGCTGCAGTAAGCGATAAAACGCAATGCCTTCATCCCGAAGGGGGTCACACTCATTGACGTTGACCATCGTGGGCGGAAATGCCGCCACGTCCTCCTCGCGGGCAAAACCGGGCCATGCCATGGGATCTTCAGCCACCAGGGCCTCTATGCCGTAGCCCATGGTCAGATGATTGTTGGCCACACCGATCAGAATGCCTTCATTTTCCGAGGAGGACGGGCAGGACGCCGCGGGCCAACTACCTAATATAAAGGGGCACAGGGCATACAAACCGACCGGCCGGGGTGCGCCCACCTCCGTCGTCAGACGCATGGTGGTGGCAATCGACAGGTTGCCGCCGCCACTCTCACCGGCAACCATAATCTGGTCCGGGTCCACACCCAGGCGCGCCGCATTCTGCACCACCCACTTGAAGCCCGAGACGCAGTCGTTCAATCCCGCTGGGTAAGGGGCCACCTCCGGGGCAGAGGACGGCCTGAGGGAGTTGCGGAAATCGACCATGACGACGCACAGGCCCTGGTGGGCAATGGTTTTACCCCAGGCCCGATAGTTGGCATCAAAGGCCGACAGCACGGCCATGCCGCCGCCGTGTATGTAGTAAACACAGGGCAGGATGGCATCGCCGTCGGGACGAATAATCTGCAGCTTGATGCTGTTGCCATCGGGTTCGGATGTAACCGAGACGGTTTCAAATTTCAAACCCGCCGAGGGCACGATGTCCTCATTGTCCAGCGCTGCCACCAGTTCGGCCATGGCCGCCTCCGCGGCCAGGGCCTCGGGCGTGGTGTAGGCGGCCAACGCTTCCTCACGACTGGCTACATTGCCCTCCCGGGCGAGCAATGGCGCCTCCAGGCCCGCCAGGAACGCGCGGTTACGGGCGTCGAGTCGGTCGTCCGTTGTGGGGTCGTAGGTCATGGCAATTTATATCCTCTGATGTTGGGGCTGATCAGCCCAATCCATCCAATGGTCGGGAATCGAGATCAGGTCAATTGGAAACCGGGGTAGCCGTTCGCCTGAATCTCTTCGCACAGTTCCCGGTAGACATGGGCGCCGCCAATGTAAGACAGCAGGCGGCGTTGTTTGCCTTCGATATTGGCACCGGTGTACCAGGAATCAACGGTTACCATGAGCGTCGCATTGGCCACCTCATCATGATGCTGTACCCATTCTTCCTCCCGCTCGAAGGTGGGCTCCATGGTCCGATGGCCGGACTCCCGAAGATGCGTGATGGCGTCCGTCACCCAACCAATCTGCTGTTGGACACAGGTCTGAACATTACAGAACGCCGCCGAGGGTGACAGTGGGCCGCCTATCAGAAACAGATTGGGGAAGCCGTGTACCTGCAGTCCCAGGGTGGTGCGAATATCCCGCCCCCAGAGTTCTGACAGGGATAGACCACCCCGTCCCTGCACACCCATTCGGGCCAGGGTGCCGGTACCCGCATCGAATCCGGTGGCCATAATCAGCACGTCGAGGGGGTAGTCCATGCCGCCAACGCGCAGGCCCTGGTCATAAAAGCCCTCTATGGGACTGGCGCTGACATCCACCAGTTCCACATTGGCGCGGTTGAATGCCTCGTAATATCCGTTCTCCAGAGGTACCCGCTTCAGGCCGTAACCGTGGCTACTGGGGATCAGTTTGTCCGCCAGTGCCGGATCATTGATCTGGGCCCGGATTTTATCCCGCACAAATTCCGTGAGCTCGGCGTTCATCTCAGGGTCGACCAGGGTCTCTGGAAAGGTTCCAACAAACATTTTCAGAGACCCGTCGGCCCAGCAATCCTCGTAAACCTCCCGACGCTGGTCGGGGGTCAAGGTCGCCGCATGGCCCTCCTCCGCAGGATCCCAGGTAAAGCCACCAAAAGTGGTGTGTACCAATCGACTGACTTCGGGGTAGTCGGCCCGCCATGCCGACATGGTCTGCTCATCGACCTTGTAGTTTTTCATGCGCACCGCGTACTGGGGGGTGCGTTGAAACACCGTCAGTTTCGACACCTCCGGCGCCAGGGTCTGGATCACCTGAATACCGGTGGCACCGTTGCCAATGACGCCTACTCGCTGGCCCTTGAGATCAACCGGGTGTTGGGGCCAGCGGGCGGTGTGGTAGACCTGCCCCTTGAAGCTCTGCTGGTCGGGGAAGGACAGCATCTTGGGTGTCGAAAGCAGGCCCACACAGCTGACAAGGTAACGGGCCGTATATGTTTTCCCGGTGTCGGTGATCACCCGCCAGCAGCCCTCGTCTGCCAGCCATTGGGCCGACTGGACCCGTGTCTCCAATTCGATTGACCGGTACAAATCAAACCGTGTCGCGACGTGCTGCAGGTAGCTTTTGATTTCAGGTTGGGCCGGGAAGCGCTCGGACCAGTTCCAGTCGTCCAGTAATTCCTGGGAAAACCAGTATTGATAGATGTTGGCCGGAGAATCGACGCGACAGCCGGGGTAGGCATTCCAGTACCAGGTGCCACCGACGTCGGGCGCAGCTTCTATGGCCCTGACTGAGAAGCCCGCCTTACGGAGCCGGTAGGTCTGGTACAGCCCCGAAATACCCGCGCCCACCACCAGCGCATCAAAGGCCTCACTCATGATCACACTCCACGGTGGTCAACTGTGGGAACGGCCACCAGCGGCACCGTCAGTTCCGGGCAACTGGCGACGTCGGGCAACCAACCGGAGGACTGGGCCAGACAAACCCAGGTAGTTGGGCAGTCAGACATCTGTAAAACCGCCCCCGTATTGGGCCGTGGCACACCGGGGCCGTCCCAACATCAGAGTGCCGCTACCGGTCAGCATTTGCCGTTCAGATGTCCGTCTTTTCCCCCAACCACTTGATATTGGCGACCACCGCGTCCCAACCGCCCTCCAGGACCGGCGCCACTGCATCCGCGATGCCCTGGTCGGTGCGATATTGAATATAAGCCTTGTAGTGATCCGCGCTATCCCAGACCTCAAGCGCCGAGTAGGTGTTGGTCGTCTCATCAAAATACACATCGACACTCT
>JAAXJC010000004.1 GCA_012270045.1 Luminiphilus sp.
GAGGCCAATGGCCAGGGCTTCGGTGTATCCCACGACCGCCGTCTCGCCGAGTTCTACACCCTCAAACTTTTCAGCGGGCACGCCGCCAATTGTATGCATTTTGCCTCGGCTGTCTTTGATCATGACAAAGCCTGCCGCCGGGTCCATGGCCTCGATAGTGCATACGGCGCGGACCTGCCTGGCGGCACCAACCGCCGGATGGGCCGGGTTATCGTCGACAATGCCGTCGGCCAGGACCACCCAGGGGTTGGCCATTTCTTCCTCGGTGGGATCGCGGACTTCGCCGTGCAGGGAGGCGAGGTACTCGGCCACAACACGGTCACCAACGGCAAGATCGGACAGCTTCACCACTTGCTCCTGGGCTACCACGGTGATGTGCCGGCCCTGGGGGCCAACCAAGGTCACCTCTTTGGTCTCAGGATCGATCGCCACGATTTCCCCTTCTATGACCGCTACAACGGCACGGGTACCTTCGGCTTTCATCATTTTATGATCGCCTTCATGGTGGGCCGCCTGTGCGGTTTGCATGGTGAGGGCGAGTGCCATGGCAAAGAGGCTGGTCAATATTTTCATTGTGTTTCCCTGTGTGAAGTGAATGGTTAAGACGTCACAGTATTCTCAATACCGGTGCTTTTTTTTTGCAGCGGCTGCGGATGATAGCACTGTTGGACAGGATTTCAGGATAGCTGCGGATCAACACCAGTTCATCAAAAGGTGTCTTTCCACTGTCGCAGGCCTGCGAACACGTCGTCACTGTCACTGCCGCTTAATTTTTCCTTGGCACTGAGGTTGCTGATAACCCCGGGTGCATCCCAACGCAGAAATGGGTTGGTCTCCAGTTCATCGGCTATCCTGGAAGGTACTGTGGGCTTGTCCTGATCCCGCAGACCCTCACAGTAGGCGATTCGTGCTTTCAACTGGGCGTTATTTGGGTCGGCGGCTGCGGCGAAGCGCAGGTTGGCCAGGGTGTATTCGTGGGCGCAGTAAACCAGGGTATCGGCGGGCAGGTCCCTCAGTTTGCCCAGTGAACTGCGCATCATGGGGAAGGTGCCTTCAAAAACCCGTCCACAGCCCCCGGCAAACAGGGTATCGCCACAAAAGACAATGCCATCTCCAACGAAGGCGATGTGATCCAGGGTATGTCCCGGAACCTCAATGACGGAGAAATCAGTGCCCAGGACCGTCAGCGTATCGCCCTCAGCCAGTCGGTTGTCGATCGGGTCGATTTTGGGGTTGATCGGCCCTGAGACCCTGCAGCCCAGGGTGGATTTGAGTGTCTCCACGCCACCCGTGTGATCGAAGTGGTGATGGGTGATCAGAATGTCTGTCAGTTCCAGGGATCGCTGGGCCAGCGCTGCCTGGACCGGCGCGGCATCCCCAGGGTCGACAACGGCGGCCTGCTCGCCATTGTGCAGTAGCCAGATGTAGTTGTCCTGGAAAGCGTTGATGGGTTCGACTGTTAGGGTCGTTGACATGCCTTGCCTCGTAAAGGTCTGCGCTGCTGTGCCGGGGCTTGCCGTTGGCACCCCCGGAGCGCTATCGTGACACGATGTCAGACCTGTTTACAGACCGCAGTCAAGGCGAACCCAGGGTAGACCTGCACGCCTGGTATGCCGCAAGCCCATTGGGGCAAAGACTGCGCCAGCAGTTGACCCGGGATATGAAGGTGATTCTCGACGGCTGGTTTGGGTTCAACCTGGTGGTGATAGGCCCCGATTCGGGTATTGCCGTGGAGGAAATGACACGGGTTCGACGTGTGGTGCAATTACTGGAGGGTCAGGAGCATCCGGGCGCTCGGCGGCTGGGCGTTTTCGCTGACGATGACTTGCCCCTGGCGACAGAATCGGTTGATGTGGTGGTGGTCATGCATGGCCTGGATATGAGTCACAACCCGCACCAGTTATTGCGTGAAATCAATCGGGTGTTGACACCCCATGGGCACCTGTTGGTTGTTGGTAATAACAGGTGGAGTCTGCTCGGGGTTTGGCGACAGCTGTTGTCCCTGCTACCCGGCCGCCGCAAGCGCGCCGTCAGGGAGCCCGGGGCAGGACGCCTGCAGGATTGGCTGACGCTGTTGGATTTTGCCGTGGCACCCGTGCGCCATAAATTGGTCTTGCCGCTTAGTGGCAATAATCGCTTCGGACGCTGGCTCGCCCGGGTGGATGACTGGCTCGTCGAACACAACATACCTCTGGGCTCCAGCTATATCGTTTTCGCGGACAAATTGGTCCGGGGTAACATCCGTACCCAATCCATTGAAAAGACCCGCGCCCGATTGATGGGATTGCGGGTGCCGAAACCGGTGGTAGGCGCGCGGGGCTCAGCCTCTCGAAGTCATCTGCGATCGGTCGAATGAAATCGGTTGAGGCGTTTACCGACGGGGCCTGCAAGGGTAATCCTGGCCCGGGGGGCTGGGGCGTTTTACTGCGCAGCGGCGAACACACCCGGGAAATCTTCGGTGGCGAAGCAGAGACAACCAACAACAGGATGGAACTCACCGCGGCCATTGAGGCCCTGTCAGCCCTCAAGGACAGCTGCCGGGTAGACCTGACAACTGATTCGACCTACGTTCGGGACGGGGTGACCCAATGGATGGCCAAATGGGAGCGCAATGGTTGGCGCACAGCCGCAGGCAAGCCGGTTAAAAACAAAGATCTTTGGCAGGCACTGGGAACGCAGGTCCAGCGTCACCAGGTGGCCTGGCACTGGGTTAAGGGTCACAGTGGGCATCCTGAGAATGAACTCGCTGATGCCCTGGCCAATAAAGGTATTGAAGGGTTGAGGGGTTGATGCGGCAGGTCGTTCTGGACACGGAAACCACTGGCCTGGAGGTCAGCCAGGGGCACCGAATTATTGAGATTGGCTGCGTGGAATTGGTCAATCGACGACTCACCGGACGCCATTTTCACAAATATATAAAACCTGAGCGGGATATCGATGCCGGTGCCCTCGCGGTGCATGGTATTACTTCTGAATTCCTCGCGGACAAACCCACCTTCGACCGGGTGGCAGAGGAATTTTTGGCGTTTATCGACGGTGCTGAACTGATCATTCACAACGCTCCCTTTGATGTGGGATTCATTGATGCTGAATTGCAACGCCTGGATCCCCAGCCGCCCCTGACCGCAACCCTGTGCTCGATTACCGATTCGCTGGTGCTTGCCAGGTCTCGCCACCCAGGCCAGCGCAACAGCCTGGACGCCCTGTGCCAGCGCTACGGTGTCGACAACGCGTCCCGGACCCTGCACGGTGCGTTGTTGGACGCGGAGATCCTGGCCGATGTATTCCTGGCCATGACCGGCGGTCAGACGTCCCTGGGCTTGCACGAGCAGGGCGGCGATGCCGGGCAGGGAGTGGGGCAGGGCAGCGGCATCAGGCGACTGCCCCAGGGCAGACAACCCCTGACCGTCATTACGGCCACCCCTGAGGAGCGCCAGCGCCACGAGGCGCGCCTCGATGCCATTGCCGAGCACAGCGGCGGCAAGGTGCTGTGGCGGGACACCTGACCGAGCTTCGGTCTGCCGCGGTTTACCCCCTTGCTGGGAACCTCCTAGATGAACAGATAGACGGCTGCGAGGCCCACCGACCCCAGCACCAGCGTGTACGGAGCCGCCATAACGACCATCCTGCCGTAGGACAGCCGGATCAGCGGTGCTACTGCCGACGTCAGCAGGAACAGGAAGGCGGCCTGTCCGTTGGGGGTGGCAACACTGGGCAGGTTGGTGCCGGTGTTGATGGCCACGGCCAGACTGTCAAATTCAGCCCGGGTAATTTCCCCCGCATCCAAGGCCGCCTTGACCTCATTGATGTACACGGTCGCGACGAAGACGTTATCGGAAATCATCGACAGCACACCGTTGGCGACAAAGAACATGGCGGGACGGATCGCCGCATCCAATTGCAGCACCCAGTCTATGACCGGGGTGAACAGGTGCTGCTCGTGAATGACGGCGACGATGGCAAAAAACACCACCAGCAGCGCCGTAAAAGGCAGGGCCTCTTCAAAGGCGTGCCCCAACTGGTGTTCCTCGGTAATACCGTTGAAGGCCGTTAACAGCACGATTACCAGCAGGCCAATCAAGCCCACGGCAGCCAGGTGCAGGGCCAGGCCGACAACCAGAATAAGGGCCACCACTGCCTGAATGACCAGTTTGGCGTTACTGCGGGGCGTGGCTTTGGCGGACTCCCCGGCCTGAAAATCCTCCAGCACGGTTCGAACCCGGTCGGGCAGTTGGGTGCCGTAGCCAAAGCTTCCGGTCATCTCCAACAGCAGGCAGGTCAACAATCCCATGGCCAGCACCGGCATGGTCACCGGAGCCATAAGCAGGAAAAATTCCAGGAAATCCCAGCCGGCGACTGTCGCAATCAGCAGATTCTGGGGTTCTCCGACCAGGGTGCAGACGCCGCCCAATGCCGTGCCAACGGCGCCGTGCATCATCAGGCTGCGCAGGAAAGCGCGAAAATTTTCCAAATCCTCGTGATGGTTGTCGTGGATGCTGGCGTCGTTGCCGTGGTCGTGGTCATCAGCCCCATGGTGCTTGCCTGACGCGACTTTGTGGTACACGGCATAAAACCCGACACTGACACTAATCAGTACTGCCGTTACCGTCAGGGCATCCAGAAATGCAGACAGCACGGCGGCTACCAGGGAAAACAACAGTGACAGTATCTTTTTGGATCTGACGTTGAGCAGAATTTTGGTGAACACGAACAGCAGCAGGTCTTTCATGAAGTAAATGCCCGCCACCATAAACATCAGCAGCAGAATGACTTCAAAATTGGCTTCGGCCTCGTGGTAAACCGTGTGTGGGTCGGCCATGCCGATGACAATGGCTTCAATGGCCAGCAGGCCGCCGGGTTGCAGGGGATAGCAACGCAGGGCCAGGGCAAGGGTGAAAATAAATTCGCCGATCAGGACCCAGCCGGTGATAAAGGGGCCCACGGTCATCAGTAGAATGGGATTCAGCACCAAAAAGCCAATGATGGCTTGCTTGTACCAGATGGGCGAAGGCCCCAAAAAATTGTGCCAGAACGCCTGTCGCGCTGATTCTTCCATTGCCAAGCCCTGTTTTGTTATGGATGGGTGCTGGTATTACGTCAGTTATTGCCAAAACGATGATGGCAATGAAGCAAAGCGTTGACG
>JAAXJC010000087.1 GCA_012270045.1 Luminiphilus sp.
GGCATTCTATCGGTGAACGACCTTGCCATTTGAGCGCATGCCGGGATCAAGGCATAGGGTGAAGACAACAAGAGGTAGTGCAATGAAAAGCAATCGTCAAAAACGCATTCGTGGCTTCACTTTGATGGAGTTGCTGGTGGTGCTTGCCATACTCGGCCTGTTAGTAAGTCTTGTGGGCCCCCAGGTGCTGAATCAGTTGGGCGGGGCAAAGTCCAAGACCGCGCGAATCCAGATCAGGGATTTGGAGCAGGCCCTGGAAATGTACAAGCTGGATGTGGGCCGTTTCCCCTCAACCAATGAAGGTCTGGAGGCGCTGGTAAACAAGCCGGGCGATGCCACCGGATGGAACGGTCCCTACCTCAAGGGAGGCAAGCTGCCCAAGGATCCCTGGAAGCGCGACTACAACTACAAGTATCCAGGCCAGAACGCTGAGATCGACATATTCAGCTACGGACAAAACGGATCTCCGGGTGGTGAAGGTGAGGACGCCGACGTCAATAACTGGGACTAGGGTTGGCGGCTTTACGCTGGTTGAGATTGTTGCGGCGATCACCGTCGTTGGTCTGATACTGGCACTGGCGGTTCCACAATCCATCCGCTTTTACGAGTCGGTCCAGTTTCGGGCTTCTGTTCGCGAAGTGATCACGCTGCTGAATTCTGCAAGACACGCCGCCGTCGCCGAGGGTGTGGCCCAGGATGTTGTGATTTCACCCCAGCAAAAATTAATAGTCTTCGGTGACCAGAGGGTGCAGTTCGAGCAGGACGTCAGGGTGGCCGCCCACTCGGCCAAGGAGGTCAACAGGAACGGTAAGGGCGTTATACGGTTCTATCACGATGGCGGCGCCAGTGGCGGTGGCATCGACATATTCAGGGATGGCGGGCCGTCGGTGAAAATTGCTGTGGATTGGCTGGTGGGAAGGGTCGCCGTTGACTTCGGACAGGGCGATGCCTGAGCAATCCTCCCTCGGCAGCCAGCGCGGTTTTTCACTGCTGGAAACTGTGGTGGCCATCGCCATTCTCGGTATCGCCCTGGGCGGCCTATACAGTGCGGCTTCGGGTGCCACCCGCAATGTGCGTGCCGATGAGCGCTACGCCTATGCGGTTGAACTGGGTAGATCCCTGTTGGCAGACCATAACCAAATTCCCCGTTCCGGTGTCCGTGATTCGGGTGTGACAGCGGGCGGATTCAACTGGCAGGTCAGTAGCCGACCGGCGCCCTTGGGGCGTTCCGGCCTCGATCCGGGTGCGCTTCAGGAGATTCAGGTGACCGTGTCCTGGGCGGACGGCCTCAAGGACCGAAGCATCCGCCTTGATTCCGTCGTCGAGGGCGTGGCAGGGGAGGAACAGTTCTGATGAGGGCGGCCAGGGGTTTCACCCTCGTTGAGGTGATGGTCGCACTCGCCATCTTTTCATTGGTGATGCTGGCCACGGTCACCGGTTTCAGGACGTTGGGCAATACAGCGGCCACCATAGACCGCATGACAGATCGCATCGATGAGGTGCGCAGCGTCAGCGCCTTCCTCCGGGACGCGTTGGAAAACTCCGTCGTGGGTGCGGTAAGTGGCGGTGGGGATGCCTTGGGGTTTGGTGGTAACTCCGCCAATGCGCCGCCCTCGGCTTTCTTCCGGGTTGCCGAAGACAGTCTGGAGTGGCGGGCGAAGATTCTCTTTGGTGAGGCCTACGGCGGCAGCCATTTTTTGCGCCTTGCCAGGCGGGGTGAAAACCTGGTGCTGCAATGGCAGGACCCCCGGGGCAGCAATCAGCCGGAGAACTGGCAGGATGCGGCTTATCGAGAGGTGCTGGACGACCTGGAGGTGTTCGAGGTCTGGACACGCCTGGACCGCAACGCGCCATGGCTGAGGGAAAACACCGAGAGGGAGTTACCCAGCCATGTAAAACTGGTGATTAAAGCGGGCGGCCGTTACTGGCCGGACTTGATTATGCCGGTGCAACGATAATGGGTGTCCGCTCAGTTGCATGTCTCAGCAATCCACCCGGGCGGCAGCGCGGCGTGGCGCTGGGTATCGTGGTGTGGTTCATTGCCGGTATGGCCCTGCTGGTGTCCGGTATCGTGTCCGAGGCTCGGGTCGACACCCGAATGGCGCAACTGCACTATTTTCGCGCCCAGGCCGCTGCTGCAGCCGATGGCGCGATTAACCTGGCTTTGGCCGAGCAAGAGGGCCTGCGGACCAGTGGCCAGAGAGGTGCAGATCGTCTGCAAAATTACCAAGTTGGTCCCCAATCTGTCGAAATTCGGATGATACCCGGCGGGTTGTTCGTCAACATCAGCACGGAGAATCTGCAAGGACTGCGGGCCCTTTTTGCAGTGGGGGCCCAGGCAGCCAGTTTGCGGGGTGTGGAATGGGACGAGTCGCCAATGGCGTTGGCAAGGGCCGTGATAGAATTTCGGGACGGCGCGGGGCGACGGCGAGGGCAGTCGTTCCACAGTCCTGAAGATTTGCTGCGTGTGCCGGGCGTGAGCCGCGGTGTCTATGATTCGGTCAGGGATTACATCACTGTGGAAGATTTGGCCGGTGGTTACTCTGGGAAAACGAAAGCTGTGGGTGCCAGGATAAGGCAATTGGCGGCGGCGATGTCAGGAGATGGCGCAATGGTTCAGGGTCCGGCCCAGCACACAGCTGAAACCCTCAGGGTGGATGCCATCGTCACCATCGGTGACCGGGAGTGGTTGCGCCGGCGCTGGGTGACCCGCGGCAGTGGCGGCTACTCCCAGCTGCCCTGGCGCTTTGTCCGAACGGAGGCGGCTCGTCCGCTGGTAGTTGGAGCGGAATTCAGTGGCGACTAACCAATTTGAGGTCTTTGGTGTCGACGTCAGGGATTACGGCCAACTCTGGATGGCGGCCTGGCGCGATGCCCTGTTCGGTGACGACTCACCGATACGCAAATTGTTGGACTCCGAGGTCACACTCAGACACTCGGATGGAGAGTCGACCACCTACCAGGCGGGTCGCGAGTCGACGGGTGGCACCGCAGAGCACGAAGCCTTGGCCATTCCGGAGCACCTTGTATTGAGCCGCAGCCTGACATTACCGTCGATCGCAGAAGCCGATCTTGAGGCTGCGCTGCAGCTGGAAATAGCAGCCTGTTCGCCTTTTTCCTCGGATGACACCGCGGCGGGTTGGCGTGTCACTCGGGGTGGCGATGCGGGTGAGTTGGTTGTGGACCTTGCGATAGTTTCCAGAAGTGCTGTGATGGGCTTTTTAGGCCAGCATTTTGAGCTCATGAATCCTGGGGCCGCCGAAGTTTGGGCGTCCGCAGGTGGACACTGGATTGCAGTGAAGGGTTTCGGCGAAGACAGGCGAGAGGCAGATTACCTGCGCCGCTTGGTGCGGGTGTCGGTTGTCACCGCTTGCTGTCTCCTGTTGGTGCTGGCGCTGGCGGGGATATCAGCGTTCCTCAATGGCCGGGAGTTGGCCGGCCTTGAACTCGGGCGCGATGAGGCCCTGAAAGAGGCGGCGAATGCCATCAGCCTGCGTGACGAGCTCACAGCCACCAATACGGTGATCAGTGAGTTGAACAAATTAAGTCGCCAGTTTCCCAATCCCCAGTCGGAACTGTTGCGGCTTACCGAGCTACTCCCAGACTCTGCCTACATAACCCAGTACACCCAGGATGGGCGGAAGATTCGCCTACGGGGCAGGGGCACAGATGCGGCCTCGCTGCAGCAGTCACTGACCGAGCAGACCGCTTTCAAGTCGGTAACGGCGCCCCAGGCGATCAGCAAGGTGGGCACGACGGGGCTGGAGCAGTTTTTTCTCGATATCGAATTGAAGCCGGGCAAGTGATGATCTGGCTTAACTCCCATCGGCGTTCAGCGGTTCTCGTGGGCATTACCCTCGCGGTACCCCTATACCTATTTCTCTCCGCACTCGTTGGCTTGCTTGAGGTTCGGGCTGACTATCAGTCCCAAATCGACGCCATCGAACCCAGATTAGCCAGGATGCAGGGTCTGGTGGCCAGGGAGTCGGACATCAGGGAGGCGCTTGCTGGCGTGACAACACTGGTGAGCGACCATGTTTATCCCGAGAGCACCGCGGCGGCCGGCGTTGCGGCCTCGCTTCAGGCTGAGGGCCGTCGAATTCTTTCCGGGGTGGGGATGGATGTCACCAATAGTCAGGTCTTGAGGCCCCGCAAGCGCGATCAGTTTGACTACGTGGCGGTGAAGATAGTGGCCCGCGGGACTCTGGAGCAACTCGATCAGGGCTTGTCTGAGTTCGCCGCCTTTCGCCCGGTTGTTTTTGTAGAGTCGCTGGATGCTTTCCCGAATCGCCGGCGGCGTCGGGATGAGGAACAAAACCAGACCCTCACAGTCTCGCTGCCGCTGCTCAGTCTGAGGTCGGGGCTGTGACCCTTGTTGATCTGCTGCCCGCTCGGTATCGAACTGCCGAGAATCCTCTAAAGGCCGAGCGGCGGATTGAGCTGGCCGCGGGGCTGCTGTTGGTGGTCGTGGTGCCCTGGCGGCTGATGGGGCTGGTCAGCCAGGTGTTGAATTCGGGGCCTGAGCCGATCATGCCGGCACAGGACTCCCTAACCGTGCAGGGTCTGGAGTTGCGGCCACCGTTGGACGCTGACGATACCGCCGTCATGTTGCAGCGACCGCTGTTCTGGGAGGGCCGTAGGCCACTTGCCCCGGTGGCGGCGGCGGTCGCCCAGCGCCCTGCCAGCAGCACCCAAAGCCTGGACGGGGTCGTGCTGAATGGGGTCTATGGCACGGGTGAAACCATGGGTGTTATCGCCACTGTGGGTGCAGACGTCAGGCGGATCGGCATGGGTGAATCCGTAAAAGGCTGGCAGTTCACGGAATATGAGTCGGGAGTCGCGACCTTTAGCAGCGGCGGGCGGCAGGCAACACTGAACCTTGATCTTGCAACGCCGGCGGTGAGCAGAGCACCCGTAAGGACGCAGCAGAATGCCACCGAGACCAACGTCGCGGCCAGCGAACAGGGCGATACCGAGCAGGCTGGGACGGACGCGTCGTCTCAGGAGCAGGCTGAGGCCATGCAGCGGGACCACCTGCCACAACAGCTGGATCCGATGAAACAGCGCGGCGGTTTGACCTGTGGCAATGGCGGGGGTCAGCAGCAAAAGGGG
>JAAXJC010000049.1:0-3838 GCA_012270045.1 Luminiphilus sp.
CACCGTAGCCTTGGCCGTCTATCCGTCCCGGCAGGCCATGTTGCAGATGATGCAGTTGCCTGAGTACCAGGCCATTCATGTGCATCGGGATGCGGGCCTGGCTGGTCAGCTGAATATAGAAACCGTCGATTTCCAGGGCAGTTGGTTGACCCAGGGAGGGAGCGAGTAATCCAGCGGGCGCGACAGATGAAGTACCTTGTGTTCGTTTTTTTGTTCCTTATGCGGGGGGCGGCAGCGGATGAAGAACCGTCTCTGTTCGACGTGAGCGAACCGCTCAATGTGGTGCTGACAGCCCCCTTCAAGACCCTGTATCAAGAGCGCCGGCAGGATGTGCGCCTGTACTCCGATGGTCGCTTCTCCTTCGAGGATGGCGCGGGAGAAAAAATCTCTGTCCCGGTCAAGGTGAAGACCCGGGGTAACTTCCGCCGCCTGCATTGCAGCAATCCACCCCTTCGCCTCAACTTCAAAAAAAAAGGCAACAATGGCACGCTGAGGCAGGGTCAGGACAAGCTCACTCTGGTCGCGCCTTGTAAGCGCAGCGAACGGTACGAGGGGTTTCTGGCACTCGAGTATTTGGTCTATCAGATTTTCACACGGGTCAGTCCCTACCACTTCAAAACCCGGCTGCTCGATATCGGCTACCTGGAATCAGGGCAGCAGGCCAAGCCCTGGCTGACGACGGCATTCTTTATCGAAGACATCAGCGATGCCGCGGCGCGCACCGAAATGGAACAGAAAATCGTGGTAAAGGCCGATCGGCGCAAGCTGGACCACAGCCAGACTGCCATTGTGGAGATGTTCCAGTTTTTTATCGGCAATACCGATTACTCGACCCTGGCTGCCCGGGAGGGCGATGACTGCTGTCATAACATGCGGCTCGTGGGTAGGGCAGGGGAGGATGCGCTGTTTCCTGTGCCCTATGATTTTGACTCTGCCGGTTTTGTGGACGCGCCCTATGCCAACCCGGCCGAGCAGTACCCGATCAAAAAAACCACCCAGCGTTATTTCACCGGATGGTGTAAGGAAGAGCGATTTTTCCTCGACGCGATCGCCGTATTCCGGTCGGCGAAAGCCGCCATCTACAGCGATGTTGAGAACTCAGGCCTGTTGAGTGAAAAAGCGTTGAAAAAAACCCTTTCCTTCATGGATGAGTTCTACGAATTGATCGACGAAGAAGAGCGGGTACAAACTGAGATCATTGAGCGCTGCCGCGGTACGTTGATCCCTGCACCCGCCTGATAGTGGCTAAAGGCTTGCCGGTTGATCTGCGGCCTCGGGTTTAATTGGTCGGCTGAGCCTGGGGCGCCGCCTGCGCACTCTCGGGCTCGGATGCCTCCAGGGCCGACAGGTAGCGTTCGACCCTACCCGGGTTGGCTGAGACATCACGGACTTCTTCCAGATAGTCCGCAAGCGTCAGCGTATTCATTGCTGAAGGTAATTCAAACCACTGGCCGCCGACCATTGCCGATAGTTGCTCGCCTTCTATTTTCAGTGCGGAGAAGCCGTGTCCGTAGTGTCCGGCGAGACCCACATCAACCATGAATACTTTGTTGTCGTAGCGGGGAAACACCACCGGCAGTACCGGCGTGTGTGCCACAACCATGCGCGCCACGCCAAAGGCGTCGAGGACGCTGGTTAACGCCGCATCGTTTTCCGGGGTTTCCGCGCCCTGGCTCCAGCCTCGAAACCATAATGGCCCGTCGGCATCATAGAGGATGCTGTCGTCGGCATTGGCATAACCGGCGGCCATGGCCTCGTGGACGGCTGTATTCATCTCCTCGACTGACATGGTGGCGTATTCGGGCGATATTCCGCCGTGGACGAACAACGAGTCGCCCACGATGGCAACGGCGGGGCGCTCCATTACCCACTCACCGTAGGTGCCAGTGGGTGCCCACGCTATTCGGTGCTCGACGTAGCCCAGCGGATGCTTGGCCTCCCACTCCTTGCGCCATTTCCTGTCAAAGGACGGGCGCTCGTCCTTGGGCAGTGTCTCAGTCAGGTACGCCACGACCTGTTTGTAATAGTTGGAGCGCAGGGTTTTCGAATTCCGTGATTTGAAGGCCTTGTACTCTCCGGGGTGCACGTAGCGCAGGTCATCCATCACATTCATCATGTCATGGTTGCCAATAAGTACCGTGACGGAGCCACCATCCTTGCTAGCTGATGCCTCCAGTTTCATCAGCAGATCCATGGTTTTACGGGTATCGGGTCCGCGGTCAGGCAGATCACCCAGTTGCACCAAATGAGTAGCGCCGCCTATCCATCGCTGCTTTGAGTCGATAAGGCCGGTGGTCTCCAGAACCTTGACGAACTGCTGGTGGTCACCGTGCACGTCGCCCACGGCGATGATCGTGCCCGGGGTGTCCTGTGCGAACGAGCAGAGGCTGACGACGAGTCCAGCCAGTAGCATGAACACATATTTGTTCATGATGTGGGCCCCTTGTCGCGGTTCGCTTTTGCTAATGATTTGGCCTGCTTCCGGTCCGCCAGATGTTGGGACTCCAGTCCATCACCAAAAATACAGACCATGAGGCTGGACACCGTAAAGAACACCGTGATGACCGCGGCTATATCGAGGGCTTTGATACCGGCCGCAATGCCCACGGCAATGCTGACGAAAATGAAAAGCGTGTCAAAGGTGTCGCTCAGCGCCCGGCGGAACTGCACGCCCGCAACAATACCCGCAAGACTGAAAGCCAGTGCCAGGCTGTGTTGCACGACGATAACGATGCCGGCAACGACGCCCGGCAGGATCAGGGTTGTCTCGTCCAGGGAGTGATCATGTTCGCCACGGCGGTGTATGGCCCGGTAGACCCAGGACACCGGGAACATCAGTAGAAGGGCGCCCAGCATCGAGAAAAACAGGTTGCGGGCATCATCGAACAGCAGGGAGGGCGGGCTCTCTATCGCCGTATAGGCGTCCTCAACCTCTTCATCGAAGTCACCGCTGAGCATGGCGTCCTCGAGCTGCATGATTTCCAGTTCGGCACCCGAGGACAACTGATCGACGCCCCCGACCGGCAGCATGGTGATGAGGTTGGGGAATACGGTCAGCAGGGCAAAGACCAGGGAAAAGAGCGCGGCGTAGTAGAACGAGACTTTGGCAAGCACTGCAATCAGAACGCGTCGATCTTGGCTGCTCGCCAGCCCATCACCGCTCATACGCTGCTCCGTGGACAAGGTTTGGTTGGCCTACGAGTTTACGCCGCTGGCGTGTTTTATGTCACCCGGTCCAGCCAGTCCTGGGTATTCACCCGGATGCCCTGGCGCCATCGGTAGCCCGAGAGGTCAGGCCGCTGTTCCCTGAGCAATCTTCGATGAGCGGGCTGGCGCAGCCCGCGAAGGGGTCTGGGTACCCTGGGGGGGTTGTGCCTCACAACAGGCAAAAAGAAACCGGCCCAATGGGCCGGTTTTGGGGCCTTCGATGCGGGCCGCTGTTACTCCTCGGCTTCCGGCCCGGCATCCACATTGATGATGGTCAGCGCCTCTACACCAGCGGGCGTCTGGTGCGAGATTGCGCCAAAGTATTTCCCTCCCGGTAACAGATCACTCCAGTTCAGGGTAACGGTCTCGGTATTACCAATCACCGCAGCTGCCGGGGCGGTCACGGTAGCATTGTCGGCGTCATCCACTAGGCCTATGTCCCATATAAACGTAATGGTTTCAGCAATCGCCTCGTCATCTTCGTTGAGGCCTGTTTCATAGCCGTGGACCGCCAGTGCGTAGAACACGCCGTCAATATCTAGTCATTTGAGGCCGATAGCCAATGACACCTGTATCTCCTCAGCACGGGTGAAGGAGCCGCTGACGCCTATGGGAGATTGAAAACATAATA
>JAAXJC010000049.1:3848-5111 GCA_012270045.1 Luminiphilus sp.
CCGCCCAATCCCCAAACACACCCCACGCGCCCCCGCCACCCCCCCCACCCCCCCGGGCCGCCTGGTCTACACCCCGGGCCCCGCCAGTGCGTAGAACACGCCGTCAATATCTAGTGATTTGAGGCCGTTAGCCAATGACAGCGTTATCTCCTCATCACTGGTGAAGTTGCCGCTGAAGGCTATGGGAGATGGAAAACATCCGAGACCAGCGAGGCATTCATGCAGGTAGAGATCGAGGTCCGCCCCGGGGCTTGTGAACTCATCAAGCAAAGCCACCCGGAAGGCTGCTGTATTGGAGAAGAAGCCGAAGGCTGTGGTAATGGTACCGTCACCCAAAAACTCGTAGCTGTTTTCCGGATCGTCCGGTACTTGATCAAAGACACTACCATCGTTATCCACGTCCAGGGCGCCTGGCAGATTCAAACCATGAACTCCAGCGGTGTAAGCACCGCTGTAGCCGAAGGTCACGTCAAAGGAAGTAGAGCCCTCGACGCCACTGAGGAACAACTCGGTCTCAGTATCGATACCCAGGGCGCGCACCGCGATGGGGCTACGCACGTCACTGGCGCCGCCCTCCCAGGTCAGGGCACCAAACAGCCACCGACCGGTCACCACGCTCTCATTGGTAGTGAAAGTCACGGTAAAGTCACCCGTTTCACCGGCATCCAGGTCCAATGTGTTGGGGCTTACGATCACATCGACGCCGGCGGGCGCCTCGACCGAGGCCACGAAGGTCCCGGCCTCCCCAACATTGGTAACGCTGCGTTCTATGGTTTGCAGGCCTGTCAGCTTGGCGATCCCGATAGAGGGATAGTTCAGGTCACTGGCATCGAGGGAATATCCCTGTGCCTCCAGCGCACCGCAGAAAGAAGCGGGCACGAAGCCGGGCTCTGCCCCGCACAGGAAGGCGACGTAGTCGTTAAAGTCGGCATCGTAGACCAGGCCTGGCGAACCGGCCGCGTTCGGCCCAATATGCCCACCGCCAAAATCAAAGGGGTCGGCTGGCGTTGCGCCATCCTCTTTGACCACATCCTGACGGGCTGTTGTCACCAGCGCCGAACGAATCGCGGCGGGTGACCAGTCGGGGTTGGCCTCCTTGAGCAGGGCAGCGATACCCGCGACATGGGGGCTGGACATGGAGGTGCCCTGCAGATACTCGAACAACTCACCCTGGCCACCCCCCGCCGCACTCTGCTCGGGCGGGGTGGCTGCCAGGATGGCCACGCCGGGTGCCGTGACGGCGGGTTTGATGATGTCAAACGC
>JAAXJC010000097.1 GCA_012270045.1 Luminiphilus sp.
ACCGATGGCGATACGGCGGTGTACTTCGAGCGCGCCAACGTACTGCACACCGGGGACCTGTTCTTCAATGGTCGCTTTCCTTACATCGACCTGGACAGCGGTGGCAGCGTTTCAGCCTACCTTGCCAGCCAAACCCGGATGCTGGCGCTGATCGACGATGCCACCCGCATCGTGCCCGGTCACGGTAGCCTGGCAACTAGAGCTGACCTGGCGGCGAGCCGTGACATGATCGAGGCTACCCGGGCAGCGGTGGCCGCCGATGTTCAGGCGGGCCTGTCACTGGAGCAGATTGAGGAGAAAGGGGTGGCCCCTGGTTACAAGGATCTGGCCTGGGGCTTTATCAGCGAAGCCAGGTGGTTACAGATACTCCACCGGGACGTGCTGGAGAACCCTGTGGGCAGCTAGTCATCGCCCCTGAGCCGGCGCAGCCGTGCTATCAGGCTGGAGGTGTCCCAGCGGTTGCCCCCGAGGTGTTGCACGTCGGCGTAGAACTGATCGACCAGGGCTGTCACCGGTAGCGAGACCCCCAACTCTCCGGCGGTATCCAGCACGATCCCCAGGTCCTTTCGCATCCAATCAACGGCGAAGCCAAAGTCAAATTCGCCCCGGGCCATTGTTTGGTGGCGGTTGTCCATCTGCCAGCTCTGGGCCGCTCCCTGGCCAATGGCAGCGACAACGGCATCCGTATCGAGACCCGCGCATTCAGCGAAATGCAGCGCTTCCGATAGCCCCTGCAGCAGCCCGGCAATGCAAATCTGGTTGACCATCTTGGTGAGTTGCCCGGCTCCGACGGGCCCCATCCGTTGAACTTTCTTGGCGTAGACCTCCAATAGCGGCAACGCGTGTCCGACGGCCGCCTCGTCGCCGCCTACCATGACAGTCAGTTGCCCATTTTCCGCCCCAGCCTGACCTCCGGACACCGGTGCATCAAGGAACGCGACGCCCCGGTCGTTGCAGTGACCACCCAGTTCCCGGGCCAGTTCCGCCGAGCAGGTGGTGTGATCAATCAGGGTTGATCCGGCCTTCATTGCCCCCAACACGCCGGCATCACCCAGTACCACGGAGCGGACATCGTCATCGTTGCCGACGCAGACCATGACCACATCCGCATCCGTCGCAGCGTCGGCGGGATCGCTGCCATATCGGCCCCCGAACTTTGCGCTCCAATTGGCGGCTTTCTCGGTGGTTCGGTTGAAGACGGTCGTGGCATAACCGGCTGTCTGGAGGTGCCCGGCCATGGGAAATCCCATGGTGCCCAGGCCGACGAAAGCGACTTTGTTTGGCGATGTTGCGGCCATTCCTGCTACCCCTTGTCATATCAGTGTCGTGCTTGCCCATAGCCTCACCCTTGAGTCTGGCCCGGGGCTCACGCAAGCTGTTGCGGTATTCGGGTATACGCACAGTCTCAGGAGGAGGGGCCATGGCTGCCGTGCATTTTTTCAGGATGGTCTGCCGGGGTTCTGTGCAGACAGGGAGGGCGGTGCTGATGGGCCTTTTGCTGAGCAATATCACCCAGGCCCAGTCCCTGGGTCCCGGTGCACGCCCGGTGGGGGAAGACTGGTCCCGCAGCCCCGTATACGGCGCCCGGGGCATGGCGGCTACGGCGCAGCCACTGGCATCCCAGATCGCCCTGGACATTCTCAAGCGAGGGGGTAGCGCGGTGGATGCGGCCATTGCGGCCAACGCTGCCCTGGGTCTCATGGAGCCCACCGGCAACGGCATTGGCGGCGATCTGTTCGCCATCGTCTGGGACCCCGAGCAGGAAGCCTTGTACGGTTACAACGGTTCGGGGCGCAGTCCCGCGGGGCAGGATCTTGACGCACTCAACTCGCGGATTGAACAGCTGCGGTCGGAGGGTGGACTGCCCAAGGGTTATTCCGGCATTCCCTCCCATGGCTCCCTGTCGGTAACAGTGCCCGGTACGGTAGATGGCTGGTTTGCCCTGCACGGCCGTTGGGGCAAGCTCGATATGGCAGAGGTTCTCGAGCCGGCAGCGGACTACGCCGACTCCGGATTCCCCCTGTCGCCGGTCATAGCGGCGGGTTTCGCCGCCAACCTGGCGCGTTTTGAACAGCGCGCCGGGATGATTGAGGAACTCGATAACGCTCGTGCCCTGTATTTCCCCGGGGGCAAGGCGCCCGGGGTGGGGGAACTGTTCAGAAACCCCGATCTGGCCGGTACCCTGCGCACCCTGGGATCCGAGGGTCGGGCCAGCTTTTACAGCGGGAAGCTGGCTGAGGTCATGGCAGGGTATCTCGAGTCCATTGGCGGAGGCCTGACGCTTGCGGATTTTGCCGCCCATGAAGGTGAATGGGTCCAGCCGCGGGGGGTGGATTACCACGGCGTGACGCTTTGGGAACTGCCACCCAACGGTCAGGGTTTCGCTGCACTGATGATGCTCAACATTCTCAAGCAGACCGACCTAAGAACCCTGGACCGGGGCTCCCCCGAGTTGTTTCACTTCCTGGTCGAGGCCAAGCGACTCGCCTTTGAAGCCATGGCCAAGACCTTTGCGGACCCCGATTTTGCTGACATTCCCATCGATTACTTGCTGTCAGATGACTTCGCCGAGCAGCAGTTCGCTCGCATTCAATCCGATGGGGTGTTGGCGCCGGAGGCTCTGGCCCGGCCCCTGGAAGGGGAGGGGGATACCACTTATCTGACCGTGGTTGATCAGTCGGGCATGATGGTGTCCCTGATTCAATCGAATTACCGGGGCATGGGTTCGGGCCTGGTGCCCACGGGGCTGGGCTTCATGTTCCAGGATCGGGGCGAGTTGTTTTCCCTGGACCCGGATCACCCCAATGTTTATGCCCCGGCCAAACGGCCTTTTCATACCATCATCCCGGCCTTTGTGACCCGGGATGGCAAGCCCTGGATGAGCTTTGGTCTCATGGGCGGCGGTATGCAGCCCCAGGGCCATGTGCAGGTGCTGGTGAACATGGTCGACTTTGGCATGAACGTGCAGGAGGCGGGTGACGCAGCACGCTTCCTGCACGATGGCGGAAGCAGTCCCTACGGCGCTGTGGCCGACAGCTATGGCACGCTCTACCTGGAACCGGGGGTGCCAGAGGGCACGGTCGACAGCCTCCGGGCCCTGGGCCACAAGGTGGTGGTGGACAGCAGTGCCGGTATGTTTGGCGGCTATCAGGCCATCCAGCGTGACCCCGACAGCGGTGTGCTCGCCGGTGGCACCGAAATGCGCAAGGATGGCACGGTAGCGGCGTGGTAAACCCCCTCGCCCACCATGGGCTTCGGTTTTGACTGCCAAGGCCGTCGTCGTTGGTGCCGGCGGGGGCATCGGCGCCGCAGTCGCCGGGGAGCTGGCCGCCCGGGATTACGCCGTGCACACGGTCAGTCGCTCCCGAACTCCGATCGCGGACTGCGGCGGACGGCATTGGTGCAGTGATTACAGCGAATCCTCTATCGCTGCTGTGGTGGAGGCCATCGCCGGAAGCCCCGGGAGCCTGGAACGTTTGGTGATTGCCAACGGCATCCTGCACGGGGAGGGTTTCCGGCCAGAGCGGGCCCTGGAGCAGATTGATGCCGCTGTCGCCCAGCAGATTTTTCAGATCAATACGGTGCTGCCCATGCAATGGCTGGCTGCCTTCAGCAGTGCGCTCAAACAGGCAGAGCGGCCGCGCGTGGCCGTGCTGTCAGCCCGTGTGGGCAGCATCGAGGATAATCGGCTGGGGGGTTGGTACAGTTATCGAGCCAGCAAGGCGGCGCTCAATATGATGCTCAAGAGTGCCAGTGTTGAATTTGCGCGTCGCAACAAGCGGGCCCAACTGATTGCCTTCCACCCCGGAACGGTGGACACGGCTTTATCGGAACCCTTCCAGCGAGGTGTCGCTGAAGGCAAGTTGTTCCCGCCGTCATTTGTCGCCCAGCGTCTGGTGGGGCTCCTCGACGAGGTGCCCACCACAGGGGACTTGTTGTACCTGGACTGGGATGGCAAACCCATTCCCTACTGAGGTCAGCGCAGGAACTCACTCCGCGCGGCGGGATCCTCCTTGAAGATTCCCCCCAGGGACGTGGTGCGGGTTCGGGAGTTGGTGTCCATGACACCCCTGGCTTTTACGCAGTAGTGGACCGCTTCCATGGATACCGCCACGTCTTCAGTCTCAAGCAGCGTCTGCAGGGCCACGAGAATCTGTTGGGTCAGTCGCTCCTGCACCTGGGGCCGCTGGGCAAAGAATCGGACGATGCGATTAATCTTGCTCAGGCCAATGATCTTGCTTCCCGGCAGATAAGCTACCCGGGCCTGGCCATCAATGGTCACAAAGTGGTGTTCACAAGTGGACGTCAGGTCGATGTCATCGATCATGACCATTTCATCGACCTGCATCTTGTTTTCGATCACCGAAATCTTGGGAAAGTTCGAATAATCCAGCCCGGAGAAGATTTCATCCAGATACATTCGCGCAATGCGCTCCGGCGTTTCGCACAGGCTGTCGTCACTCAGGTCAAGACCAAGGGCCGTGGTGATGTCGGTGAAGGCATCCCGAACGATAGCGAGCTTCTGGTCACGATTCAGGCCATTTTCAATAAGCGGCGTTTCCAGCCCCCGGTCAACCAAAGCCTGCCGCACCAGAGTAGCCTCGGGGGACACGGCCTTTTGGAACGTGACGGTGGTGCCCGCCAAATCCCATGAAGTGGGTTGCTGCTTCGAAGATGTGAGCATGGCGGATTCCTCCTGTGTTTGAAGATGGTACGCCATGCTGTTGGCGGCGGATTGCCCCGTGGGCGCCGCCGCCGGGGTTTACCGCCCCCTGTCCAGATACTGTAGGGCTATTCTGATAGGCGCGGTTTGGCAGAGTA
This sequence comes from Luminiphilus sp., assembly GCA_012270045.1. Lineage (GTDB taxonomy): Bacteria > Pseudomonadota > Gammaproteobacteria > Pseudomonadales > Halieaceae > Luminiphilus. The sequence goes on from JAAXJC010000097.1 coordinate 4,822, forward strand.
TGATAATAGGTTTCAAGTGCGGGGCGTTTTGCTTCGTCTAACTTCCGGAGAGACTGACTATGTTAAAAAAATGGGTTGGAATTGTATTGGCTACGTGGCTCGCGTCCTGGGGAGCGGTGTCTGTCGCAGATGACGATGCGGCGGCCTTGGATCGCTTCAAGGAAGCGGGTGCAGCTGAGATGATTGGGTCGGCCTATGGCTACGCCGTCTTTCCCACGATTGGCAAAGGTGGTGTGGGTATTGGCGGCGCCTACGGCGAAGGCCGGGTGTACCGAAAGGGCG
>JAAXJC010000042.1:0-3079 GCA_012270045.1 Luminiphilus sp.
TAGCGGCCTTGATGGCTTCTGTGTTGATGGCGACCCGGTGGCTGGAGTCGGCCACTGTGCCCTGGGGGATGTAGTTTTCCAGGGCCGCGGGGAGGTCAGTCAGCTGGTTGCCAAAGCGGTCCCGCAGGAAAGCCGCCTCGCAGATTAAGGTTACCGAGCGTTCGTGCTCGCCCTCGAGATAGTGCTCCGACTTTTTCGACCCGGGGGGAGACAGCAGGACGCCCATGGAGTAGCGGGTTATCTGGTTCTCTGGCCGATAGGAGAGCTCAAGGCCGCTGAATCCTTCCAAGCGGTAGTGAAACTTGAGCGACCCATCCGACGTCATGGTCAAGACCGCTTCTTTGTGGCAGGTCAACTCACCGGTAACGAGTTGGAAGCCCTCATAGAGTTCGAACACCTCCCGGTATCCCTCAGCCTCACCAAACGTGGGCTTAACCCTGGTTGCACCCTCCTCCGAAATCGGCTGGACACCGCTGATTTCGTAGTAGGCGCTGAGAGCCTTTGGATCGATGTGCCAGTTGGGCTGTTCAGCCTTGGTCATGGGTCACATTGTCATGCTGTTCATTGCACGGGTCCCCCAGTTTTGGCACAAATTGCCATAGAGTTCCAGCAATTATTAAGCGCCCGAAATTAGCCGGCTTTTCAGTTCTCAAAGCAATTTTTTCGCGATCGGATAAGCGACTTTGGCTTGAGAGGGTAGAGTCGGTGGTCTGCAGGGACAGGAAGTGGTCAATGGCTTTATCAGAAAGTCCTGATTTTATCGTCGTCGGGGGTGGCTCGGCGGGCTGTGTCCTGGCGAACCGATTGTCGGAAGACGGCCGCTACCGGGTACTGCTGTTGGACGCGGGCCGAGATGATCGCCATTTATTTACCCGTGTCCCCGCCGGCCAGATGCAGGCGTTTTCCCGCCCGGATATGAACTGGTTATATATGTCGGAGACGGATCCTTCCCGCTGTGACCGACAGGATATCTGGCCCGCAGGCAAAATTCTCGGTGGCGGCAGTGCCATCAATGGCATGATGTTTGTGCGCGGGCATGCATCGGATTACGACGGCTGGGGCGCCGAGGGCAATGTCGGCTGGTGCTACGAAGATCTGCTGCAGTACTTCAAGAAAAGCGAAACCAGCGATATCGGCGACCCCACTTTTCGAGGCAAAGAGGGGCCCCAGTCTGTGTCCCGGGTGCGCATCGAGCATCCACTGACTGACGCCTTCGTGCAGGCGGCTTCCGAGGTGGGCATTCCCTTCAACCCCGATTTGAACGGTGCCAGCCAGGAAGGGGTTGGCTACTGTCAGGCGAGCCAGCGGCGAGGCTGGCGGCACAGTACAGCTGCGGCCTATCTGGGTGGCATTAAACGCAAGAACCTGACTACCCGGCTTGGGGCTAAGGTAAACCGCATACTGATTGAGGATCGGCGGGCAACAGGTGTCCATTACTCGCTGAAGGGTGAGAACCAAGAGGCGCGTGCCCGCAGGGGCGTTGTGGTCTGCGCGGGGGCCATGGCCAGTCCAAAACTGCTGCTGCTGTCAGGTATCGGCGACCCGGGGCAGTTGGCGCCCATGGGCATCGCTGTCAACCACGCCCTCGTCGGCGTTGGGAAAAATCTTCAGGAACATCCTGTGCTGGGTATGAGTTTTCATGTCAAGAATGCCACCACACTGACCAGCGATCTCAATAACCCATTTCGTTCCCTTTGGCATGGACTCAACTACGTTTTCAGGGGCCGCGGCGCTCTGGCCACCTGTATTGGTCATGCCCAGGCTTTCGTGCGCACCCGGGAGCATCTTTCGGCCCCGAATGCCCAGATCATTTTTGCGCCGCTGTCCTATGAATTGACGGAACAGGGCCCCAGGCCCTACCGACGCCCTGCGGTTGGTGTGGGCGTGGGCCTTTGCAGGACCCAGTCCCGAGGCCAGATTCGCCTGCGGTCCCCGTCTCCGGATGATCCGCCCGTGATAGATATGGCTCTGCTCGCCAACCCAGACGATGTGCAGCAATTGCGTGAGGCTGCGAGACTGACACGGAAGATTTTTGCTGCGCCAGCAATGGCTGCTTTCTTTCTGGATGAGCGCATGCCGGGCTCAGAAGTCAGCGAAGATGAGCAACTGGACAACTACATCAGGGCAAACTCCAGATTGATGTACCACGCCTGTGGCACCTGCAGGATGGGTGTTGACGGGGATGCGGTGGTTGACCCGGGTTTGAAGGTACATGGCTTGGACAGCTTGTGGGTTGCCGATGCCTCCGTATTTCCGACCATCCCTGCCGGCAACATCAATGCCACTTGTATTGCAGTGGCTGAAAAAGCTGCCGATTTAATTCGTAGTGAGGTAAGAGAACAATGAACAGTGTTGCGGATTCCGCTCCGGAACCGGCGGTCATGCCGCAGTCTCCGGAGGGATCACTTTTTATTGACGGCGGTTTTGAAACCTCCGCCGGCGATGTCATGCCGGCGGTTAACCCCGCTGATGGCAGCGATGGCTTTAAATATCCCGCCGCCACCTCTGAGGAAGTGCACAGGGCGGTGATGTCCGCCCGGCGTGCATTCACCGAGGTCTGGCGGGACGCGTCTCCTTCGACCCGCAGGAAGCAGCTTCTGCTGTTCGCGGATGCAATTGTCCACCACGCGGACCTGTTGGCGGCCTGCGATTGCCGGGACATGGGTAAGCCCATCAGTATGGCGCTGGCGGAGGCACCCATTGCCGCCGGATTTATCCGGTACTACGCCGAGGCCATAGACAAAATCTGTATGGGTGAGGTGCCGGCCACCGGCGTAGGCATGACCGAGGTGCAGCAGCTCCGGCCCTGGGGTGTGGTTGCGGCGATCGTGCCGTGGAATTTCCCGCTCATCAACGCCTGCCTGAAAGTGGGTCCGGCACTGGCGGCGGGTAACACCTGCGTGTTGAAGCCCGCAGACATATCCCCGTCATCGGCACTGTGGCTCGCCCAAATAGCCAGCGAAGCGGGGCTCCCCAGTGGCGTACTTAACGTGGTGGCGGGTGATGCCGACAGCGGTAGGGAGTTGGTGGGTCACGCGCAGACAGACCAGGTGACCTTTCCCGGCTCCACTGCCACCGG
>JAAXJC010000042.1:3089-5081 GCA_012270045.1 Luminiphilus sp.
GGCAGACCGGCAGCAAGCCGCTGCTGATGGCGTGTGGCGGCAAGTCCCCGGAGATGGTCTTTGCTGATGTTGAGGAAATGGGTTGGGCGGCGGTGGCGGCGCGTATTGTTGCAGGAGCGCTGTGGAATCAGGGACAGGTCTGTGTGGCACGGAGCCGCGTGTTGGTAGAGGAAAGAATATATCCGGAACTCGAGGCAGCCTTGGTTGCCGAGGCCGGCAAGCTCCGTCCGGGTGACCCTTGCAACAAAGAGACAATGTTTGGGCCCCTGGCTTGCAGGTCGCAACACAGTCGCGTGCTTGAGTTTATCCGCAGGGGTGTTGATGAGGGCGCTGAACTGCTTCTGGACGGTCGTGACCCAACTGACCTCGATTCAGGTTTTTTCCTCGGGCCGACAGTATTCGGTCATGTCAAAGCGCAAAGCTGCCTGGCGCGGGACGAAATCTTCGGCCCTGTAATCAGCCTGATGTCCTTTGACGGGGAGGAACAGGCACTGGCTATTGCCAATGACAGCGACTACGGCTTGGCAGCTACGGTATGGACCCAGGATATGGCGAGAGCCCAGCGTATGGCCCGTGGCATCAGGGCCGGTAAGCTGCGCCTGGTCAGTTCCACCTCAGCCGCAGAACCCGCCGGGTTCAATCACTCCGCCGAGCCCTGCGGGCAGTCGGGCTACGGTGTCGAGGGAGGCCTGGAGGGCATGCGCAGCTACCTGCGGCGTCAGTCGGTTGAACACATCTTTGGCGGCTGAAAACAGTTTTGGACAGCGTCCCTATGCCAACGCCGGCCAGGTATAGAGTCTGCCCTTGGGGTCATACTGCTTTCTGACCTCGGAGAGCTTCTGCCAGGCGCCCGGCGAGAAACAGCGCCCCGGGGCGGATGTATCCCGAAACGCGTCGACTTCATTGATGTACTGCCCGCAGGCTCTGGCAGCCAGGGTCTTTTTGGTCTGCTGCAACCAGGCAAAATTGGCAGCGTCGTCATCGGCCGCATCCCAGACAGCATAGGCGCCGACGAAGGTGTCGCCGACCACCGAAAAAGCCGAGTCGCGGGATAGCTGGCGGTTCATCTTGGGCGAGATCACGAAATGGGTCTTGGGCGAGGGCGACGTCAATATTTGCTGGCGCAGCGCACCCGCCATGGCTGCCAGTTCGTCTGTCCACACCGTGTCAACGGCGTAGCGACCAAAGCCTAGCCCGAGGGCGGGATTGATGCTCTCCACCGACATCTGTTCCAGGCTTGTGGCCTTTGCCGGCACGGTCATCAGGGCCTGGGCTGCCAGCGGATGACTGGTCAACGTTGCCAGGGTGTCCCGAGACTGTTGCTCGCTGCCGGTGTAGGCAACGGCCCGGACAATGGCCATTTTACTGGCCTCAAGAGGGGTCTCCGGGGTTGCGGTGGGGTTGTGGGCGAGCAGCATCATCAATTCGGTGTCAGCGGGCCGGGCGGCCGCCCACTCGGAGAGCATGGTTGTCGCGGCCTCCAGGTGAACTATCGGGAAGATGACCGCAGTTTCCATCACCGACTTCGGCATCGGATACAGGGACAACTGCAGGCGCGTGACCACAGCGGGGAAACCCATACCGCCGCCTCGCAGCGCCCACCACAAATCCCGGTGTTCCTCAGATGAAACCCTGAGTTGTTCCCCGGCTGCGGTCACCACATCGGCCGCCTGAATGTTGTGGCAGGCAAGCCCGCCCCAGGCATCGTGGTTGTAACCGATACCGCCGCCCAGCAGAAAGCCTCCCATGGGCACTGTTGCACAGTGGGATACCGGAAATGTCTTGCCATGCACCGCCAGCCCCCGAAGCAGGCCGTGACTCCACAGTGCGGGGTCAACCCACGCATCGGGCTGCCCTGCTATCGTTTCGAGTTGCTGGAGTTCGCCGAGATCGAGCAACAAACCGCCGTCTCGCAGGAATGCCTCGCTGACATTGTGGCCGCCAGATTTAATGGCCAGGCGTCGACCCTCCCGCAGGGCGGGTTTGACCACA